>NZ_JBFPFX010000001.1:0-315240 GCF_047978245.1 Pseudomonas sp. LFS044
GGGGCTCACGGTGTTTAGGCGGCCCCGGCCGCGGGGGGGCCACCCCCGCCCCCACCGCCACGTTCGGGACGGGTTGGTCGCGGGGTGGCCCGCGATGAGGCCGGTCATGCCCGCCCAATTCCGAAGGTGTCTATGATGAGTGCAGACACCCTCAGGAATCTCACCCATGACCCTGATCAGCCGCGAACCCTGGTGGCTCGTGCCGCCAAAGCCCGGGCAGAAAGAGCAGGACCTGCACTGGGGCTACCTGGAAATCTACGCCGACGGGCGCACCGTGTTCGTCGACCAGCGCCCCAGTGAGCGGGAACTGGCCGAACGCAAAAGCTGCCGCAACTTTCCCGAACCGGATCTCTGAGTGGCCTAGCCTTCGAGCTCGGCCAGGCGCGCCTCCAGTGCTGCAATGCGTGCTTCCAGGGCTTCGATCCGCTCTTCCGAGACGCTGGCGCCACTGCTGCGAGCGCCACCTTCCTGCTGGCGCGCGGCAAGAATCGCCTCGATTTCAGCCGGGTCGCCCAGCGCGTGGGTGTAGCGGTCTTCACGCTGGCCGGCCTGGCGCGGCAGGTGCAAGGCCAGCCCGCGGGAGATCAGGCGTTCAAGCTGGTGCTGGATCTGTTCGGTGTCGTCGAAATCGTGCAGGCGGTTGCTGCGGGTCAGCAGTTCGTTGAGGGTCTGTGGCCCGCGCAGGAACATCAGGCCCATCAGTATCAGCTGTGCCGGTACCAGCTCCAGGGCTTTGTCTACGCGCTGTTCCCAGCGGTCGGCGCGGCTGCCCATCTGCAGCCGGGTCATGTCCTGGCCCTCAAGGGCACGCAGAGCCTGCCCGACTTGGCCTTGGGTGAGGTTCATGGAACTACGCTGGCAGGATGCCTACCACCAGTTCAATACGGCGGAAAACGAGCAGCAGCTCTTTCACCAGGTTTCCGCATACTCGAAGCGTCTCGGCTTCGAGTACTGCTGCTATGGAATCCGCGTGCCGCAGCCGGGATCGCAGCCCTTGGTCGAGATCTTCGACACCTATCCGCCGGGCTGGATGGCGCACTATCAGGCGCGCAACTACATCGAGATCGATCCGACCGTGCGCGACGGGGCGGCGAGCCCGAACATGATCATCTGGCCCGACGCCGATGCGGCGGAGCAACCGTCGCTCTGGCGCGACGCGCGCGACTTCGGCATGTCGGTCGGCGTCGCGCAGTCGAGCTGGGCCGCGCGCGGCGTGTTCGGACTGTTGACCATCGCGCGGCGCTCGGACCGCCTCACGCCGGCCGAGATCAACAGCCTGACGCTGCAGGCCAACTGGCTCGCCAATCTCTCGCATTCGCTGATGGGCCGGTTCCTCGTGCCGAAGCTGTCGCCGGCCGCGAGCATCTCGCTCACCAAGCGCGAACGCGAGGTGCTGAGCTGGACCAGCGAAGGCCGCACCGCCAGCGAGATCGGCGAACAGCTCAACATCTCCGAGCGCACCGTCACGTTCCACATCAACAACATCCTCGCCAAGCTCGGCGCGGCCAACAAGGTGCAGGCGGTCGTCAAGGCGATCGGCATGGGGCTGATCCAGGCGCCGTAGATGACCGGCTCGCGGCTGGTCTTCTGGTTGCAGGCCAGCAGCAGGGCATTGAGGGTCAGCGGGTAGCTCTCAGGGCTGGTGGCCTGTTTTTCGATCAGCGAGCCGAGAATACGGATCTCGATAGCGGTGAAGCGGCCTTCGTCTGTGGTTTGGTCTTCTGACATGGCCCTGTCTCATTGCGAGGAAAAGGCCACTAGCGTAGGTAAAGCCGCCGTTCAAGGCAATCGGGACCGCGTTGCGGCCCCAATATATTCAAGCGCTACGCCGCTCTTCAGCCTCGCACGCCGCCGCCGTGAACAGCACATCGGTCGACGAATTCAGTGCAGTCTCTGCCGAATCCTGCAATACGCCGATGATGAAGCCCACGGCCACCACCTGCATGGCGATTTCGCTGGGAATGCCGAACAGGCTGCACGCCAGCGGAATCAGCAGCAGCGAGCCACCGGCCACACCCGATGCACCGCAGGCGCACACAGCCGCCACCACGCTCAGCAGCACGGCCGTCGGCAGGTCGACCGGGATGCCCAGCGTGTGCACCGCGGCCAGGGTCAGCACGGTGATGGTGATGGCGGCGCCGGCCATGTTGATGGTCGCACCCAACGGAATCGACACCGAGTAGGTGTCCTCATGCAGCCCCAAACGCTCCGACAGCGCCAGGTTGACCGGAATGTTGGCGGCCGAACTGCGGGTGAAGAAGGCCGTGATACCGCTCTCGCGCAGGCACAGCAAGGTGAGTGGGTAAGGGTTGCGGCGAATTTTCCAGAATACGATTAATGGGTTCATCACCAGCGCCACGAACAGCATGCAGCCGATCAGCACCCCCAGCAGGTGCAGATAACCCAGCAGGGCATCCAGGCCAGACTGGGCGAGGGTAGAGCTGACCAGGCCGAAGATGCCCAGCGGGGCGAAACGGATGACCACCCGCACCAGCAGGGTGACGCCATTGGACAGGTCGTCGACCATGGTGCGGGTGGTTTCGCTGGCGTGGCGCAGGGCCACGCCCAGGCCAATGGCCCAGGTCAGCACGCCGATGAAGTTGGCATTGACCAACGCGCTGACCGGGTTATCGACGGCGCTCAGCAGCAGGTTCTGCATCACTTCGACGATACCGCCCGGCGCACTCAGCGAAGCTTCACCTGTGCTCAGGGCCAGCGGTGAAGGGAACAGCATGATCGAATTGCTCTCTGAATCGCTGGAAGGGCTTTCCGCCGCCATGATCGCCGAGCTGGGACGCTACCGGCATCAAGTCTTCATCGAGAAGCTGGGCTGGGACGTGGTCTCCACCTCCAGGGTCCGCGACCAGGAATTCGACCAGTTCGACCATCCGCAAACCCGCTACATCGTCGCCATGGGCCGCCAGGGCATCTGCGGTTGCGCCCGCCTGCTGCCGACGACCGACGCCTACCTGCTCAAGGACGTCTTCGCCTACCTGTGCAGCGAAACCCCGCCGAGCGATCCGTCGGTCTGGGAGCTTTCGCGCTACGCCGCCAGCGCGGCGGACGATCCGCAGCTGGCGATGAAGATATTCTGGTCCAGCCTGCAATGCGGCTGGTACCTGGGGGCCAGTTCGGTGGTGGCGGTGACCACCACGGCCATGGAGCGCTATTTCGTTCGCAACGGCGTGATCCTCCAGCGCCTCGGCCCGCCGCAGAAGGTCAAGGGCGAGACGCTGGTCGCGATCAGCTTCCCGGCCTACCAGGAGCGCGGCCTGGAGATGCTGTTGCGCTACCACCCGGAATGGCTGCAGGGTGTACCGCTGTCGATGGCGGTGTGAATGCTGGCGACCACGGCTACCACTGCGGCTGCGAAGGTGCTCAGCAGGTACAGAAAGAGAATCGGGCGGATGTGGGTTTGCTGGCCGTGGCGATGGTTGGCGATCGAAGCCATGACCAGCACGAACACCAGCACCGGTGCTACCGCTTTCAGGGCGCTGACGAACACCTTGCCGAGGAACGCCAGGTCGCGGGCGATGGCCGGCGCCAGCAGGGCCAGGGCGATGCCGGCGATCAGGCCGATGACGATCTGGCTCACCAGGCTGGTGCGGTTGAGGATGCGCAGGATGGGGGACATGTGCAGCGGTATCTCGGTGTCTTCTAAAGCGCGCGACTTTACCATGTCACCAGTGAAACAACTCTTTTCTCGCACCTTCGGTAATGGCCACGATCCCGGGATGCTTGACCTTGCGCTCCACTGAAATGGCATAGAACGACTCATGCACGGCTTCGGTCTGGCCGATCAGCTCCACTGCATACTGGCGGCACACTTCCTCTGCAATCACGCTCGGGGCGACGAAAATGCCGCTGCCCGACTGGCCGAACGCCTGCATCAGGGCGCTGTCGTCGAACTCGCCGACGATTCGCGGCTGCACCTGCTGATCGCCCAGCCAGCGCAGCAGGCGGCTGCGTACCACGGTCTCCTGGCCGGGGATCAGCAACGGCGCATCGTGCAGGCAGGCGGGGAAGGCACCGGCATGGCGCTGCGCCAGGGCCTTCGTGGCGAAAAAACTCAGGCCGCATTCGCCGAGCTTCTGGCTGTAGCCCTTGATGTCCAGGTGGCTGGGCATCGGGCTGTCGGAAATCACCAGGTCCAGGCGCTGAATGGCAAGGTCGGCCAGCAACCGTTCCAGTTTGTCTTCCCGGCAGTTGATGCGCAGCACGTCGTCCAGCTCCATGGTGGGGGCGAGCAGGCGGTAGACGATCGACTTGGGCACCACGTCGGCCACGCCAACGCGGAACAGGATCTGCTCCTGCGGGCCTGCGCGCAGCATGGCCTCCAGCTCACCGCCAAGCTGGAACATCTGCTCGGCATAGGCCAAGGTTTGCCGGCCGGTCTCGGTCAGCTCCAACTGGCGGCCGACCCGCTGGAACAGCTCCAGTCCATAGGTCTGCTCAAACAGGCTGATCTGGCCGCTGATGGTTTGCGGGGTCAGGTTGAGCTGCTCACTGGCGCGGGCAATGCTGCCGGTCTTGGCCACGGCCCAGAAGTAATGCAGCTGACGGTAGTTGAGCATCGACGCGTTCTCGATTCGTAAAAACCGAAGTATAACCCCTGAAAATACGAATTTTCCTGATGTATCGGCGTCTTTAGAATTCGACCCCATCAGGCGCATTGCGCGCCGTCGGGATATCGACAAGCGAGGACCCCATGCTGCAATTCAAATCCATCGGCACGCCACTGGTGCTAGCCTTGGCCCTGTTCACCCTGGCCGGTTGCGACCAGGCCGAGAAATCCGCCCAGCAGATGTTGGACCAGGCGGCCAAATCGGCCAAGCAAGCCATCGATGACACCAACAAGGCGGCGCAGAACGCGTTGAGCGACGCCATCGGCACCGAAGGGCAGAAGCCCGAGGGTGACGACCAGCAAGACAAGACCCAGGACATCTGACCCAGAACCGTTGCAGGACTGAAAAATGGAATATCTGCTGGAACTCGCCGCAAGCCCCACCGCCTGGGTCGCCCTTGCCACGTTGGTGGCGATGGAAGTCGTACTGGGCATCGATAACCTGATCTTCATCTCGATCCTGACCAACAAGTTGCCGGTCGAATACCGCTCCAAGGCGCGCCGTATCGGTATCAGCATGGCCTTGGTCATGCGCCTGGCGTTGCTCAGCACGGTGGCCTGGATCGTTCAGTTGACCGACCCGGTGTTCGAGGTGTTCGGTAATGCCTTCTCCTGGAAGGACGTGATCCTGATTGCCGGTGGCCTGTTCCTGCTGTGGAAGGCAACCAAGGAAATCCACGAGAGTGTCGACCCGCACGGCGCCAAGGAAGAGGCCAAGGTGTCCTCCACGGTTACCTTGGGCTTCGCTGCAGCGATCTTCCAGATCCTGCTGCTGGACATCGTGTTCTCGGTCGACAGCATCATCACCGCCGTGGGCATGACCGAGCACCTGCCGATCATGATCATCGCCGTGATCGCCGCCGTGATCGTGATGATGGTGGCCGCCGACCCGCTGGCCAACTTCATCAACGACAACCCGACCGTGGTGATGTTGGCCCTGGGCTTCCTGATCATGATCGGCATGACGCTGATCGCCGAAGGTTTCGGTGCCCACGTGCCGAAGGGTTATGTGTATGCGGCGATGGCCTTCTCGACCGTGATCGAGATCCTCAACATTCTGTCGCGCCGGGCACGGATGAAGCGCGAAGCTGCCGAAGGTTGATGCAGGGCGGGGGCGCATAGCGCCCCATTCGCCGGCAAGCCGGCTTCCACAAGTACCGTACTGTTATTGAAGCAGTGCAGTACCTGTGGAAGCCGGCTTGCCGGCGACTGAGTTTAAAGATCTGAGAATCAATGCACCCCGGCATGCCGCCGTGCACGGCTGACCGGCCTTGGTTTGGGCGCAACCTGCGGTGGCAGGGGATGCTGTGAATGACGCCGTACGATACGCAGAACACCCCATAACATGGCGGCTGCAACGCTAAGCCACATACCCACCAGCATGAGAATTGCCATTGTCAGGCTCATGTGTGCCTCCTTCTCTCGGGCTGGCCCACGGCTCGCCCTCCAGACACTGCTTTAGTCTAGCTCCGGCTGTGTGACGTTCAATTGATCTAAGGTCTATTGCTTGGTTCGTTTGGTTCCAAGCCAGCGCCGGGCTATACCCGGGCGGCGCCGCACCCTATCATCGTTGGCCAGAGCCAGGCGCTGCCAGCCTGGCGCCAGAACAAGCGAGTGTCCATGGAGCAAATTTCCTTCAAGTCTTTGGCTGCCGGCCCACGGCGGCTCATGCTTGCCTGCCTGCTGGCGGCGACCGTGGCCGGTTGCGCGAGCACGCCACCCGCCACGCTCAAGGGCTTGCCACAGCGGGTGGAGATCAGCAGCGTGCCGTTCTACCGCGGCAATGCCAACCACAGCGGCGCCATGGCCCTGGCGGCACTGCTCTCGCAGCAGGGCGCGCCGATCACCCCAGGGCTGCTGGACAAACCGTTGAACCTGCCACAGGGCGCCGAGGCGCTGGGCACCAGCATCCCGCGCGTGGCCCGCGATTACGGCATGGTGGTCTACCCGCTGGACAAACAGCTTGATGCCTTGTTGACACAAGTGGCCGCTGGCAACCCGGTGCTGCTGCGTTATGAGGAAGGTTCGGCGTGGTGGAGTGAGCCGCGCTATGCGCTGCTGATCGGCTATGACCACTACAAGCAGCGGGTGCTGCTGCGCTCCGGCATGCACCGGCGGCAAATGATGGCCTTCGACGATTTTGCATCGGCGTGGGCGCAGGAGGGGAGTTGGGCGGTACTGGTGCAGCCGCCGCGGCAACTGCCCGCCCAGGTGGACCGGCAGCGCTGGCTGCAGGCTGCCGACGAACTGGCCCGGGCGGGCCAGGAAGTGGCGGCAAAGCAGGCAGTGACCAGCCTGGGCCGGTAGCCCTGCCAGCGCCGGCCCTTATGCGGGCCGGCGCTGTTTGCATCAGAAGCCCAGGCGATCGCGCAGGCTGTAGTACCAGGCACCGATGGCGCTGAACGGCACACGCAGCATCTGGCCACCCGGGAATGGGTAGTGCGGCAGGCCGGCGAACGCGTCGAAACGTTCGGCCTGGCCGCGCAGCGCTTCGGCCAACACCTTGCCGGCCAGGTGGGTGTAGGTGACACCGTGGCCCGAGCAACCCTGCGAGTAATAGATGTTGTCGCCGATGCGGCCAACCTGAGGCAGGCGCGACAGGGTCAGCAGGAAGTTGCCGGTCCAGGCGTAGTCGATCTTCACGTCCTTCAGTTGCGGGAAGGCCTTGAGCATCTTCGGGCGGATGATCGCTTCGATGTTGGCCGGGTCGCGTGCACCGTACACCACGCCACCGCCGAAGATCAGGCGCTTGTCGCTGGTCAGGCGGTAGTAGTCGAGCAGGTAGTTGCAGTCCTCGACGCAATAGTCCTGCGGCAGCAAAGTGCGGGCCAGTTCTTCGCTCAGCGGCTCGGTGGTGATCACCTGGGTGCCGCATGGCATCGACTTGGAAGCCAGTTCTGGCACCAGATTGCCCAGGTAGGCGTTGCCGGCGACGATGATGAACTTGGCGCGCACCTTGCCCTGCGGGGTATGCACGACCGGGTTGGCGCCACGCTCGATGCGGATGGCCGGGGTCTGCTCATAAATGATGCCGCCCAGCGACTCGACCGCGGCAGCTTCGCCCAGGGCCAGGTTCAGCGGGTGGATGTGGCCACCGCTCATGTCCAGCATGCCGCCGATGTAGCTGTCGCAGGCAACCACTTCACGGATGCGCTTCTGGTCCATCAGCTCCAGCTGGTTGTGGCCGAAGCGTTCCCACAGGCGCTTTTGCGATTCCAGGTGGCCCATTTGCTTGGACGTGAGCGCTGCAAACACACCGCCGTCTTTCAGGTCGCACTGGATGTTGTACTTGGCAACGCGCTCACGGATGATGCGGCCGCCTTCAAAGGCCATGTGGCCCAGCAGTTGCGCCTGCTTGGGGCCGACGGTGCGTTCGATGACGTCGATGTCGCGGCTATAGCTGTTGACGATCTGGCCGCCGTTGCGGCCCGACGCGCCAAAGCCGACCTTGGCCGCTTCGACGATGCTCACCTTGAAGCCGTTTTCCAGCAGGAACAGTGCGCTGGACAGGCCGGTGTAGCCGGCGCCGATGATGCACACATCGGTTTCCACCTCACCCTGCAGCGCCGGACGTGGCGGCACCGGGTTGGCCGAGGCGGCGTAGTAGGACTGGGGGTAGGGGGTATTGGCCATGCTCGACAAACCTCGTGTTTTATATTTTTAACGAATGCACCGATGCTATCAATAATAATAAACACCCGCTAGTCGTCCGTTGAAAATCCTTTACCGGCCCCTGGCTGGCCCTTCTCTATAAAGGGGTTAAGATTCAGTGGGTTAGCGCGAAAAAAAGTGTTGACACCGGTTTTGGAATGCGTAGAATGCGCACCACACGACAGGCACATAGCTCAGTTGGTTAGAGCACCACCTTGACATGGTGGGGGTCGTTGGTTCGAGTCCAATTGTGCCTACCAAACTTCAGAAGGGGCGATCCGAAAGGGTCGCCCTTTTTGCATTCTGCGCGTCGCCAAAGCGCTGCGCTGCAGAAGCGGCAGGGTTCTGAAAGTTTTTGATTTTTTTGAAAAAAACGCTTTACAGGTGTGCTTTCGATGACTAATATGCGCACCACACGACAGGCACATAGCTCAGTTGGTTAGAGCACCACCTTGACATGGTGGGGGTCGTTGGTTCGAGTCCAATTGTGCCTACCAAACATCAGAGAGGGCGATCCGAAGGGATCGCCCTTTTTGCATTTGCGCGCTCGGCAGCCGGGCGGTATGTAGCAAGGTGTAACGTATGGTCGCGGTTCGGGCCAGGGGCCGCCATGCTAGAATCCGCCGCTTCGAAACTGGAGGTACACGCGTGCGCAAACTGGCAGTGGTAATGGCAGTGCTGGCCCTGGCGGGCTGTGAGAACGAGGTCGAGGGTGTGCACAAGCAGGTTGCCGAGCACCTGCCTAACCCGAAAACCGCCAAGTTCGGCAACGTGCGGATCGACACCAAGGGCACCATCTGTGGCCAGGTGCGTGGCAAGGACGCTGCCGGGCAGTACGAGGCCTACCGCAGCTATGTGGCCGTCAAGCGCGACGATGGCCAGTACGACATCATTGTCGACGACAGCGGCAACAACCTGCGTATCCGTGAGCTGTGCGGCGGCGCCGACCTGCAGCGCCGTGCCGAGGCCCTGGCCGATCAGCCAGCCCCGCAAGGCTGGGATGTCGAAGTGATTCAGGGCGCCAACATGGGCGCACTGACCGACATGACCGCACGCCTGATCGAGAAGGGCATTCCATCTTCGGTCGATTACCGCAACGGTAAGCCAGTGGTGCTGTTGGGGCCGTTCCCCACCAAAGAAGAAGCCGAGGCGCGCAAGGCCGAGGTCATGGCCAAGCTGGGCACCGATTCGGTGGTGATTCAGCACGGTGTGGAGCGCTAGTCCCTTAGCGGCTTTCCTACAAGCGAAAAGGCCGGTTCAGACGCCCTGTCATCTACAGGCTGACCCGGCTATGCTTGCCTTGGGAGATGGCTGAACGGGGAGGGCCTCATGTCTACACTGGAACGGGCCATCGTTGTGGCCGCCAGGGCGCATGAAGGGCAATACGACAAGGGTGGCGCAGCTTATATCCTGCACCCATTGCGGGTGATGATGCGGGTTGCCACGCCGGAGCAGCGGATTGTCGCTGTGCTTCATGACGTGATCGAAGACACACCGCTTACACTTTCGGACCTCGCCCGTGAGGGCTTCACGTTGAAGATCCTTGCCGCCTTGCTGGCCTTGAGCCGGCGTGAAGGCGAGAGCTACGAGGATTTCGTCGTCCGCGTGGGGGATGACCCGCTGGCCCGTACCGTGAAAATGGCGGACCTTGCCGACAACAGTGACCTTACGCGCATTGCCAGCCCAGGCCCGGCCGACCTGGCGCGCCTGGCCCGTTACCGCCAGGCCAGCGCCTACCTGCAGGCGCTGGCCTAGGCCTTAGCCGCAGGCCTTGAGGTCTACCGGCCCGACAAAGTCATTGCCGCGCCCCATCACGCACGCCACCTGCTGGTTGCGCTGCCGCTCCCAGACCTGTGGCGGGTAGGTCTTGTTCCAGGCGTTGAACAGCTGCTGGTCCTGTTTGGACAGGCGCAGGTTGTACTGCTTGCTCATGTAGAAGTAAGTGCGCGCGATCATGCCGCGAATCGACGGGCGCGGCATGACCTTCTTGGCCTTGAAGTCGACCTGAGTCAGGCAGCTGCCATATTGGCCCTGTTGCACCGGCAGCCAGCCGAAGCTGAAGTTGCTGCGGTCGCCGTTGACCTCTCCGATGCTGGGCACCAGGTTGTGCAGGTCGGCTTCGGCGCGCTTGTACACGGCATCATGGCGCGAGCACTGCTTGCGACCACCCTCCTGCCAGCACTGGCGCTGATGGCCTATCTGCCACGCCGGCACGATGTGTTCCCACTCGATGCGCGCAGCACGCTGGGCATTCTTGCGCGGTGCATAGCCGCAGGAAGCCAGGTCGACCTTGTTGCCCTTGTACTTGCAGCCGCAATAGAACTCCGTCGATTGCGGTGCGTAGAGCTTCCACGCGACCTTCTTGGCCTCCTGGAAGGTGCGCGGCGCATCGGCGTGGGCGAGGGGGGTAAGCAGCAGCAGGCAGGCACTTGCGAAAAGCGAAACTCTCATGCGCGGTCAGTCTTCCTTCGGCACCGTCCAGAAAATCTGCACGCCGCCATCGTCGCGGTGGGCGATCGTAACGTTATCGTTTTCGGCGATTTCCTCGAGCAGGGTTTCCCAATCGTCAGGGGACTCCTGTTCCAGGCGAAAGATCAGAGCGGCGCGGCTGCGCTGAGCGGTGGGGCCGTTGATGATTTTCTGGATGCGCATACCCAGTTGTTCATAACTGCTCGGCGTTGCGGAGGCGGTACTGGCCACGGGGCTTTTCCTTGTTTTGCTGTATGCGCATACAGTATTTCACTGTAAGTATTTTCGCAACAGCACGTAAAGTAAAAAGGGAGCCCCAGGCCAGGAAACGGCTGCGAGTTATCCGCGCTGGCCGAGCCGATTCTGCTCGTCGTGGCGGTCGCTGGCAGCGGCCGAGGCAGATTCCCAACGCGCTATCACCAAGGGTGCAAGCGCGTTGCCCAGCACATTCAGTGCTGTGGTCGGCATTTCCATCAGCCGGTAGACACCTGCGATGAACGCGATGCCCTCGAGTGGCAGGCCCGCACTGGCCAACGTGGCCGAGAGAATCACGAACATGAACCCCGGCACGCCGGCCGCACCCTTGGAGGTCAGCACCATGGTCACCACCAGCACGGCCTGTTCGGAAAGGGGCAGCTCTATACCGTACAGCTGGGCGACAAACAGTGTGCCGATGCCCAGGAACAGCGACGCGCCATCGAGGTTGAACGAGTAGCCAACGGGCACGACAAAACTCACCAGCGAAGGCGGCGCCCCATAGCTCTCAAGCTTTTTCATCAGTTGCGGCATTACCGCTGCGGAGCTTGCGCTGGAGAATGCCAGCAGCAATTCATCCTTGATGTGGCGCATCAACCCGAACAGGCGGATGCCACAAAGACGCGCGATGCTACCGAGCACGACCAGGGTGAACAACGCGATGGCCACGTAGCTCACCAGGATCAACTTGCCCAGCGGTAGCAGTGAGCTGAAGCCGAAGTTGGCAACGGTGACGGCGATCATGCCGAACACGCCGATAGGCGAGTAGGCCATGATCATCGAAGTGACCTTGAACATCGCTTCCGAAACTGCACGCAGCGCAGCGATCAACGGCGCCTTGCGCGCCTCCGGCAATTGGCCGACCCCCAGGCCGAACATGACTGCGAAGAACAAAACCGACAGCAAGCTGCCCTGGGCCATGGCGTTGATGATGTTGTCGGGGATGATGCCGACGATTATTTGCCCCAGGCTGTGGCTACCCGCACTGGCACTGGGCAGGTTCACGGTGCTGGCCTTGAGGCTCGCCAGGTCGGTGCCGGCGCCCGGTTGCAGCAGGTTGCCGATGGCTAGGCCGGCAATGATCGCCGTCGTGGTAACCGCAAAAAAATACATCAGGCTGCGAACCCCGATGCGCCCCAGTGACTTACCGTCGCCGTGGCCTGCTATGCCTACCACCATGCAGGCAAACACGATCGGCACCACGATCATTTTCATCAGCTTGATGAAGATATCGCCCGCAGGCTGCAGGATGTTTTCCACCATCCACGGGCGCAGGGTGGGGTATTCGTTGAGCAGGGCACCTACGGCGATGCCCAGTAGCAAACCCATCAGGATTTGCCAGACAAGGGGGATGCGGGGAGTGTGCATGGTATGCCTCGGTATGAAAGATTGTTGTTCTAGGCAGTTCATCGCGGGGCCATCCATTGCCCGTGCATCATCACGCGTTCAGCGCAGGCGGTCGACCGCTCTTCTCAGGCGCAGGCATCCTTCGTCGATCGTTGCCAGGCTGCTGGCGAACGACAGCCGTATGTACGGCGACATGCCGTAGGCGGCGCCGCCCACCACGGCCACGCCGGCTTCATCGAGCAGGTAGGCAACCAGGGCGCTTTCGGTGTCGATCAGGGTGCCGGCTTCGCTGCGTTTGCCGAGCAGGCCGGTAATGTTGGCGAAGACATAGAACGCCCCTTGCGGCGGTGTGCAATGCATACCGGCGATGCCGGCGAGGTGTTCTAGCATGCGTGTGCGGCGCTGGTGGTAGAGCCCCCGCATGTCGCCGATCGGCTGCTGATCGCCAGCAAACGCTGCCACCGCCGCAGCCTGGCTGATGGACGCCGGGCATGTGGTGGTTTGCGAGATGAGCTTGGCGATAGCCGCCGTGAGAAACGCAGGCCCCGCACCGAAGCCCAGGCGCCAGCCAGTCATGGCGTACCCTTTGGAAGCACCGTTGATGATCAGCGTACGCGGCTTGAGGTCAGGCGCTACGTTGACGATCGAGAGATGCCTGCTGTCGCCGAACACGAAGTGTTCATAGATTTCGTCCGACATCACCAGTACATGTGGATGACGGCGCAGAACGGCCGCCAGTGCCAGCAGTTCAGCTTCGTCGTATACCGCGCCACTGGGGTTGTTGGGGCTATTGAGGATGACCCATTTGGTGCGTGGACCAATCGCACGTTCCAGTGCTTGCGGCGACAGCTTGAAACCCAGGCCTTCGTCGCCAGGGATGATCACCGGGATCGCATCGTTGAGTTTCGCAATATCGGGGTATGACACCCAGTACGGCGTGTGCACCACGACTTCATCGCCAACATTGAGGGTGGCGGCCATGGCGTGATAGATGATGTGCTTGCCGCCACAGCCGGCGACCACTTCGTCCACGCCATAGTGCAGGTCGTTGTCCCGCGCCAGCTTGCCGACGATGGCCTGGCGCAAGGCTGCCGTTCCGCTGGTGGCGGTGTAGTGAGTCTCCCCGGCGCGCATGGCATTCATGGCGGCCTGGACGATATGGGCTGGGGTATCCAGGTCGGGCTCGCCGACGGTGAAATTGACGATGTCCCGCCCCTCGGCCTGCAAACGGCTGACCAGCGCATTGGCGGCAATGCTGGGCGAGGGTTGAATGCCCAGCAGGCGGTTGGACAGCAGCGCGTGGCTCACAGGGCATCCTCCAGCAGGCCGAATTTCTTCAACGGGGCTTCGATCCACGACTGGCGAGGGTTGCCGCTGGCGATCTCGGCCATCACGGCGGCTTCATGGTCGGCATGGCGAGCGGCAGCCTGGATGACTTCATCGGCAACGGCCTGCGGGAAGGCCACCAGGCCGTCTTCATCGCCCACCACCAGATCGCCTGGGCTGACGATCATTCCGCCGATCGACACCGGCACGTTGATTTCCCCCGGGCCCGTCTTGTAAGGCCCACAGTGCACCACGCCGCGGGCATAGCATGGTGTATCGGCAAAGGCGCTGACATCGCGAATGGCCCCGTCGATGACGAAGCCTGCGCAGCCGCGCTGTAACGCATACAGCTTGATCAGTTCGCCAATGGCCGCATTGCTGGTGTCGCCCTGGGCATCGATGACCAGTACGTGGCCGGGTTGCAGCAGGGTGAGGGCCTTGTAGATGTACAGGTTGTCGCCGGGGCGGCACTTGACCGTCAATGCGCAGCCGACCAGCTTGCCGCTGCGGTTGTAGCGCGTCAGCCCGCGGGCGCCGATATGGCGGCCGAGGTTGTCGCTGATATGGGGCGTGACGACCTGGCGCAGTGCCGTGATGACACGCTCGGGCGCCAGGGCGGGGGAGGGAAGGATGCGGGAGCCAGGCAATGACATGGGTGTTCTCCAGGGTGGTGGACGGGCTGGAGACGATGGTAAGAGTGGCGTGCAGAGACTTTTAGCGATATTTTTCGCTGAAAATAAATCGCTTTTATTCATGTAGGGTTATGTCATGGTCACCTTCAAGCAGATGGAAGCGTTGTACTGGATCGTCGAGTGCGGCAGCTTCGAAGCGGCGGCGTCACGGCTCAACATGTCCCAGTCAGCGATCTCCAAGCGCATCCAGGAGCTTGAAGACACCTTCGAGACGGCCGTCTTCGATCGCAGCCGGCGCACGGCGCAGCTCAGCGAGAAAGGCATGGAGCTGTTGGAGCATGTGCGTGAACTGCTCGAACGGCGCGATGTGTTGCTGGAGCGCATGGGGGCGCGTGAGGTGCGGGTGCGCCGCTTGCGTTTGGGCGTGACGGAACTGACGGCTCTGACCTGGCTGCCGCAGTTCGTCGAGGCGATTCGGCAGGATTACCCGCAGCTACAGATCGAGCCGTCGGTTGAGTTGTCCAGCGAGTTGCACCGCAAGCTGGAACATGACGAGCTCGATGTCATTGTGGTGCCCGATGTGTTCGAAGATGCCCGCTTCGTCTGCACGCCACTGCAGCGTGTGGAGAACGCCTGGATGTGCGCGCCCGAGCTGGTGGAGGGTGATGGTGAAGTGCAGCTGCAGGAGCTGGCGCAATTTACGGTGATGACACAAGGCTCGAGTTCGGGCACCGGGCTGGTCTACGAACGCTGGCTGGCCGAGCAGGGCGTCCACCTGCCACGGCTCATCACCAGCCACAACTTGTTGGTGCAGGTGGGGCTGACCATTTCGGGCATCGGTATCAGCTACCTGCCCCGGCAGTGCCTGTCGCAACTGGTGGAGCGTGGCGCGCTGAAGGTTATCCAGACACGGCCACGCCTGCCCCAGGTGCGCTACGGCGCGCTGTACCGCACCGATCGGCGTCTAGGTATCAACTCACGGATTGCCGAGCTGGCAGGGTTGTGCTGCGATTTTTCCCGCTTGCTGCTGGCGCTGCCGTAAGGGGCCTGCTCGGCAAGCGTGCAGGCCCGGTGCCGGCTGCGATCAGTACTCCCAGAAAATCCGCTGCAGCTCTTTGCTGTCCTGGGTCTTGGTCATTGCCACCATCGCCAGGATGCGCGCCTTCTGCGGGTTCAGGTCATGGGCCACGACCCAGTCGTTCTTGTCATCGGGCTGTTCGGCGTTACGCAGCACAAAGCCGCCCTGGTTGACATGCGAAGAGCGAATGATCTGCACGCCGTTCTTGCGCAGCTCCTGCAGCGCAGGCACTACCCGCGACGACACCGAGCCATTGCCGGTGCCGGCATGGATGATCGCTTTAGCGCCGCTCTGTGCCAGTGCCTTGTAGGCGGTGTCGGTCACGTTGCCGTAACCATAGGCGATGTCCACCTGGGGCAGGCTGCTGATCTGCTTGATGTCGAACTCCGACTGGGTGGTATGGCGCTTGGCCGGCAGGCGGAACCAGTACGATTTGCCTTCCACCACCATGCCCATCGGGCCCCAGGCGCTCTTGAACGCTTCGGTCTTGATGTTGACCGACTTGCTCACGTCACGGCCGGACTGGATCTCGTCGTTCATGGTTACCAGGACGCCCTTGCCGCGCGACTGCTTGTCGCCGGCCACGGCTACGGCGTTGTACAGGTTGAGCATGCCGTCGGCGGACATTGCGGTGCCTGGGCGCATGGAGCCCACTACCACGATCGGCTTGTCGGTCTTCTCTACCAGGTTGAGGAAGTAGGCGGTCTCTTCCAGGGTGTCGGTGCCGTGGGTGATGACGATGCCGTCGACGTCGTTGCTGTCGGCCAGCTCGGCGACGCGCTTGCCCAGCTTGAGCAAGTCATCGTTGGTGATGCTTTCGGAGGCGATCTGCATCACCTGCTCACCGCGCACGTTGGCGATGTCGGCCAGTTCCGGCACGCCGGCAATCAGCTTGTCGATGCCGAGTTTAGCGGCCTGGTAGGTGGCGCTGTTGGCAGCGCTGGCGCCGGCGCCGGCAATGGTGCCACCGGTGGCGAGGATGACCACGTTGGCCAGCTTCTGCTGGGTTTCGACCTCTTTCGCCGAAGCAGGGGTTGGCAGGATCAGCAGCAGCGCCAGGGCGCTGGGGGCGAAAGTCTTCAGTGCAGCATTCATAATTATTCTTCTCTCTTCCTAATGAGATTTTGCTGTGTCGCGCAGAGGGCAAGGCAGGTTTCGTACCATCCGCTGCACCAGCCCCTGATTCCGCGCCGACACCAATGCCTGTAGGAGCGGGCTTGCCCGCGATTGGGCTGCATAGCGGCCCCATCCGTTCGCTCCACCGAACAAGCATAGGAAAAACCGTTCGGTTTTTCGGATAAATCTCGGATAATCTGCGCCAAGAGCGACTAGCACCCTGCAGCGAAACGGATTTGACAAAACCACGTCCTGTTTCCATAGTTAGCCAACGCAAACGTTTGCGATCCGATAAAAACCACAAGATTCGGAGTCATCTCCCATGAAACTGCCGTTCCCCGGTCGTCTGCTGGCGCTCGCCGTCATTTCTTCGCTGTCACTCGCCCTGCCTTTGTCTGCCGCCCATGCAGAAGAAAAACCCAAGGTCGCCCTGGTCATGAAGTCGCTGGCCAACGAATTTTTCCGCACCATGGAAGACGGCGCCAAGGCCTACCAGAAAGACCACGCCAACGATTTCGACCTGGTTGCCAACGGCATCAAGGACGAGACCGACACCGGTAACCAGATCCGCATGGTTGAACAGATGATCGCCACGGGTGCCAAGGCCCTGATCATCGCCCCGGCCGATTCCAAAGCGCTGGTGCCCGTCATCAAGAGGGCCATGGACGCGGGTATCACGGTGGTCAACATCGACAACCGCCTCGACCCCGACGTGCTCAAGAGCAAAAACATCAGCGTGCCCTTCGTAGGCCCCGACAACCGCAAGGGCGCGCGCCTGGTGGGCGATTACCTGGCCAAGCAGAAGCTCAAGGCCGGTGACCAGGTCGGCATTATCGAAGGTGTGCCGACCACCACCAACGCCCAGCAGCGTACCGCAGGGTTCAAGGACGCCATGGAGGCGGCGCAGATGAAGATCGTTTCGGTGCAGTCCGGCAACTGGGAAATTGACAAGGGCAACGCCGTCGCCGCCTCGATGCTCAACGAATACCCCGACCTCAAGGCCCTGCTGGCCGGCAACGACAGCATGGCCCTGGGCGCTGTGTCGGCCGTGCGCGCCGCTGGCAAGACCGGCCAGGTGCAAGTGGTGGGCTACGACAACATCAATGCCATCAAACCGATGCTCAAGGATGGCCGCGTGCTCGCCACCCTCGACCAGGCTGCCAGCCAGCAGGCGGTGTATGGCATCCAGGCGGCGCTGAAGATGCTCAAGGGCGAGAAGCCGGACGTGGACGCCGACAACGTCATCCAGACCCCGGTCGAACTCATCACCAAGCCTTGACGGCCAGGAGACATGGCCATGCCTGTAACGGCCAATGAAGTACTGCTCGCCGCCAACGGCCTGGGTAAAAGCTACGCGCAACCGGTGCTGGGCGATGTCAGCCTGGCCCTGCGCGCCGGTGAAGTACTGGCCCTGACCGGGGAGAACGGCGCGGGCAAGAGCACGCTTTCCAAGCTGATCAGCGGCCTGGAAACGCCTACCACCGGGCACATGAGCTTCCGCGGCCAAGCCTATGCGCCTGGCAGCCGCAGCGAGGCCGAACGCCTGGGTGTGCGTATGGTCATGCAGGAGCTCAACCTGCTGCCGACCCTGACCGTCGCCGAAAACCTGTTTCTCGATAACCTGCCCAGCCGCTTTGGCTGGGTCAACCAGAAGCGCCTGCGCCAGCTGGCCACGGCCGCCATGGCCCAGGTTGGCCTCGATGCCATCGACCCGGACACCCCGGTTGGCGAGTTGGGCATTGGCCACCAGCAGATGGTCGAGATCGCCCGCAACCTGATCGGCGACTGCCATGTACTGATCTTCGACGAACCCACGGCCATGCTGACCGCCCGCGAGGTTGAGCTGCTGTTCACCCAGATCGAACGCCTGCGCCAGCGCGGCGTGGCCATCGTCTACATTTCCCATCGCCTCGAAGAGCTCCAGCGCGTGGCCCAGCGCATCGTGGTGCTGCGCGACGGCAAGCTGGTGTGCGACGAGCCGATACAGCGTTACAGCAGCAACGAGCTGGTCAACCTGATGGTCGGCCGCGAACTGGGCGAGCACATTGACCTGGGCCGCCGGCAGATTGGCGCGCCATTGCTCAAGGTCGACCGGTTGTGCCGCGGCGATAAAGTGCGCGACGTGTCGCTGCAGGTCAGGGCAGGGGAGATCTTCGGCATCTCCGGGTTGATCGGCGCCGGGCGCACCGAGCTGCTGCGGCTAATTTTCGGTGCGGACCGCGCCGACAGCGGCAGCATCGAAATCGGCCAGCCGCTGGTAAAGGTGGCCATCGATTCGCCCAAGGCAGCGGTCAAGGCCGGTATTGCCCTGATCACCGAGGACCGCAAGGGCGAAGGCTTGCTGCTGTCGCAGTCGATCAGTGCCAACATCGCCCTGGGCAACCTCGCTGCGCTGTCCCGCGTCGGGGTGGTCGATGGCGAAGCGGAAAGGGCCTTGGCCGAACGCCAGATCAACGCCATGCGTATCCGCAGCGCCAATGCCGCGCAAACGGTCGGCGAGCTGTCCGGCGGCAACCAGCAAAAGGTGGTGATCGGCCGCTGGCTGGAGCGCGACTGCCAAGTGCTGCTGTTCGATGAGCCAACCCGCGGCATCGACGTCGGCGCCAAGTTCGACATCTATGGCCTGCTGGCCGAACTTGCGCGCCAGGGCAAGGCCCTGGTGGTGGTGTCCAGCGACCTGCGCGAGCTGATGCTGATCTGCGACCGCATTGCCGTACTGTCCGCCGGCCGCCTGATCGACACCTTCGAGCGTGACCACTGGAGCCAGGACCAGCTCCTCGCCGCCGCGTTCGCCGGCTACCAGAAACGTGATGCCTTGCTGCACGACGCAGCCCCCAGGATGGATGCATGAAAACCACACCTCTCGACACCCCGGCCGCCACACCTGCGCGCCGCAGCGGCACCTACTTCGGCATCGGTACCTACCTGGGCCTGGCGGGCGCCTTGCTGGCCATGATCGTGCTGTTCTCGCTGCTCAGCAGCCACTTCTGGTCGTACGCGACGTTCAGCACCATCGCCAACCAGATCCCCGACCTGATGGTGCTGGCGGTGGGCATGACCTTCGTGCTGATCATTGGCGGCATCGACCTGTCGGTCGGCTCGGTGCTGGCGCTGGCCGCCTCCACGGTCAGCGTGGCGATCCTCGGCTGGGGCTGGGGCGTGCTGCCCGCTGCCTTGCTTGGCATGGCCATCGCCGCACTGGCTGGCAGCATCACCGGCGCGGTCACCGTGGCCTGGCGCATCCCGTCGTTCATCGTTTCGCTCGGTGTGCTGGAGATGGCCCGGGGCCTGGCGTACCAGTTCACCGACTCGCGCACCGCCTACATCGGTGATGCCTACGCCTGGTTCTCCAACCCGATCGCCTTCGGCATTTCGCCGGCGTTCATCATCGCCCTGCTGGTGATCATCCTCGCCCAGCTGGTGCTGACCCGCACCGTGTTCGGCCGCTACTTGATCGGTATCGGCACCAACGAAGAAGCCGTGCGCCTGGCCGGCATCGACCCGCGCCCTTACAAGGTGCTGGTGTTCGCCCTGATGGGCCTGCTGGCAGGCCTGGCCGCGCTGTTCCAGATCTCGCGCCTTGAAGCGGCTGACCCCAATGCAGGCTCCGGCATGGAGCTGCAGGTGATCGCCGCCGTGGTCATCGGCGGCACCAGCCTGATGGGCGGGCGCGGGTCGGTGATCAGCACCTTCTTCGGCGTGCTGATCATTTCGGTGCTGGCCGCAGGCCTTGCGCAGATCGGCGCATCGGAACCCACAAAACGCATTATCACCGGGGCGGTCATCGTCATCGCCGTGGTGCTCGACACCTACCGTAGCCGGCGTGCAGGCCGGCGGAACTGATAAAAACATGGCAACCATCAAAGACGTCGCGGCACTCGCGGGTATTTCCTACACCACGGTGTCCCATGTACTGAACAAGACCCGCCCGGTCAGCGAACAGGTGCGGCTGAAAGTCGAAGCGGCCATCGTCGAGCTCGATTATGTGCCCAGCGCCGTGGCGCGCTCGCTCAAGGCGCGTACCACGGCCACCATCGGCTTGCTGGTGCCCAACAGCGTCAACCCGTACTTCGCCGAGCTGGCGCGGGGTATCGAGGACGCCTGTGAGCGCAACGGCTACTGCGTGATCTTGTGCAATTCCGACGACAACCCGCAGAAGCAGCGCAGCTACCTGCGCGTGCTGCTGGAAAAGCGCATCGACGGCCTGGTGGTTGCCTCGGTGGGCGAGGACAGCGACCTGCTGCAAAGCCTGGCCGGGGTGCGTACGCCGATGGTCATCGTCGACCGCGAACTGGAGGGCGTCGACGCCGACCTGGTGCGCATTGATCACGAGCACGGCGCGTATCTGGCCACCCAGCACCTGCTGCAGCTTGGCCACCGCGATATCGCCTATATCGGCGGCCCCGCCGAAACCGGCGTGAGCCAGCTGCGCCTGGCCGGCTTCCACCGCGCCATGGCCGAAGCGCAGGTGGCTGTAGAGGGCGATCACGTTCTGCACTGCGACTTCACAAGCCCTGGCGGCCATATGGCGGCAGCGCAGCTGCTCGACGGCAAGCGGCCCACGGCGATCTTCGCCGGCAACGACATGATTGGCTTCGGCGTGTTGCGTGCCGCCGCCGAGCGCAACATCAGCGTGCCCGGCGAACTGTCGGTGATCGGTTTTGACGATATCGAGCTGAGCCGCTACGTGTACCCGCCGCTGACCACCGTGGGCCAGTCGATCCGTGAGCTTGGCGAAAGCGCTGCGGCGCTGCTGCTGTCGCGCATCAGCACGCCCCGGCGCGATGCCGCCGAGCAGCGCATCGTCGCCCCGCGCATCGTGCTGCGCGAATCCACCGGGCCACGCCCGGACCTGTTCAACGATTACCGCTAAGGAATGTTCATGAGTACCAAGGTAGTAGTGGTTGGTAGCCTCAACATGGACCTGGTGGCCCGCGCAGAGCGGCTGCCACGTGCGGGAGAAACACTGGCCGGCGAAAGCTTTTTCACCGTGCCCGGCGGCAAGGGCGCCAACCAGGCCGTGGCCGTGGCGCGCTTGGGTGCTGATGTGGCGATGGTGGGCAACGTGGGGGATGACGCCTACGGCGAGCAGCTGCGCAAGGCCTTGGAAGTGGAAGGCATCGATTGCCAGGCGGTAGGCGTATGCGCAGGTGTTTCCAGTGGCGTGGCGCTGATTACCGTGGATGCCGCCAGCCAGAACTGCATCGTCATCATCCCGGGCGGAAACGGCCAGCTCGCGCCGGCTTGCGTGCAGCGTTTCGATGCATTGCTGCAGGCGGCAGAGGTGATTATCTGCCAGTTGGAAGTGCCAGCCGAAACAGTGGCGTGGGCCCTCGCCCGGGGGCGTGAACTGGGCAAGACAGTCATTCTCAACCCAGCGCCGGCCACCGGCCCGCTGCCGGCGCAATGGTTCGCTCACATCGACTACCTCATCCCCAACGAGAGCGAAGCCGAAGCACTGACGGGCCATCCGGTCAACGACCTGGCCAGCGCCGGCCGTGCCGCTGAGCGCCTGCTGCAGCTGGGTGCCGGCAAGGTAATCGTCACGCTGGGTGCCCAGGGCGCGCTGTTCGTCAGCCGCGATGGCAGCCGGCATTTCCCGGCGCCACAGGTAAAGGCGCTGGACACCACAGCGGCGGGCGACACCTTCGTCGGCGGCTTCGCGGCAGCGCTGGTGCGGGGTTTGGAAGAGGGCGAAGCGATCACCTTTGGCCAGCGCGCCGCCGCGCTGTCCGTGACCCGCGCCGGTGCCCAGCCATCGATCCCGACCCTGGCGGAGCTGACCCCATGAAAAAGACCGCGCTGTTGAATATCGCGTTGTCGCGGACCATCGCCGGTTTGGGCCATGGCGACATTCTGGTCATCGGCGATGCCGGGCTGCCGGTGCCGCCAGGTGTGGAGCTGATCGACCTGGCGTTGACCCCGGGCATCCCCGATTTCGCCAGCGTGCTGCGCGCCGTGCTCAGCGAAATGCAGGTGGAGCGGCATGTGCTGGCCGAAGAGATGCAAAAGGTGGTGCCGCCCGCGCTGGTCGAGATCGAGCGGCTGCGCGGCAAGCTGGGCAAGCGTGAATGGCTGAGCCACGAGGCATTCAAAGAGCTGTCACGCAGCGCCCGTGCCGTGGTGCGTACCGGCGAATGCCAGCCCTACAGCAATATTGCCCTGATTTCCGGGGTGACTTTCTAGAGCCGAGGGCTGCCGCCCTCGATCGCCGGCAAGCCAGCTCCTACAGGTGCACCGCTACCGGCAGGCCTGTACCGCACCCGTAGGAGCCGGCTTGCCGGCGATGGGCCGCAACGCGGCCCCAATGGATCCACCACCAAGGCAACAGGAGTGCCCCATGCTCAAACCCCTGCTACAAGGACTCACCCTCATGGCCGCAGCCGCCACCACCACGCTCCAGGCCGCCCCGCGTGAGCTGATCATCGACACCGACCCTGGCGCCGACGATGTGGTCGCCTTGTTCCTGGCCATGGCCTCGCCGGACGAACTCAACATCCGCGCCATCACCACCGTCGCCGGCAACGTGCGCCTGGACAAGACCTCGCGCAACGCCCGCCTGGCCCGCGAATGGGCCGGCCGCGAAGACATCCCGGTATACGCCGGGGCAGGGCGCCCGTTGGTGCGCGCGCCCATCTACGCAGCCGAAGTACACGGTGAGGAAGGCTTGACCGGCGTCCCCGTGCATGAGCCGAAACAGCCCCTGGCCCAAGGCAATGCCGTGCAATACCTGGTCGACACCCTGGGCGCCGCCAAACCGAACAGCATCACCATTGCCATGCTCGGCCCACAGACCAACCTGGCCCTGGCCCTCATCCAGCGCCCGGAAATCGCCAAAAGCATCAAGGAAGTCGTGGTGATGGGGGGTGCGCACTTCAACGGTGGCAACATCACCCCGGCAGCGGAGTTCAACCTCTACGCCGACCCGCATGCCGCCGAAGTCGTGCTGGCCAGCGGCGTGCCGCTGACCTACCTGCCGCTGGACGTCACCCACAAGCTGTTGACCAGCGACGCCCGCCTCAAGCAGCTGGCAGCCGTGAACAACCAGGCCAGCAAGCGGGTGGTGGATATCCTGAATGCGTACATCAAGCACGACATGGCGCTGTACGGCCTGCCCGGTGGCCCGGTGCATGACGCCAGCGTCATCGCTTACCTGCTCAAGCCCGAGCTGTTCAGTGGCAAGCGTATCCACATGAGCGTCGACAGCCGCGAAGGCCCGACCTTCGGGCAGACCGTCGCCGACTGGTACGGCGTGCTCAAGCAGCCGGCCAATGTCACGTGGGTAGGCGAGGGGGACGCACAGGGCTTTTTCGACCTGCTCAGCGCGCGCCTGGCTCGACTGCAATAGCGGGGTGCGGCGCGTAGCGCTCGAATACCTGGTCGATGAAACTGCGCGCCGCCTCGCTGCCGCGGTCGCGCACCAGCAGGTCCATGGCGATCAAAAGCAGTTCTTCTGGCGTGCTGGGGCTGTAGGCGCTCTGGCCCTCGTCCCATTTGACCTTGATATCGGCGTCGATGTGGTGGTTCATGAAAGGCTCTCGTGTGCGGCCCGGGGCGGAGGGGCGAACACCTGACCCTGGTGTTCGAAGCAGGCATTATGCCTTCACTTCTTAAAGTAAATCATGACTTTGCGTCAATGGGTGTGCGACTTAAGCATAAAAAAACCTGCGAAGCTAACCAGGCATCAGGGCCTACTCGCAAAATCCAGTCACGATTGGCTTGCGCCTGTGCCGGCCAGTTCAGGCAGACTTGAGCGGTTTTGCAACGAATTCATGCGGGAAGTGTCCGATCAAGGCAGTTCCCAGATCGATTTTAGGAGGATTCATGTTCCGTACCCGTGCTTCCCTGGCAACCTTGCTGGTCGCTGCTGTGCTGGCTGGTTGCAGCACTGGTGGCAAATCTGATGGTGGCAGCGCCGCGGCGGCGCCCGCTGGCAATGACGGCCGCTGCGAGGCCAGTGGCGCCGATTTTGCCATCGGCAAGCAGGGCAGTGCCGACCTGCTCGAGCAGGCGCGCAAGGCCAGTGGCTCGCAGATGGCGCGTATCCTCAAGCCGCACGACGTGGTAACCCTGGAATACCGCTCGGAGCGCTTGAACCTGAACGTGAATGAGCAGGGTGTAGTGACGCGCGTCAACTGCGGTTGATCGTTAATCTGCGCCCATAAAAAAACCCGCCACCAGGGCGGGTTTTTTTACAGCTTCCGAATTACTCCGGACGAACCTGTGCAGCCTGCATGCCCTTCTGGCCGCGCTCGGCGACGAAGGAAACTTGCTGACCTTCTTTCAGGCTCTTGAAGCCGTCAGATTCGATGGCCTTGAAGTGAACGAACAGGTCGTCGCCGCCGCCTTGTGGGGTGATGAAGCCGAAGCCTTTCTCATCATTGAACCATTTGACGGTGCCGGTTTGGCGATTGGACATGGGATGAATCTCCAGAAACTTGATATTTTTCGAAGTGCCACAGACGCCTGAGCTGCCTGGCACAGGTGACATCATAGTCTAATTCTGCGGATCTAGCGCCTTTTACATTCGATAGATGATGATCTAGCGCAAATAAAGGCGCACAACCCCCGGTTTCAGGGCCTCAGCTATTTTGGTTTGCAGCTTTGCTGCACCACGGTCTGGGCCTTTTGCATCAGTTTGGCGTCAACGCCGTCCTTGCTGTCGAGGTCTTCGATCTCCTTATCGGTAAAATTCTTTTTGATGGCCTGTGCGCCACAGCTGCAGTGTTTTTGCGCAGTCGCGGCGTCGACGCCTTGAGCGCCCGCCACTTGCTGGCATTGAGCCATGTAGGCACCCTCCTTGCCGGCAGGGAAGTTGCCAGCGGTCGCAGCCACAGGCAGCAGCAGGGCGCCAGCGGCCGCCAGGGCCAGAAGAGACTGAACTCGCATAACCGGTTACTCCTTGGGTCAAGGTCTCAACAAGAGTAGGTTGCTTCCCAAAGTCTGATCGGAATTTTTCCGCGTAAGTTCACCGCCAGCATGTAATTTCCAAATATTTCTGCGCCCGGGTGCAACCCGCGTGCTAGCATGCCCGGCTTGCACCTGCACTGTTGCAGCGTGCAGCTATCTTTTTACTTTCCAGTCACTCAGGTCCCCCTGGCAAGCCGAAAGGCTTCTGCCACTGTGAGGCAGGCTTCTCTATAAGGAAGGCAGGTCGGATCTTGTACTGGCTCATCCCAACCCACGTGACCTTTGGTAGGGGTCACCACTAGGAGAGGAGGCGCCATGCCCATTATTACTCTTCCCGATGGCAGTCAACGCGCGTTTGATCACGCGGTATCCGTAGCCGATGTTGCCGCTTCGATCGGCGCCGGCCTGGCCAAGGCCACCCTGGCCGGCAAGGTCGATGGCAAACTGGTCGATGCCTGCGACCTGATCACCCACGACGCCAAGCTGCAGATCATCACCCCTAAAGATGAAGAGGGACTGGAGATCATCCGTCACTCGTGCGCCCACCTGATCGGCCATGCGGTGAAGCAGCTGTACCCGACCGCCAAGATGGTGATCGGCCCGGTGATCGACGAAGGCTTCTATTACGACATCGCCTACGAGCGTCCTTTCACGCCTGACGACCTGGCGGCCATCGAAAAGCGCATGCAGCAGCTGATCGAGAAGGACTACGACGTCGTCAAGAAGATGACCCCGCGCGCCGAAGTCATCGATGTGTTCCAGAGCCGTGGCGAAGACTACAAGCTGCGCCTGGTCGAGGACATGCCCGACGAGCAGGCCATGGGCCTGTACTACCACGAAGAATACGTCGACATGTGCCGCGGTCCGCACGTGCCGAACACGCGTTTCCTGAAGGCATTCAAGCTGACCAAGCTGTCCGGCGCCTACTGGCGCGGCGATGCCAAGAACGAGCAGCTGCAGCGTGTGTACGGCACCGCCTGGGCTGACAAGAAGCAGCTGGCCGCCTACATCCAGCGCATCGAAGAAGCCGAAAAGCGCGACCACCGCAAGATCGGCAAGCAGCTCGACCTGTTCCACCTACAGGAAGAAGCCCCGGGCATGGTGTTCTGGCATGCCAACGGCTGGACCGTGTACCAGGTGCTCGAGCAGTACATGCGTCAGGTCCAGCGCGAAAACGGCTACTCGGAAATCAAGACCCCGCAGGTCGTCGACCGTATCCTCTGGGAGCGTTCCGGCCACTGGTCCAACTACGCCGAGAACATGTTCACCACCTCGTCGGAAAGCCGCGATTTTGCGGTAAAACCGATGAACTGCCCGTGCCACGTGCAGGTGTTCAACCAGGGCCTGAAGTCGTACCGCGACCTGCCGCTGCGCCTGGCCGAATTCGGTGCCTGCCACCGTAACGAGCCATCCGGCGCCCTGCACGGCATCATGCGTGTACGTGGCTTCGTGCAGGACGACGCGCACATCTTCTGCACCGAAGATCAGGTGAAGAAAGAAGCCGCCGACTTCATCAAGCTGACCCTGGACGTGTACAAGGACTTCGGTTTCACCGACGTCGCCATGAAGCTGTCGACCCGCCCGGCCAAGCGCGTGGGCTCTGAAGAGCTGTGGGACCGTGCCGAAGGTGCACTGGCCGACGCCCTGAACGAATCCGGCCTGGAGTGGGAATACCAGCCAGGCGAGGGCGCGTTCTACGGCCCGAAGATCGAGTTCACCCTGCGCGACTGCCTCGGCCGTAACTGGCAGTGCGGTACCCTGCAGTACGACCCGAACCTGCCAGAGCGCCTCGACGCCAGCTACATTGCCGAAGACAACGCGCGCAAGCGCCCGGTAATGCTGCACCGCGCTATTCTCGGCTCGTTCGAACGCTTCATCGGCATGCTCATCGAACACTACGCGGGCGTGTTCCCGGCGTGGCTGGCACCGACCCAGGCGGTGATCATGAATATCACCGACAAACAGGCCGATTTCGCCCTAGAGGTTGAGAAATCTCTGAACGGTAGCGGTTTCCGTGCCAAGTCGGACTTGAGAAATGAGAAGATCGGCTTTAAAATCCGCGAGCATACTTTGCTCAAGGTCCCGTATCTTTTGGTTATAGGGGACCGCGAAGTCGAAACGCAAACCGTCGCTGTGCGTACTCGCGAAGGCGCAGACCTGGGCTCCATGCCCGTCGCCCAATTCGCTGAGCTTCTGACACAAGCGGTTTCCCGGCGTGGTCGCCAAGAATCGGAGTAATGACTATTAAGCGTGAAATGAGAAACGATAAGCGTGCTGTACCGAAGGCCCCGATCAACGAGAATATCTCGGCCCGCGAGGTTCGGTTAATTGGCGCAGACGGCGAGCAGGTTGGCATCGTCTCGATTGATGAAGCGCTGCGTATCGCTGATGAAGCGAAGCTGGATCTGGTAGAAATCTCTGCAGACGCGGTACCACCGGTCTGCAAGGTCATGGACTACGGCAAGCACCTCTTCGAAAAGAAGAAGCAGGCTAACGAAGCCAAGAAAAACCAGAAGCAGATCCAGATCAAAGAAATCAAGTTTCGTCCAGGGACGGAGGATGGGGATTACCAGGTAAAACTACGCAACCTGGTACGTTTCCTTACCGATGGGGACAAGGCCAAGATCTCTCTGAGATTCCGTGGTCGTGAGATGGCCCACCAGGAGCTGGGCATGGAGCTGTTGAAGCGGGTCGAAGCTGACCTCGCCGAATACGGCACCGTTGAGCAGCATCCTAAGATGGAAGGACGCCAGCTTATGATGGTCATCGCCCCCAAGAAAAAGAAGTAATCTCCCGGGCACGGCAGGCCTGATGATTATGTGTAATTTTATCGAATGCGGAGTTCCAACATGCCAAAAATGAAAACCAAGAGCGGTGCTGCGAAGCGTTTCCTGAAAACGGCAACCGGCTTCAAGCACAAGCACGCTTTCAAGAGCCACATCCTGACCAAAATGTCGACCAAGCGTAAGCGTCAACTGCGTGGTAGCAGCCTGCTGCACCCGTCCGACGTCGCAAAAGTCGCGCGCATGCTGCGCGTTCGTTAATTCTGGTCAAAGATAGAGGAAGTTACTCATGGCTCGTGTAAAGCGCGGCGTTATCGCTCGTAAGCGTCACAAAAAAATTCTGAAACTGGCTAAAGGTTACTACGGTGCACGCTCGCGCGTCTTCCGCGTAGCCAAGCAGGCAGTCATCAAGGCAGGCCAATACGCCTACCGCGACCGTCGCCAGAAGAAGCGTCAGTTCCGCGCACTGTGGATCGCTCGTATCAACGCCGGTGCCCGCACCAACGGTCTGTCTTACAGCCGTCTGATTGCTGGCCTGAAAAAGGCGTCGATCGAAATCGACCGTAAGGTTCTGGCTGACCTGGCAGTGAACGAAAAAGCGGCGTTTGCTGCAATTGTCGAGAAAGCTAAAGCCGTTCTGGCTTAAGTACCCACGACAATCATCCGGCGGCGCGTTGTGCTGCCGGGTGTAAAACGTCATCGATAGGGGAAGAGCCTTCAAAGCTCTTCCCCTATTTTCGTATCTGGAGTCTGTACATGGAAAACCTGGACGCGCTGGTCTCCCAAGCCCTTGAGGCAGTGGAGCGCGCTGAAGACATCAATGCCCTGGAACAGATCCGGGTTCAGTATCTCGGCAAGAAAGGCGAACTGACCCAGGTGATGAAGACCCTGGGCAACCTGCCAGCCGAAGAGCGGCCGAAAGTCGGCGCGCTGATCAACGACGCCAAAGAGCGCGTCACCGAAGTGCTCAACGCACGCAAGGCAGGCTTTGAAGAGGCCGAGCTCAGCGCTCGCCTGGCCGCCGAATGCATTGATGTGACCTTGCCAGGCCGTGGCCAGACCACCGGTGGCCTGCACCCGATCACCCGTACTCTCGAGCGCATCGAGCAGTTCTTCACCCACATCGGCTACGGCATCGCCGAAGGCCCTGAGGTCGAAGACGACTACCACAACTTCGAAGCGCTCAACATCCCTGGCCACCACCCGGCCCGGGCGATGCACGACACCTTTTACTTCAATGCCAACATGCTGCTGCGCACCCACACCTCGCCGGTGCAGGTGCGGACCATGGAGTCCACCCAGCCGCCCATCCGCATTGTCTGCCCAGGCCGTGTATACCGCTGCGACTCGGATATCACCCACTCGCCGATGTTCCACCAGGTCGAAGGCCTGCTGATCGACCGTGACATCAACTTCGCCGACCTCAAGGGCACCATCGAAGAATTCCTGCGCGTGTTCTTCGAAAAAGAACTGGAAGTGCGCTTCCGCCCATCGTTCTTCCCCTTCACCGAGCCGTCCGCCGAAGTCGATATCCAGTGCGTGATGTGTTCCGGCAAAGGCTGCCGCGTGTGCAAGCAGACCGGCTGGCTGGAAGTGCTGGGCTGCGGCATGGTGCACCCGGACGTGCTGCGCATGTCTGGCATCGACCCGGAAGAGTTCCAGGGCTTCGCCTTCGGCATGGGTGCCGAGCGCCTGGCCATGCTGCGCTATGGCGTCAACGATTTGCGTCTGTTCTTCGACAACGACCTGCGGTTCTTAGCCCAATTCCGCTAGGCCCAATCGACGCAACTTCTAGGAGAACAGCATGAAATTCAGTGAACAGTGGCTGCGCGGTTGGGTAAACCCGCAAGTCTCCCGTGACGAACTGGTTGCCCGCCTGTCCATGGCCGGCCTCGAAGTCGACAGCGTAACCCCCGCTGCCGGCCAGTTCAGCGGCATCGTCGTTGGCGAAATCCTCGCCACCGAACAACACCCGGACGCCGACAAGCTGCGCGTCTGCCAGGTGAGCAGCGGCCAGGAAACCTTCCAGGTGGTGTGCGGCGCCCCCAATGCGCGCCCGGGCATCAAAATCCCGTTCGCCATGATCGGCGCCGAACTGCCGGGCGACTTCAAGATCAAGAAAGCCAAACTGCGCGGCGTCGAGTCTTTCGGCATGCTGTGCTCGGCGGCTGAGCTGCAGATCAGCGAAGAAAACGACGGCCTGCTGGAGCTGGCCGCCGACGCCCCGGTTGGCGAAGACATTCGCAAATACCTGAGCCTGGACGACGCCAGCATCGAGATCGGCCTGACCCCGAACCGCGGTGACTGCCTGTCCCTGGCTGGCCTGGCCCGCGATGTCAGCGCCCTGTACAACGTCCCGGTCACCCGCCCGGTGGTCCCGGCCGTAGCGCCTGCCCATGACGAAGTGCGCCCGGTCGAAGTTTCTGCCCCGGCCGTGTGCCCACGTTACCTGGGCCGGGTCATCCGCAACGTCGACCTCAGCAAGCCGACCCCGCTGTGGATGGTCGAGCGCCTGCGCCGCAGCGACGTGCGCAGCATCGACGCCGCCGTCGACATCACCAACTACGTGATGCTCGAACTCGGCCAGCCGATGCACGCCTTCGACCTCGCCGAAATTAACGGCGGTATCCGCGTGCGCATGGCTGAAGAGGGCGAGAAGCTCGTCCTGCTCGACGGCCAGGAAGTGGCCCTGCGTGCCGACACCCTGGTGATCGCCGACCACACCCGCGCCCTGGCCATTGCTGGCGTGATGGGTGGCGAGCACAGCGGCGTCAACACCGAAAAAACCCGCGACCTGTTCCTCGAAAGCGCCTTCTTCGAGCCGATCGCCGTTGCCGGCAAGGCCCGCTCCTACGGCCTGCACACCGATGCTTCGCACCGCTACGAGCGCGGCGTCGACTCGCAGCTGGCCCGCGAAGCCATGGAGCGCGCCACCGCGCTGGTCCTCGAGATCGTCGGCGGCGAAGCCGGCCCCATCGTCGAAGCCGTCAGCCAGCAGCACCTGCCGCAAGTCGCCCCGGTGACCCTGCGCGCCGAACGCATCACCCAGATGCTCGGCATGGAGCTGGACGCCGCCCAGGTCGAGCAGATGCTCAATGCCCTGGAGCTGACCACCACAGCAGACGGGGCAGGGCAGTGGACCGTCAAGGTTCCAAGCCACCGCTTCGACATCAGCCTGGAAGTCGACCTGATCGAAGAGCTGGCCCGCCTGTACGGCTACAACAGCCTGCCGGTCCGCTACCCGCAGGCGCGCCTGGCCCCCACCGCCAAGCCAGAAACCCGCGGCGAGCTGCCCAACCTGCGCCGCCTGCTGGTCGCGCGCGGCTACCAGGAAGCCATCACTTACAGCTTCATCGACCCGAAGCTGTTCGAACTATTCAGCCCAGGCGTAGAGCCCCTGCTGCTGGCCAACCCGATCTCCAGCGACATGGCCGCGATGCGCGCCTCGCTGTGGCCGGGCCTGGTCAGAGCCATGCAGCACAACCTCAACCGCCAGCAAGACCGCGTGCGCCTGTTCGAAAGCGGCCTGCGCTTCGTCGGCCAGCTCGGCGACCTGAAGCAGCAGCCAATGATCGCCGGCGTCGTCACCGGCAGCCGCCTGCCAGAAGGCTGGGCGAACGGTCGCGACAGCATCGACTTCTTCGATGTGAAAGCAGACGTGGAAGCCCTGCTGGGCTACTCCGGCGCCCTGAGCGACTTCACCTTCACCGCCGGCAAACACCCAGCCCTGCACCCCGGCCAGACCGCTGTGATCCAGCGCGACGGCAAGGATGTCGGCTACCTCGGTGCCCTTCACCCAGAGGTCGCCAAGGCCCTGGACCTGGACCGCCCGGTGTTCGTCTTCGAGCTGGTGCTCGCTGAGGTGGTCGAAGGCCGCCTGCCGAAATTCAGCGAACTCTCCAAGTTCCCGGAAACCCGTCGTGACCTGGCGTTGATCGCAGGACGTGATGTAGCTTCTAACGCGGTGCTTGAAGTAATTCGTGACAATGCAGGCGAATGGCTCACAGACCTCAGGCTGTTTGACGTCTACCAAGGTAAAGGCATTGATCCTGATAGAAAAAGCCTTGCCGTCGGCTTGACCTGGCAGCATCCATCGCGCACTCTTAACGACGATGAGGTGAACACTACCCTGCAAAACATCCTCACCTCGCTCGAACAAAGGTTGAACACCACGTTAAGGAAATAACGGCATGGGTGCTCTGACGAAAGCTGAGATGGCCGAAAGGCTGTACGAGGAGCTGGGGCTTAACAAGCGTGAGGCCAAGGAGTTGGTCGAGCTGTTTTTTGAAGAAATTCGGCACGCACTTGAAGAGAACGAGCAGGTCAAGTTGTCCGGTTTCGGCAACTTCGACCTTCGCGACAAACGCCAGCGGCCGGGCCGCAACCCCAAAACCGGGGAAGAGATCCCGATCACCGCTCGCCGCGTCGTCACCTTTCGTCCAGGGCAGAAGTTGAAGGCCCGGGTTGAGGCCTATGCTGGAACCAAGCCATAACGACGAACTGCCCCCCATACCGGGCAAACGCTACTTCACCATTGGTGAAGTCAGCGAGTTGTGTGCCGTAAAGCCACACGTGCTGCGGTACTGGGAGCAGGAGTTCCCGCAGTTGAACCCTGTGAAGCGGCGGGGCAATCGGCGGTATTACCAGCGCCAGGACGTGCTGATGATCCGCCAGATCCGCGCGCTACTGTATGACCAGGGGTTCACCATTGGCGGGGCGCGGTTGCGGCTCTCCAGTGATGAGGTGAAGGATGAGTCAAGCCAGTACAAGCAGCTGATTCGGCAGATGATTGTTGAGTTGGAGGATGTGTTGGTGGTGTTGAAGAAGTAGGCTTTTCCGATGAGTGGAATTTTTTGAAAAAAAAGGTTCCATTTATCAAAAGGTTAGGGTACATTCTTCAACGTTCTCGGCAACATTGAGAACATGCTTCAAAGCCCAGTCGGGGCGTAGCGCAGCCCGGTAGCGCACTTGCATGGGGTGCAAGGGGTCGAGTGTTCGAATCACTCCGTCCCGACCAAATAACTCCAAAAAATCCAGTCACTTAGCGGTGACTGGATTTTTTTATGCCTGATCGATTTTAACTGGTCGGCAATTTTGCCCCACTTTTTGCCCCACCCAGATGTTGATCGAATTTCGCGTGCTGGTTAGCACATCAGAATTCGTGAGTAGGGCTGTTCAGGTCTGTTTAACTCTATGGGTTAATGGTCAGATGCTCGGTGCGGTGAATCTTGAATGGCCGTTTTCGACCCACAGCTGCCCTTCGCGACGGGCAGAAATCGGCCAATAGCAGTCATTGCTTACCCGATTGTCGCAGCTCGAAAGATTGCCGGGGCTGAACCCAATGCAATTCTGAGCAGCTTGTCCTACCTGGGTGAGATGACGTCCGAGGAATTCGGCAAACCGGATGCCGCGCGCGTCGGCTAGTTCGCGTTACCAATAACGCCGCTTATGTTCAAAAGGCCCCTACACTTGAAGCCAGTGTGGGGGCTTTTTTGTGGGCCGGTGAAAACCAGCCCCCCCTGCGCTTGTAGACCAACCCCCACAGCGGTGGTTTTACGCAGTGACCGCTAATTCGATCAGGAAGCGCCTTCCTGGCGTTATCCCTCACCTCAACAATAATGGGTGAAAGAATGAGCGTCGTATTCTCGCGCAATGGTGTCAGCATGCCCGATCTGGTCCGCACCAAACTCGCCAATCACCTGGCACGCCTCGGCCGCCCAGCAGATGTGCCTGCCTTTGCACTGGCCGAAGAGCGCGCAGAAGGTTTTTGGAGGGGGTGGAAGCCGCACATGCGCTAACCCCCGCTTCGATTGAGGGGTTGTTTATCGCCGTTGAAGACGCCGCCGCACGCCGGCGGCGGGATCTGGCGCCATGAATGGTGAAGCGATCCAGTCAGACACCTTGAGCGCTTTGGTCAGCCAGCACGCGATCCGCGAAACGGTGGTGGGCCGCGTGGCGTGGATAACCACGAACCATAACGGACGTTCAGGCAGATGTGATGCCAAATAATCGATGGAGTTCGCATTGCCTCTAGGGGGCATTTCAAAACCTCAAAAAAATGACCAAAAGCCCTTGGCATTGATTTCACGGCGATGCGTTGATTAGCCATCCTGACCGCGATCAGCAAAACGCACCGCGATAGCCTGGAATTGCTCATGGTTGGCCAGGAAAACCTCGCAAATATCTGGATCGAAATGCGTAGCACATCCCTGGCGGATTATCTCCAGCGCCTGATCGTGTGACATGCCTTTCTTGTATACGCGTCGGCTAATCAACGCGTCATAGACATCCGCCAATGCCATGAGCCTGGCGCTGATGGGGATGTCATCGGCACTCAGCCCATCGGGATAACCGGTACCGTCCCACTTCTCGTGGTGGCTGTAGGCGATCTCCTTGGCCAGGCGCAGAAATCCCACCGAGGTGCCCAACTGCTCTTCGGCATGCCGGATTGCATCGCGTCCCAGTACCGTATGGGTCTTCATCGTCTCGAACTCTTCCGGCGTGAGGCGCCCCGGCTTGAGCAGTATGTCATCGGGTATGCCGATCTTGCCGATGTCATGCAACGGAGCTGACTTAAACAGCAGGCGGATACTTTCCTCATTGAGAAACTGCTGGAACCTCGGATGTTCGCGAAGCAGCTCGGCCAGTAGTCTGACGTAGTGCTGAGTTCGTCGAATGTGGTTACCCGTCTCATTGTCGCGGGTTTCGGCCAGCGAGGTCATGGCCTGAATGGTCACATCCTGGATAGCGATGACCTCGGCGGTGCGGCGCTGGACTTCCTGCTCAAGGTAAGCCTTCTGATCACGCAAAAAGTCGGCGGCCGCCTTGATCTTCAATTGGGTTTCCACCCGTGCCAGCACGATGGGTGGGTTGATCGGCTTGGTGATGTAGTCCACGGCGCCCATCTGCAAACCCAGGATCTCGTCTTCCATTGTCGCCATGGCGGTGATGAAGATGATCGGGATATGAGCGGTGCGCGGATCGCGCTTGAGCTGCTCTGCCACCTCATACCCCGACAGATCAGGCATCATGATGTCGAGCAGAATCAGATCCGGGCGAGGCTCCTGCACCGCTGCCTTCAGCGCGCGCTCACCGCTGATGGCCACCCGCATGCGGTAGATGTCCTTCAGCAGGCCATTGATCAGCGTAATGTTCTCCGGCGTATCATCGACAATGAGGATGATCGGGGGAAGTGGGTAGTTTAGCGTTTCACTCATGATGTTCCCTCCAGCACGGGGTATCGCGGGCCGTCGATGCACGTTTGAGGGTTAGCCGTGCGGCCTCGAAGTCAAAGTTGTTCACCTCATTCATCAACTGCTCGAAACTGTCCTGGCCGAGTGCTCCGCGCAACGAATCCGCATACTGTTCCATATAATCCGGCGCTGCTCCGTCATTGGCCTCCAGCAGGTGGATGAGCGCTATGGCATGCTGTGCCCAGTCGACGCTCGATACCACCGCCGGTGCTGCCTGGCCGCTACCCAGCGCTTGACGGATTGCATGCACGGCCAGCGAGAGCGCCTCAATCAATTCATTCACCAATGCGTCCGACTCAGCGTGTGCCCCGATCGCGGTTTCCAGCTTACCGGCCATGGCTTGCAGGCCGCTGAAACCGAGGTTGCCTGCAACGCCTTTCACGGTGTGGGCCATTCGCTCGGCCGTCGCCCGATCACCCGCACGTAGCGCGTTCCTCAGCGCTTGCCCTTCCATAGCCCTGCGGTCGGCAAATTGACCCAGCAGCTTGATGTATAGCTGGCGATTGCCCGCCACTCGCCTCAGTCCGTCGGCGCTATCTAGCCCTGGAATGTCCGGTAGGCGCTCCTCGCCCGATGCGGCGCTGGACGGCTCCACTGCCGCCGACCGAGGTACGACCCAGCGCAGAACCGTGGCGATGAGTGCTTGCGGATCCACGGGCTTGGTCACATGGTCGACCATGCCCGCCTCGATACAGCGCTCCCGGTCCTCGACCCTGGCATGTGCGGTCATAGCAATCACCGGGATCTGTGCGCAGTGAGGCCCGACGCGAATACGCCGGGTCGTCTCGAGACCATCCATCTGCGGCATCTGTACGTCCATCAGCACCGCGTCGTATTGCGCTGCAGCCAACATCGACAGCGCCTCGCAGCCGTTGCCGGCAACTTCCACCAGGGCACCGGCAGCCTCGAGAAGCTCCCTGGCAATCTGTTGGTTGATTTCGTTGTCCTCCGCGACGAGCAGGCGCACTCCGGCGAGCACCTTCGCCTGCGCAATGGGTACGGTTAGCGCCACCACGCCCGTTTGCGGCGCGAATAAGTTGACCAGTACCTCTACCAGCGAGGACTGGTTGACCGGCTTGACCAGGAACGCGCGAATGCCGGCCGCTTGCCCAGCGGCGTGCATTTCGTCATGCCCAAATGCACTGACCATGATGGCGTACAGTGCAGGCTGCAGGCCAAGCGCCCGGCGCGTCGTCTCGATGCCATCCATCTCTGGCATTTGCCAATCCACCAATAGCACCCGGAACGGGTCGTCGGCCGCAGCACCGCGAAGGCTCTCCAGAGCAGCCTCGCCTGACGCCACCGCGACCGGCGAAAGCCCCGCTACGAGAAGCATGTCGGAAAGGATCTGGCGCGCGTCGGCATTGTCATCGACGACCAGGACGCGCGCTCCGGCGAGCTCCGCAGGGACAATCTGGCGCTGCGTACGCATGTGCTGGTCAAGACCAAGCCAGACACTGAAAGAGAACGTGCTGCCGTTGCCCGGTTCTGAGTCAACCGTGATCGTTCCGCCCATCAACTCGACGATGCGCTTCGAGATGGCAAGGCCCAGGCCGGTACCACCGAATTGTCGCGTGGTGGAGCTATCGGCTTGGGCAAAGGCCTCAAAGAGTCGCCCGGTTTGCTCGGGAGTCATGCCGATACCGGTATCGCGGACACGAACCTGCAGTTGAACTTTGTCGCCGGTGCGGCCCAGGTTGCGAACCACGACCGTAACCTGCCCCTGTTCGGTGAATTTCACTGCGTTGCCTACCAGGTTCAGGATGACCTGGCCCAGACGCAGCGGATCTCCAAGCAGCGTCTCGGGAACGTCCGACGCCCGGTCGAACAGCAGCTCAATGGCCTTGTCGTAGGCCTTTTGCGCAATCAGCGAGGACACGTTGTCTAGCACTGCGTCTATCTCAAATGGCACTACCTCGACGCTAAGCTTGCCGGCCTCGATCTTGGAGAAGTCGAGGATGTCGTTGATGATGCCAAGCAGCGAAGTGCCCGCGTTGTGGATTTTCGAGACATAATCGCGCTGCCGCTGGTCCAGCGAAGTCTTCAGCGCAAGGTAAGACATGCCGATGATCGCATTCATGGGCGTGCGGATTTCGTGACTCATGTTTGCAAGGAAGTCGCTTTTTGCCCGCGTCGCCTCTTCAGCAATCTCCTTCGCCCGCTGCTGCGCGTGCTCTGCTGCCTTGCGCTCGGTGATGTCCTGCAGCCAGCCGAGCAGCCCTTGCTCCCCCTGGATCTGGATTGGCAGGTAGGTGACAAGTATGGTGCGTTCGCGCCCCTGCCGGTCACGCATCGGTACTTCTTGGTCCTTTGCGATGCCGTCGTCCGTGAGGCGTTCGACGATGGCTTCGCGATCATGCTCATTCGCGTAAATCTGCGAAGCAGCGTCACCGACGCCTACGCCGAACGTTTCACAGAAGCGGGGGTTGGCGAAGCGGATCACGCCCTGGGTAGAAAAGGCTATGTTGATTGGACTCGTATCGAGGATTGCCTGCAGCCGCGCGCGTTCTTCGCTAAGCGCCACTGCTGCCGCATGATGATCCGTGACATCGCGCACCCAACTGGCGACCAGGGTCTCACCGTGGATTGTCACGAATGATGCACCGACCAGAACCCAGAGAATTGATCCATTTTTGTGCAGCAGGCGGGTCTCGAAGTTTTCGACCTTGCCATTTCGTGTCAGCAGTTCGAGGAAGCGCTCGCGCTCCTCAGGGTCGACATACAGGCTCGTGGCGTTGCGCCCGAGCAGGTCCTCGCTGACATAACCGGTCGCCTGTGAAAAGCGTTGGCTTACTTCCCTGACAGCTCCGTTCCGATCTGCCAGCACCAGGCTGGCGGGGCTGGTATCCATGAGCGCGCTGGTGAAAGCCTCGCGCTCGGCTAGCTCTGCGGCAACGCGCTTGCGCTCGTCTACTTCCCGGTTGAGGCGTCGGTTCCAGGCCAGCATGGCGCCGAGCAACAGCAGGACCGCGACCAAGCTCGGGATCGCCCATCTCATTACGGTTTTAATATCGAGGCCGTCCTCGTTGAGGGACTCCTCGAACAGCCGGTATTCCATGAGCGATACGCGATAGTACCGCCGCCAGCTCGCATCGAGCGGCGAATCAATGCGATTGCTGGACTGGAAGAACTGCTCCAGCGCTCGTGCGAGATCCGGCGCGTTGCGCGCAACACCCCACCCAACGCTGGTCGCTTCGCTGACCGGAAACGCAATGGAGAGACGTTCGGGATCTTCACGGGCCCAGCGCAGCGCGCTTTCACTACCCAACACCGTGAAATCCACCTTCGCATCGGCTACCAGTTTCACAGCCTGCTCGGTTGGCGCATAGACGATTCTGACCGGCTGACTGGATAGAGGACCGCGGTTGGCTTCATCGATCCACTGCTCGTAGCCCGTACCCTTCTGCACTGCCGCCGTCAGACCGAGCAGATCAGACACCTCGTTGCCAAGGGACTGGTTGGAGCGATGGGCGATGACCAGGTTGCGTACCCGGTAATAGGGCACGAGCAACATCTTCGTTTCGCGCCAAGGGACGATCTGCAAGTCATTTGGATAAAGATCGCAGCGGCCGTCGGCGAGTAGCTTCGGGTCGTAGCTTGCCTCGCGTACGGTCTCGCCCCGATCGTCGTGAAACTGCGCATCGAAACTCGGCAGTTCCGTTACCTGTGGGCGTAAACCGAGTGACCGCGCGAACGCCTCCGCGTTAGTCCGGTAGAATGAAGCGCTTGAGCCAGCCACGCATATGCGCAGGACGCCGCTTTCCCGAATCTGGGACAGCGTACGTGCTTCTACGCATGGCATGCCCAACACCAACAAGCCTCCCAGTGCAAGCAACGCTCCCAAGCGCGGCTCTGTTTTCAAAATGCTCCTGCTGGTAGGTAATTGCTCACGATCCAACTCGACATATCCTTGTGAACGCCCTTGCAAGAGCTTGTCCGCCGTTCTGCACTGGTATTATAGGTTTTGGAGTGTAGGCATACGCTGCAGCAAGCGCCAGCAACAAAAACTGGGCCAGCTAGCAACCTCCCACTGCTACTCACCGTTCGGAAAGTGAGTTTCCGGACGCTTACTTAATACTCGCACACCTAAGTTTCTCCAATGTCCGCTATGGGTCGATAGCGGACACTCACCAAGGACAGATCATGTGTGTATATCAGAAAGTTCGAATCCCTACGCTTCCGCCACTAATTTTCATCAAAGCCCTGATTCTTCAGGGCTTTTTTGTGCCTATGTGTTTTTGGTACCCCATCTGGTCCCCCATAATTAGTTTGGCTTTTGCTGGTTTACAGCGGATTGTGATGGACGTGCTGTTTTCATGGCGCCTAATGATTCACGCTAGGACGGGGAGATTTTTCGAAGGCAGCGGAGGAGGGAGATATGCTTGGGTCTTGCCTGCAGCTATCGACCCGGCACCTGACCATAGGGGCCGCTTCGCGACCCCATCGCTTACACGCGCGGCTCCCAACGGAGGAGGCGGAGCTCTATAAGATGGTGACATCCACTGCGCATTTGGGGATCCTGAAGCCTGGATCGGGCGTGTGGGACCGGTTCAACTTGGCTAGGAAACGGTCTTCAAGGGCGGCTGGACTATTAGCCGAGCCGGCCATGGCGTTCGAGTATTCGCATCAAAACGCTGTTCGCATGACTGAAGTTCTCGCGCTGATCGCGAAGCTCATAGGCCCATTTTGCGCCGTGGAAGAGATTGTTGCGTAAGCGCCAGACGATCATCAGGAGAGCCAACATTCGGTCGCGTGGGGTGTCGTTCACCCCTTCAATAACCGCCTGAACGAGATCACGGTGGTCTGAGGGCCGGAGTTGCAGGTGAGGGAAATGGTGAGTCAATTCACCGGCGGCATAGTAACGACTCCGAAAGTAGGCAAGCTCCGCCTCGTAGAGCTCAGCTCCTAGCGTTCTGTCCAAAGTCCAGGCATCGACTCGTTCGCGGATGCGATTAGTCCCGGCATAGTTCTCCATGATCTGTGCCTCGAAAAGACTCCAAAGAAAGGCGAAGTCGAATATGACGCGGCGATCAAGATCTGGTAGACGCTGAAAGCCGGGGGCTCGGGCTTCAAGCCATTGTTCACTTACACTAAGTTCCCTGTCAGTCATAGCTCAGTTGTCCAAGTCTTCGTTGTGTGGGTTCAAGTCCGAGAAGTCCGTTAGCGTGTCGCAGTTCAGACAGTGATACATCTGCGATGCATCTTGAAAGTGCATGCCGCACAGGCAGCCGCAGAAGGGGCAGCACTCACAGATCTCAAGGTCGCCCCATTCCCATACCCCAAGATACTCCGGCACAGCGTCACGGTCATAGCCAATGACCTGGAACGCATCAGCGTTCTTGGCGACAAATCCGTCTCGGCCAGCGCGCATAAGAATGGGCAAGATATCTGAAGGCTCGATCGCGAACCACTCGCCGCGCGCGTGGGCCGATTTGAAATGTTGATGGAACTGGCGTTCAAGCTCAAAGGCGTTGGCGACCTCGATCCATCCGAGTAGTTTCAGAACGAGAGGATTGCCGGTCTGGAGATTGCGCTTACGCTCTGCGATGTTCTTCGCCACTCCGATCTTGATAGGAGAGCATCCGTTTTCATCTTCTCCAATGAAATAGACCGGCAAATTATTTCCCCTAGGCTTTCAAACGAGTCGGTCGAGCAGCATGTCGACCATTTCTTTGTTCGAGCAGGCGACAATGTCGAGCGGACGGTTTTCCTGCCGCATGAGCGCGATTAGGATACAGGCTGTGAAGGCCCAGAATGATGAATCGGCTGGCAAGCTGTAGCCACGGATCATTGCTGTGAGCCGTTCGGAAATCGGTGGGTAATCGCTATTGCCCCAACGTGCATGGGACGGCGTCATCGCATGAACGATGACGGCGGCGAGCGTGATGCCCATCGCACGCTTCTGCTGGACCTGGGCGAAGTCGTGTCCGTGTGTCTTCGCATAGGCGGCGAGCTCGCTCATCATGAAAGTGCGGGCATAGGTGTCACAGGCGATTTCCTCTTCAGGTCGTGAGGAGGGCGCACTTTTATCGGTGCAGAACATGACGTGCTGGAATTCGTGTAGCAGCGCGAAGGCCAAGGCGAGCGCAACAAGGTCGAATGCCGCCATGTGCTGAATGTTGTCCAGGCCATCACGGTCGGCGCTCGGCAGGGGGATGTCCGACGGCCACACCATGTCGGAGGTCTGTTCGGCTGTGATTAGCGACTGGGCGGCGGCGATGAGCTGCTTGTAGTCAAATTCATACTGGCCGCGTTCTTCATCGACACTGAGGGTTTGGTCGAGCGGTAACCCGCTGGATATCGCGACAACCAGTGCCGGTTCGTAGACTTCGATGGCCCGCCACGAGCTGAAGCCAAGCAGCCAGAACAGGTCGATCGTCTTAGTGTCGAGCTGAATACGTTTCCCGTTGGCATTCATCGTCACGCCCTTTCTACTTGGCGCGACCTCTACGGCATGGCCGTATTGGCTCCAAAGACCGCTGATTTCATCGGCCCGTTCGGGCACGGCGCCGCGGAGGAGATGTAGGATGATCGTCCGATCAGATGGCTCATCTGTCATTGTCGTTGTCTATTCTGTGCTCGTGTGGGGCAGGTGATTGGCGACGGTCACGCGGCTTGCTCGTCACAGCGGGTTTGCCGTCCATCTGTAGATGAGTGGTCGATGAGATGACTGAGTTCGCCCAAATGGTGCTGCATTCGATGTCGCCATCGCGCTCAAACCAGTGGGTCGCGCCGGGGATAATGTCAAATGGGATGGGATTTGTTGCCAATGGGTTGTGAAACACTTCCAGTTCCTGACACCAAGCTTCGCCCCACGGCCAGAGTGCTTGGTATTCGGCACTATCGACGGCAAGGTTGAAATCGATAGGCTCTAATACGCCCGGAGTTCGGTCGAAGAGAATGCCGCGCCTGATCATCGTCAGCCCGTGCGGTCGCCATCCTGCCAAGAAACCCATGCGGTTGAATTTGGCGAGCGTTGAAGAATTACTGAAAATGACGGCCGAGAGGTGTCCCAAATTTGAGTCGCGGAAGAGCCCGGCAGGAATGCTGTGTTGGCCCGTCAGATTTGCGATCGGCACTCCAATCGCGCGACGATCAGTGCCATCTCCGGTGACGTCCGCGCGTAAGCCGTAAAGGTAGGTGGGAAGAGCCTCGCGGCTCCAAACCATGGAGCCGAAATCATGGAAGTCGGCGATCGCTAAGGCGAACGGCTGTCCTTTTACATGGTCCAGTTCATGGTAGTTGCGCTGGAGCTTGCCGCGCAGTGTCTTTGCGAATCGTTCCGCCGGGTTGCCTGTCAGCCGTTCAATGCGATCCTTTGGGGCATGAACCCATTTTCCGATGCCGCCGGCGCGTGGCAGCATGGAGTTTGCTGTAACTGCCTCAATCCAGCATGCGTTACCCTCCTTCTCTATCAAGAAGTCGGGAGAGGCATGGTCTTGTCGGACGTTCAAACCCTGCTCACGAAAGCAGCTGAAAAGGTAGAGCTCGAACAGACGGGATGCGAAGTTGTTGGTTTGAAAATCCGAGACGAAATTGGCGTCGGGGTTGGGAAGCGCGAGGTAGCATTCTCCGACCGCCATGAGCGCCGGCAGATGGTTGACCGTGGTTGTCAGCAGCTGGAACTCTGGAGAAGTGCCACGCGGCCCCGGCTTCAGCAAATGCGGGCGACGTCTGACTCCTGGCCGTAATGGTTCCGGTGGATCACTGGCACGCATAGCTACGGTGAGTCGCTCAAGTGCAGCTTCGGGTGTGGAGTAGGGCCCGCTTTCATCTACTTTGATCCAACAGTGGTCGATGCGGCGGCGCATGGCCAGATATGTGAAAGCTCCTGTGTCCGGATCAAGAAGAATGCAGCCGGTTACGCCACCAGTTCCGGCCTGATAGGCTCTGAAAATATGTGCGCGGTCGAAATTGGGACCGTGTTCGAGCGACAAGGCATAGAGCTCGAATTGGCGCTGGCTGATTAAGGTGAGATGTCTCGTTTCGCCGGTTGCGGACATGGTCGGCCTCTTAGCCCCGTATGTAGCAGATGCGCGAATTCAAGTTCCTCTTCACAAAGACTCCGCTGCGGCAAGGATGTGGGTGGACTTTCAGTTGTCGATCTGGCGGATGGTCACGAACTCACGGTCGCAGACGCCTCAACTCACGTTCAATGGCGCCTATGCCGCCTGCATGCGGCCGTTTGGTAGAAGAGTGTGGTTCATCCTTGATCCTATGCATAGTGCAGTTGCTGCTGGTATGGCAGAGTAATAGCCCGCCTTGGTGGCGGCAATCTACCAAGCGATGTGGTCACCTTCACACCGTCAGTTACCAGCACAATTCACAGGAGTGGCCTCACTTGTTCGTTCGCCCTGATCAGTACCAGTCAGTAGTAGCCACGGTAGTCGCCGAAGAGCCGCGCTTGGACGTCGCTGTAGCCTTCTGGGGAGAAGGCGCCGATGTGCACATCCACCCTGAGATTTCCAAGCCCATCCGGATGATCGTTAACTTGCGCAGCGGGGGTACGAATCCTTGGATGATCAAGGGCCTGCTAAAAAGGGCGAAGAAGAATCCTCATATCGAGATTCAACAGTGCGACTGCCTGCACGCCAAGGTGATCGTAGGTGAAGCGAACCTGGTTTTAGGTAGTGCCAACCTCAGCCGAAATGGTCTTGGTTTGGAGGGGCAAGAGCTCGCTCACTGGCTGGAGGCGGGGATCCACACCACCACGACTGATGAAGTGCGTGCGGCTCAACAATGGTTCGAGCAGCTCTGGACATCAGCTGAGACTCGGGTCATCACCGACGATGACCTCAAAGCTGCCATCGTTGCCTATAACCGCAATCGGAACGCAAGACCTGACTACTCGCCTAAGGGGCCATTCACGTTTGCCAAATATCTGCCGCACGAACTCGAGGTGCGTGATGCGTATGCTCTGATTTACAACTCTCGACCCTGCGAAGAGGCCGATGAGGCCGGTGATCGCTACCACCAGCAGATTGTCGCAGAGCAGGGGGGCGATAAAGGCCGTAGACCCAGCAAGCACTGGAATTTCGAGTCCTGGCCCAATGCGCTCGACACTACGGGGAAGTACGAGTATCTGTGCCTTTTCCTTAAGGAAGACGGGGAGTTGGTGGTTGATGGAGTGTGCAGGATGACCGGCCTGCGAATTCCATTTGAGTACGGTAATGAGGGTGGTGAAGGGTGGGTCGACCTGGCCAGGCCAACATCAACCTTAATGGGCCATAGCCTGAAGCGGGCTCAGCGTGAGGCGCTTGCGCTCGAACTGGGGCCCAGTATCAGCGATATTTGGGCGGAGGCTGAAATACTCGAGGAGGGTGCGCGCAGAATTCACCTGAGCGAGATTGCACGGATCCTGGCACGGCAAACCAGCCAATGACTCCAGTTACCCGAGCCAGGCCCGGCATCTTGTATCATGCCGGGCTCGATTGAGCCTGGCCCGTCCCCACATGACCATTGCCCCACTTGACCGCCTCATAACGACCGGCACTACTGCTGATGAAGCGAGAGACGCCCGGCCGCTGAGCAGCCTGCTTAGCGAGCCATTCATTGTGCTCCTCGGTGCCCCTGGTATGGGCAAGTCCGTGGCGCTCAGCCAGCTGGCCCAGCTGGAGGGGGAAGCCTGCCACCCAGCATTCGCCGTGGTTGAGCAGCAATTTACACCCGGTTCGACAATCTACATCGATGCCCTTGATGAGATTCCGGTGGACGAGGCCAGGAGCATCGCAAGGGCTTTACTGCGCACTCCGGACGTCAGGTGGCGGGTAAGTTGCCGGGCTGAAAGCTGGAATGAAGGCGGGCGCCTCAGTCAGGCTTTCGGTGATAAGGGGGCTTCAACTGGTGTAGCCCCTGCAGTTGCCCAATTGCTTCCTTTAACGGAGCAAGAGGCAGTCAGAGTGCTTCAGGCGTTCGGCTGCGCTGATCCCGCAGCACTCCTCGCCAAGCTGGAGGAGATACGTTCGACGGCCTTCGCGATGACGCCTCTGGGTTTGAAATTCCTTACAAAGGCCAACATAGAGTCACCCACCGAGTTGACGCGATTTGAGCTCTATCAGTCCGGCGTTGAGCACTTGGCGTTTGAGCACAACAATACCAAACAGGAGGATGGCCAGCGTGCCATCCTCTCGATGGACGCCAGGCTCGACATTGCCGGCCGCGTCGGCCTGGCACTGCTGTTGTCAGGCAAGCATCGGATCAAGCTTTCCGTTTTTACAGATGACGCCGCGGTCACTTGTGACGACTTGAGGCTCGACCGCACTGCATTGACAGCAGTGTTGGACACCGCGTTGTTTATGAAAGCCGGGGACGTGTTCCAGCCGCTTCACCGCAGCATTCAGGAATTCCTCGCCGGACGCTTTCTCGCAAGGCTTGTCACTAACGGGGTTGGCAATTCGAAGCTCCCGGCTGAACGCGCGCTGGCGCTCATCGTGTCTGCAGACGGCTTACCTGCTGACGGAATGCGTCCCCTCTACGCGTGGTATGCAGGACACTTGGTCAGCTTCGGATACCCAGATGAAGCAATGAGACTGGCACAACTAGACCCGGATTCATTGCTTCTGCACGGCGACACGGCAAAGTTGCCCGTCGACGCAAGGTTAACGGTTCTCAGGGACGTGGGTTCTAGAGACCCATTCTTCCGGTGGGCGCCTCACCAACGGGCACCAGCAGAGATCACAACGGTGGGCCTAATCACTGCTGACATGCTTACCCAGGTGATAGCGATGCTGACCGGGGAAACGTCGGGCTACCGCATCAATATGCTTTTGGAGGCGCTGTCTGTAGGTAAGCCTCATGCCGCAGCAGCTGACGCCTGCTGGGGCATGGTAGTGAGTCAAGCCGGGGTTGAGTGGTGCCGGCGCGCAGCAGTCAAAGCCTGGCTCCACTGTGCCCGGCCCACCGTTGACGTGATTTGGGCGAATATTGATTACCTCTGCCATATGGTGGAGCACGATTACGGCAACCTGCGCTCGATGGCCCAGCTGTTTTGCGCTATCCCGTCAGAGAACCTGAACGTGACTGATGTGGATCGGCTGCTGAAAATGCTGATGGCGGTACACAGTGCTCTTTATCACGCTTCGAAAAAGATGGGTGGCCCCACCCCCACTATCACCTACGTCCTACGAGATGCAGCATGGCATGTAGCGTCGAGGTCATGGCGCGATTTGATTACTGAAGATCCGAAAAGCTGGCGCGTTGCGAGAGGTAAGGGGTCGATACAGCAAGCTTTTGCCTCGCACATCGCCTATACCGTTGTTACGCAGTTTGAGCCAACTGTTGAAGAACTAGCCTGCCTGCTGATCGCAACAGGTTTGATTGTTGGCGATGACTCCTCCGCCTTCATCAGTGCCGCGCAGAGGTACATTGAATCGCGGGGTGTGGTTGATGATCTAGTGGCTGAAATCGCCGCTGTTACCGACCTTGAAATTGCTGATTGTGGCTCGATTGGCATTGGATTGCGGCTCGTCGGCATCTCACCCACCGCAGCGTCCGTCAGCTTGCTTCTGAACTCAAGTCAACTGCTGGCCAGGACAGGGGGGGCTTATGTTGGTCGGCAGGTGGTTACCTGGGTTCTGCGACAGGGTGAGGCAACGCCTGACTGGTTACCAGCCTTGCTTACGGCTCGCCTAGACCGAGACGTAGTATCTACGGTCAGGGCCGCTATCACTGCACATGAGGAGGAGCTTTCGATCCTGCAAGCACGTGCAGCTGATAGTGTGGAGGCCCAGCTACAACGAAGAATCAAGGCTTGCCAGACAGCTGAAACAATCACCGATGACCAATTAAGCGAGCTCTTCTACTGGGGGGCAGAGATTTATGCTGGAAATACGCCCCTGCCTCTTGTGGCTTGCAACGGAACAGAAGCGCTGAATGAAGCCTTCGGTGAGGCTCTTGCTGGTGCAGTAGTCGACGGGATTCTCGATGATCAGTGTTCTGCTACAGGGGTACATCTCGCAGCCCGGGCATCATTTCTGATTGACAAGGGTCGTGACCTCATTGGATTGTCGACCGAAGAAATCATCAGGGTGTACTTGTCTGCCGAGTACCTGAGAAGCTCCTACCTCAAAGATAGGCTTGAGGACCAGTGCATCGCTTTGCTTGAAAGCGCCTTCCGCACAGAGCCAGAAACGCTCGCTCAGCTCTCCCGTGCAAATGACGGATCTTGGCGCATTTTTTTGAAAAGGCTCGGAGAGAAGCCGCGGGCTGGTGATTTGCAGGCGTGGGCCGTAAAGGCGCTTGTACGGCAACCAGACATGGTCGACAGAGGCTTGCTGGACGCGGCACAAAATCTAGCTTGGCTGAACCTTGACCACGATGAGCTAGTCTCGGTCGCTCGAACCTTCATTGACCGCCTGGTCGAGCAATGCAAGCAGGAGCCTCAGGGTAGGCTCTATTCCACCATCATCTCGGATCGACTTCAGTGGACATACTTCGGCGTTTGCATTGAGCCGGGCTTGTTCAGTGATGACTTCACCCGAGCATTGGAGGTGGCCGATGACCATACGATCCACCGTTTGATCGTCGACGACTACCCGCTTAAAGGCTTCAGTACTGAGCCTTCTACTACGATCAGCATCAGCACCCTCTTGATGCGGTTTTTCATCGCCCGATCGCCATCAATGGAAGGGCATTACGATCGCATCAGGATCGACACCGCAAAGGTGATGAAGTCGATCAGGCTGTCGGGTGAGAGACAGGCGGAAAGTGTCCTCAAGTCGCTGGTTGCCGCTGCGGAGGGAACAGCTTGGGAGCTGCTGCTCAGGCATGACCTCGAGGTCTATCGCCGCGATGCACGGGCACTGGATTATTCGTTGATTACCCCGGCTGACTTAGCCAAGGTGATTGACAGCAAAGGCCCCATCAGTGTCCGTGATCTGCGAGCTCTGACCCTTATGGAGCTACGCAAAGTGGCAGCAGAAATCCAGTCTTCGCCACTGAACATCTGGAGCCTTTATTGGAATGAAGGTGTGCCTAAGCCAGAGAACGATTGCCGAGATATTTTAGCCGACAAACTTCGTGATCGCCTGAGGGTTTATGGCGACTTCGAGGTATCTCCAGAGGTGGCCTCAGCAGGAGGGACGCGGGCTGATATGGTGGTCACGCACGGGACCTTGTCTCTACCGTTCGAGGCAAAGCGTTCAGGCCACAGTCACCTTTGGTACGGGCATAGCGGTCAACTTCAAACCTATACACAGGCGCCGAGCACTGAAGGGCAGGGGATCTACATTGTCTTTTGGTTCGGGAAAGGGCTGAAGATCCCGTCACCGCCGGAGGGCATCACGCCTGACACACCTGATGCACTCAAGGTCGCACTTGAGGGGCAGTTGCCGGCAGAGCTAAGGGCCATAACGTCTGTTGTAGTCCTGGACCTTACTGACGCAGGCGCCGCTGCGAAAGTACGGAAAGAGTCCGGTTATGAGCAGGGAAAAGCGGACAAACGGGAGAGCCGCGCGAGCAGCAGAGCCAAAAAATTGTGTTTGGATAAGCCCGCCATAAAAGGCGAGCTGGTTCTAGCGCGGTTGCCGTAGCGACTGCTTACTGGGTGTCCTGTCTTCTCGGCCAGTCCAGCGGGATAAGCGCATCGCCCGAAATCTTGTTCCAACGCTTACGAGTGGCAGCGACATACCGTGGATCATCACCGAAATACGCATGCTCAATCAGTAACACCTGCAGTCCCTCTTGCGCAGATGTTGTATTGAACAGGAAATCCAGGTGTTTACGCATGGCCGAAACTTCCTCGTTTTCACCGATGTCCGACTCGTCATCGCCACGTTGCGGATAGTAGGGTCGGCTGATCTGGTCGAAAGCGAGGAACCCTGGAACCGGCGCGTTCACCTTGGCCAGGTATTTCTGAAGCGCGAACGACAAGGCAATGTGGATGGCCAAGTAGTTCTCATCCGAGCCCGCATCCGGGAGCCTCAAAACCGCACCGGAATTCTGTTCGATGATCGCGATATCAGGTGGTTTTGCGGAAAACTCCAGCTCGGCACCGATACACGGTTGGACAGTGGGCAAATCTGCGAACGCTTCGGAGAGATACTGAGAAATCTTGCGCTCCGCACGCGATAGTAGGATCTCCTTGGCGTCACTGTCGACAAGGGCTTCCAAGCCCTGGATCTGCTCACGCAAGACGTCCAAGTCGGGGCCTGGCAACGGCGTTGTAGGGTTCATTTCCAGGAACTGATGAACCTTGCCCAACAGCAATGTGCGGTGCTGAGCGGCGGTTTCGAACTGCCTGGCTTCCTCACTTTGTCGAACCCATGTCTTGATACGCTCATCGACACCGTTGAGCGTCAGATTCAGACGAGAAAGTTCCAGCTGCAGGGAGTCCTCATGCTCTACGAAACGTGGTCGCACATTTTCAACGGCCGCGGTTTCAGAACGAATGATATTCATGGAGCGGTGGATGGCCTCGGCGATCTCGATGCCACGCTCGCTAGGCGTATCACACAGCGGGCAGGCAGTCGCCGCCGGCTGAAGGTGCTCGGCGATCTTCAGCTTTTCGTACTGCCGTCGCACGGAACCTTCGAACGCAGTAATGTCCTCCAGCGTCTTGCGGGTCGCGCGGGACTTTCGGCGCACATTCTCAATATCGGTGAGTAGGCTGCGGCGCTGCGCATGAAGATTCGCCAGCTCACTTTCCTCAGGGTTCTTACCGGCGCTTGGCTTAGCTTGCTTAACGACAGTCAAGACACCCTGGAGATCAGCCTCAGATGCAGAGTCTGATGGTACATCGCACAAGCCAATACGGTGAGCGTCCATCAACAGACGCATGGCGAATTTCTTGTAGTCACTGCCCGCCGCCTGACGCGTTTTCAGCTTGCGCTCCTCGCCCTCAAGCTTCTTGCGAAGGTCACGCAGGCGCCGGTCTTGCAGCACAGTGTCTTCGTTTACCACGCCCAAAAAGTACGGCATGGTTTCGATGATGGCCGGCGCTTCATCAGCCTGGTCAAGCCCATGAAGCAGCGCTGTTTCATTGTAGATCACGTCCTTGGGAACAAACATGTAAGCCGTGGCGTGACGCAGCGTCGGGCGCCATTTGCGCGCCGTGGTGTCTTCTGGGGTTTCCTGCACTGCACTGATGCCAAATGCGCGCTCAATATAGGCTTTACCCGCAAGCAAAGTAGTAGCGCCTTGAAACTCTTCCACAGAGTTCGGGATGGGAAGATCGCGACCATTGCTCACAAACATCCGAGTACTTGTACCTTGACCCACAGGTGGAACGAGACGACCAGTGATCAACTGCGCGTCACCCAACACCCATCTAATCCCCACCGCCAAACTGTGCCTTCTGACATGTGCGGCCAGCTCACATTGGCGCGACCCGAGGCAATAATCGATGGCCTTGATCAGGGTCGACTTACCGGTACCAGACGCACCGGTGATGATGTTCACCTCTCCCGGCTTCAGGTCGAGAATTCGAACCCTTCCGCCTTCGCCGATAAAGAAGATGTCAGAAATATTCCAGCGACTCATAGCTCCAGGCCCATCATGTCGAATGCCGTCCTTGTGGATCCTGCCAAAGCTAGCCAGCAGCCTAGGCGATCAATGTTCTTAAAAATTATCTGAGTCTCTTCGCTGAACTGCTTCGCGAACTGCTTCGGCAAAGGTGATCCGCCGGCAATCAAACGACCTTCTGTATTGAGCGTCAGCAGTCGGCTGAAGCAGGCAAAGCGGATTGCCTCGGTGACAATGTCCAGCGACCCATTCACACGATCTGCCAGGCGGATCTGAATGGCGGGGCTTCGTCGTAGCCATTCCAGCAGGCCGGTACGCCGGTCTGTGCGATCGAACGACGATGCGAGATCTCCCGACAGCGCCAGCGGCAGAGCGGCGTAGCAGAGCGAGATGTCCGGGCTGACATCGTTACGGCTTCGGTAGGCCTCAACGAAGGTGGCCAGAAGCGCAGCACAGTAGCCAGGGTTCGTTTCGGCATAGATATCATGTGCGATCACCATGCTTTATTTCCCCAAACGCTTTCGGTAGTCAGCGTGCCAACCCACCAGTAGATCGATCGCAAGCACTTGATAGGTTCCACGGACGTAGTAGTGCCCATTCCAGCTTCGAGAAATCGGTTCGACTTGAATGGGGGCGTCCTTGTGCGACCAGCGCAACAGTTCCAGGCCCTTCGCTTCGATCTCACCTTCATTGAGACCTTCGCAATCTTCAGCCATTTCCAAATGTCGATCTGACCATTGTTCGGTCAGTTTGGAGTCGTAGCTCGCGATCTTCGAGCGCATGCTGGGGTTATCTACGATCCATTTCGCGCGTTGCATCTTTGCCCGCCACTCCTCTCGAACAGCTTTCTGGACATCAGAAGGCTTACCGCCAACCAGTTCGATCTGGCGATATAGCATGCCGTCCGCTTGATAATCCTCCGGATGGGCCACCGAGTCGAAATCGGCAATCAGCTCCTCATCCTCCAGTTGTGCGATGATCGAAGAGATGCAGTGCTCCATCTCACTGCGCTGAATGACACGCTCACGTTTGCCGCACAGCGTGTAAACGACCTGCTGATCCCACCATGCCAGCAGGTGCTCGGCGACCTGGGCACGTTGCGCCTTGGGAATGATGTGGAGTCGCTTTGCAACCTCGGTCGGGATTTGCCCGATGGTGACGCTTTCCTGTTGAATGCGGATGCGCTTTAGGAGGCTCAGGCGGGCAGTAGCATTCATTTTAAGGAATGCTTCGCAACCCGCAGCGCGGGCTGCATGCGGCATCTTGTTGCCAGCAGCTTTTGCAGCGGACCGTTCCTCGACCACTCGGCTCGCTTCTTCATTCATCGCTTTGAGTAGCGCTTGCCGACTTTTGTCTGGATCGCACAGCGCAATCAAAGGCGAGTCGCTCGGCACTTTTCCTACCGCTACGAGGTGGAAAGTAGTGTCGGCCAGCGATACCAACGGTAAGGCGTCGATCCAAACGCGCACCGTTTTCCATAGCGCTACACAGGCAAGCGTGACAGGCGGCGGGCTGGCCTGCACAGAGTGCTTAAGCTGATAAAGCAGCTTGCCGCCATTCGCAGTGATCTCAACATCGTCGAGTCGCTCGATGGCCACAGCGGCATCATCAGCGAACTGAGAAATCAACGTGAGCAAGGCAAACTGGCTCTGGTAATAAAATCCCAACGCGGATGCCGTTGCTTCATGAACCGCGTTCGAGTCCGTGCTTTCCATCCCTTACAGCGCCTCCGACTGCAGCATGTGATCCATTTCACGGCGCAAAATGATAACAGAGTGCCATTACAGGATGGGAGGCTATGCAGCAGACGCTCGATATGAATTGAAGCTGCTTATCTGACCAGTATCAGATATGGGTTATCCGCTGGCGGATGCGCGATAATATCCGCACAGCTGTGTAGTAAATAGCCATTCAGAACGCTCGTATTGCGAGGACCTCTCACCGCGCACGTCCATATATTTTGCCCATTAGTTCGTTTCTGATGGATGCCTAGCTTCTCAAAATGACGTTGAATCCGCCGCCAAGGTTCTTTCTGAGCGGCTCCTTCAGATTGCTCTAGATGCTCGGCTGCATAGCGCTGGAAAATGCCCGGGGTGACTAAGAAAAAAGTGCCACCTACGGTATGCACCTTGGCCTTGCTGTCGTTGACCACCAAGCGATGTTTGAGAACTCCTTCGCGGAGCCATTCGACGAAGGCCAGCCCCTCGGCATCTTTGGGTGGAGCAGTGGTGGATTGCAGGCTTCCCGCGCTTGGTCCAATTTCGACCTCGCTTGGTTCTTGAAACATGTCCATCAAATCGTCGAGATAATCAAAATCCTGGTTCTGGTGCTCGGATGCGGGCTGTTTTTTTTCCGGCGTTGGTTGCGGTCGATCCAAGGCCGACTCGCAGGTTTCACCTGCCGGCAGAGTATATTCCATCATCGGCTCAACCGTTCCTTTAAAGCAGCCTGGCCGGGGAGCATCGGCCCAGATCAGGCTTGGTTGCAGGCGGAGAAAAGTAAAGCGATGTTGCCAGTCATCGTCTGATACGGTGGCGCTCCACACCGCTTTGCCCTCTGGTGTCGCATCCACCAGTCCATGGGACTGCAGCTCATCGAACAAGGCGATGTTGGAGGAGGGTATACCATCCACGGATTGAGCCAGCAGGTAGGCGCGCAGTTTGTCGGTGGCGGTCTTGCTGATCAGCCACAGATGGTCTTGGGTAAGCCAGCCGGCTGCGCCGGGCTGGTTGAATTTGAACTCGTTTTTGACCAGGTGACGCAGGCCCTTGAGCAGGTGATGCTGCAACGAGTGTTTAGGTGCCTGCAGGGCCTTGGCGGGGTTGGCGCCGATGTTCTGCGCGGTGGAGACCCGGTCCGCTTGCCGCACCAGTTCCCCGAGGGTTCCGGCATGCTCGTAGTGGTTGGCCAGTAGAAACAGTAGGTGGCCCCACAGGATTGGATAGTTGCTGAGCCAGTCAAGCTGTCGGGATGTCAAAACTTGTGTATAGAGCAGCCCGGTGGCGGCGCCGTGAAGGTTGTAATCGCGGCCGACTACGTAGCGAAAGCGGTAGGGCTGGGTCAAAGGACCGTTCCAGGGGTGCCACACCTCACCATTCTGATACTCCACCTGCACGTCGACGGCAATTTTGCCAATGTCGTGGAGCAGGGCGCCGTAGGCGACCGCCGCGCTCCAGGCGTCGGCCTGCGCTGCCTGGTCTTCCGGTGCGGCACCGCTGGGTAGCAGGTACGACTGGCGTAGCTTCAAGCTGCAGGCCATCAGTTCTAGTCCATGGTCCAGCATGCCGCCCGGATAGGCATGGTGGTGACTTTCGCTGGCAGGGAGTTGCTGTACATAGGCGGCGTAGCGGCGGATCGGGTCAAGGTAGAGCTGATTGAACTGCGGCTCGGAGAGCGCTGTGTATTGCCAGATGCGCTCCAGCAGCTTTTTCCGATGGTCGGCACAGAGCAGGAATTCAGAGGATAGAGGGAGGTGAAACCCTTCGGGAGTTTGAGCGAGCGTGGGTTCCGCGGCATTGTCTTTTTGATGTTTGAGCCACCAGCGCTTCATCGCGTTACCTGCTTTGCATTCAGAAGGTCCTTTTGCCTTATCGGATAGGCCTCTTCCCCTTGTGCCCCCTTACCGTTGCCGCCGTTACCCTTTAACGCTTTGGTCCTTTTCGCGAACGCGAAAATTCGAAGCCTGGCGCATCGGGTTACCTGTGGGACCGGAATGGTCTGTCCTTTTCTTGGGAGGTAGACTGTCCGGCATTATCTAGGGGAAGGTAGCCTGATGACGTTGAGCGATGCCATTTTGATCGTGCTACTGGCCGACCGAATTCATGGGACCGATGCTGCCATTCGATCGGCCGCCACACGTTGCGCGAAACAGCTGCCGCGCAGTCAGCGCGACATGCTGTTCAAGATCGGCAATAGTGCCGCACCTCGTGAACTAGTGGGGCACCTTTGCCAGTTCTTGCCGGACTGATTAGTCACATAGCAATGTGCGTATTTTCCAGGATGAAAAGTTAGCTGAGGAAAGCATTAACGCTCGGCTAGTGCTGGTGCCTCAGGTAATATCGCCTCACATGTCCCTAACCTAGGAAAGATTTCACATGTCCAAACTTGCCGAATTTAAAGCACTGGAAGCTCAACTGGCTGCTCAACTTCAACAGCTGGACGCGATGAAAAACGATTCCGGCCTGAAGCAGGAAATCGAGTTTGAACAAAAGCTCAAGGCCTTGCTGGATCAGTATGGCATGAACCTGCGCCAGGTCATCACCATTCTCGACCCGTCCAAGGGCGTAAGCGTGAGTACTCCCAGCGCCTCCACCGGCGCTCAGCGCAAGCCGCGTGAGGTCAAGCGCTACAAGCACCCGCACAGCGGCGAGATCGTCGAAACCAAGGGCGGTAATCACAAGATCCTCAAGCAGTGGAAGCAGGAACACGGCTCGGATACCGTCGAGAGCTGGCTGCAATAATTGCTTGCTCAATTGCAGCGGCCGATGCTCGGCGTTGCAGGCAAAACAAAGGCCCCGGTTGGGGCCTTTGTGCTTGAGGTGAAAAGTCACGCCGTGCGCCGTTCGGTCGTCTCGCTGGACTGATCCGACTGCAGTGCCACCAGGTACTCGGACGCCTCACGCGCCTGTCCACTGGCGCGGAAGATGGCCCGCTTGTCTTCCTTTAGGATTTTCAACCAGGATGCCAGGTACTCTTCGTGGCGCAGCTCGCCCTGGGTGCCGGTGAGGGCGCAAAGAAATGCCGCACCCATCTCCGCGACCAATTCCTCGAAGGCGTAGGCTGCAGAGCCAAACGCGTGCCCGCCTGTGATGCCTTCCCGGTTGAGGCGGGCGTGGTGACCCGACCAGTGCGTCAGCTCATGCAGCGCGGTCGCGTAATAGCTGCCGACGTCCACGAACTGGGCCTTAGTGGGCAATTGAATGAGGTCCCGTATCGGCAGATAGAACGCGTCATCCCCGTAGCGATGGTCGATGCGTGCGCCGCTGGCGGCCAACAGTCGCTCGGCAGGTGCATGATCGATGAACGCCACTGGATCGTCACTCACATCGTGGTGCTGCTCGTCGTTGGGTAGTCCCTCGGTCTGCTCAATGTTGAATAGGCAATGCGTCCGTAGCAGTGCGAACTGCACCATCTTGACGTTACCTTGCTCATCACGGATGACCTGACCGTCTTCGTCGTGCGCTTCCTTGCTCATGGGTTTGTACAGCACCGCGAGGGTCGATTGCTCTCCCTTACGTATGTGGCCACCAGCTTTGCGGGCTTGGTTGTAGGTGAGCCAGCGATCTTGGCGGTACCCGCGCAGGCGGGCTTCGGCCCATAGCAGTGGAATGTTGATACCGGCATAGGGGCGCCGGGTAATCGCGTTAATGGGGAAAGGTGCGTCAACACTTGAGCCTGAAGTGGTCCAGGGTTTGATCCAGGGGATGACCCCTTGGCTCAGGGCACTGACAATCTTGTTGGTGACATCCAGGTAGATATCGGACATGACGTTCTCCAGTCAAAGAAGGGGAACGCTGCCCGGCCGGGAAGGGTTCCCGGTGGGGTAAGTGGACAGTGGTAGGGTAGGCGTTCAGGCCGATGAGATGTCCACACCGATCTCATGTGGCAACCTGATGTGAAGAAAAACAGGGCCGGTCGCTGGCGTGATGTGAGTTACCAGTAGCTGAGGGGCAGCGGTCGATGAGCGTGAGTCGTTCTGGGGAGCTTGACTGAGCAGCAACTCGAACGACTGACGCAAGTGGCGACGGTCTGTCGATGCCAGGGCGATGCCCAATACGGCTTGCAAGCGCTGCCCTGATTGCGCGACTGCGTCAGAAGCCGTACCAACCTCGGTGATGATCTGCCATACGCCTGGGCTCAGGACAATGGCGGGTAAGGAGCGGTGCTTCCTGGACACTGGTGCCTCCTGGGAGCTGATCCAGCGATGGCCTCCAGGAGCATCCCGGGTTAGTTCCATCGCCACAACTCACACGGTGAACTGGGCGTGTCCAGGCATTAAAACGCGCTTTTCTGTGGGGTCAATACCCAAGCCAGAGTCCCGAGTAAGCCAGGTTTCCAGCCGCTTCCAGCGAAGGCTTTCCATTCGAAAAGTCCAGATGAACGGCTGGCTGCAGTTGGCGTGAGGATAAAAATGAGCAATATCCCAGAGAAGCACAAACTCGTGCATCCCTGGAACATCGCATGTGTCTCCAGAGCAGTCAGGATTTCCCGGGAAGGGGAATCTCGGCTGCGATGTACAGGTGCGTGGAGGTGGCCTCAATCACCAATGCCCCGTCAGTGCTGCGTAGGCTTTCCAGAACGGGATCATCAAGGTCGAAGTACTCGGCAAAATCGTCGCCACCAAATACACTGCGTGCGCGATTCCACCAGGCGTCAAAGTCGTCGACGTCAGGGTTGCAGCCCATGGCGTAGGCAATGTGTTTGCGGCTACCCCCGTCGGGTTTGCTTGCGCCGAACTCGGACATGAGGTAGACACCGTGGTCTTTGACCAGGATGACTCGGCAGCCGATGACGGCCGCTTCGGTCAAGACAGCATGAAGTTCAGTTCCTGTGAAGCGCAACATGGTGAGTTCCTCCAGGCAGTGCGGAGGAACGCCACCCATGCGGGAAGAATCCCCAGCACGGAAATGGAAAAGGAGCTTCAACGGAGCAGGGCTCCGTGAGGCAGATGTGAAAGAGCGCTCATCACCGCGGGAGCGGTAACCGGGCGAGCCACCGAACGCTAATCGCCCTTGGGACAACCATCACGAGAGTGACGTGGCCTTGAAGGTTGAGGCCACCTGGGGTGCTGGAATTCCAGCGCTTGCAGGTCCGGTTTATCAAGTGGGTTGGCATAGCGTCAATGGTGATTTTCAGAAGGGTGCACTGCGTCAATGCATGCAGTGCCACTTACGATTAGCAGCGTAAACCAAGTGATCAACGGTCATGGAGTTCGGCCGGAGAGGAGTAAGCTAAAGCTTGGATCCAAATTGACTATGGCGGGTTGGCCGCACGTGCGGCGAAGTAAACGGAGGCACGAAAATGACGGCCCCACCTTCTTCAAACGCCAGCCGTACGCCTTTCGGCAAGCACCTGATCCGAGCCGCAGGTCGTGCGGGACGATTGGTGAATCAGCTAGAAGCGAGCGTTATGCACTCATCGATTTTGGCGAGCGTGCCGTTTGGGTATCGCCGGCTCGGTATGCAGACCGTTAAGTTGATGCTGTTGCTTGCTGTCGCATCAGTCGCTTTCTTCCTGGCGATCGGAATGCTTGCTCTGTGGACCATCGCGGCGTTGCCCATTAAAAGTGATAGGCAACCTCGGATATACGAGGTAAGTCATCCTCAGCACCAAAGCAAATATCCTGAGATGTACGATGATAATGGGTTTCCTAGATAATCAATTATCTTAACTTTTTGGCTCCCGATATGAGTTGAGAAGATCCTTTATCAGCCTGTACCTGAGCTGCTTCTGATCCGCGAGTGAAGAGCGTCTGGACACCGCTGCCTACGTTGTATCCCGCCCAGCTCATTACACCGAGGAAAAACATTGGGAGTACGAAGAACATGGCCCCCATCACGTACTCAATTACCTGCGCGGTGACCGTCCCATCCATGAAGCCTGCCGTTGGCAATGACAGCAGTGATTGGTCCGTGGCAGAGACCTGGTGGTATAGCGTATCGAGCATGCTTGAGTCTATCCAGCGGGCCAGTTCCCACCAGAACGTCAGCATGTGCAGGGTGAACAGCGCGAAGGTAATCGTCATCAGCGCCTTTAGCTGGTAGGTGCTGATCAGCAGCACCAGCGGCAAGCTGATGATCGTGCCCATGATCAGGAAGGCCTGCACCATCGGCAGTGCAGCGCGTAGCGCATTCATCGCCGGGAAGTTGCTGAACGAGCCCAGGGCCAGGCCGGTGTTGGTGGCAAGGTTGTTGAGCCCCTGGGTCAACGAGCCACCTCGGGCACTACTGCCATAGTCCTGGAACACCTGACCAGGCGCCATGCTCAATGACTGCTGTCGCGGGCTCACCAGCTCACGCACGGTGGCATCTTCGATTTCGGTGGAGCTGCGCCCAGTCAGCCAGCCGCGTAACTGCGTGAGCAGATTGGGGTCGACTTCGGTGACCAGGCGTTCGCGCAAGCCGACCGTGGCATCGCTCCACCATTGCTTGCAGGTTGGGTAGCCTGCTCCATTGTCCAACTGTGGTAGGGAGGTGTCCCGTGTTTCGTCATACGGCCAATCAATCCGGGGTGTACGCGAGCGATCCGTGTCGTAGTAGCCCGGCGTGTCGAGTAGGTACGTCGATCCAATCCAGGACGCATCGTAGCTCTGCGACTCGTTCAGCTCGGGACGGTTGGTAAACAGTCGCGAGCGCGAAAAGCCGTAGCAGTCGCGGGTGAAATCGGCGACTTCCTGCAGCAGCACCTGGTTGTTGATCCGGGAGCTGTCGATCTCCATGCGCATCGCGCGGATGTCGGGCGCGCAGGGGATCGACGCAGTCGCTGCAGCGGTTATGCCCTTGCTCATGGCATGCACCAGGTACCACCACACCGGCACATTCGCTGATTTCTCGCCAATGGTGTTGAAGGTGGTCCCCCAGGTCGTGTCGGCGGGCTTGGCCATCGACACGCCACAACGCTGGCTCGCCGCATAGTCGAAGTTTACGGAGGACAGATTGAGCGGGAAAAACGGCATGCAGCCAAACAGGATGACGACGTAGCTCATCCACAGCCGGTTCTCGACCCGGGGGATCGACAGCAAGCCTTTGTTCCCCTCGTCGGCGCCCTGTTGGCGGGCGGATAACCACTCCTGCAGGATGATCGCCCCAAACGGTGCAGCGAATAGCCCGGTGTCCGCCAGCGTGTTCCAAATGCCGTTGTTGATGATCCAGGCCAGCAGCGACAGGTAGTATTCGAGGTAGCTGTTGGTGCTCATGTTCATGGCTGTACCTCATACGCGCGATAGTTCGACCAGGACTATCGAGCCGAAACCGATCAGGCCCAGGCGCAAGAGCCGTTGCTGGTCTTCCGGGTGCGGCCGCAAGCGGAGTGCTGCGGTCCAGCCGGCGAAAATCAGGGTGTACAGTAGCGCTCGCCAGTAGGCGAGATACGGCGTACTTCCCTGTGCCTCCTTGATCCATTCCAACTGGGGGCCGCTCAATTTCAGCGCCATCGAGGCAATCAGCAACATGACCATCACGACGCCGAGGATCAGCAGGTCCCGAACGACCGAGCTCCTCACAGAAAACGGCATCATGGCGCGCTCCTTCCCTGATCCGCTCGCTGCAGGCGGTCTGGGCGTGGATCGCGCTGGTCGATGTTGCGTGAGGCATCGGCGCCGCCGGCATGGCGATCAAGGACCAGGCTGGCGGTGTTGGTGGCCAAGGCTTGGCGCACCTGCAACTCGGTTTGCAGCAAGCGGATTTCGCGTTCCAGTGTTTCGACATTGCTGTTGAGGGCGGTAGTGGCGGGCTGCGCCGACGCCACATTGGGTTCATGGCTGCCGGCGAGCAATGTGCGCTGCAGCAGCATCGCTTTGTAAATCACGCTCGACAGCGCGGTCTCGCTGGACAGGCGCCGGGCCAGCAGGTTCTGGTCGGGGTCATCGCGCAGGCCTTCGATGACGCCGCGGGAGACCTGCAGCAACGGGCTGGAGACTTTGCCCAGGTTCTCTGGGGTAGGTTCCTCAGCGCCTGACAACATGTGCTGCAAGCCTTCGAGGTGCTGGGTGTAGGTTTCCTGGATCAGTGGCGTGAGACCTGCACCCGCGCTCACGCGCAGCGTCTCGCAATCGTCACAGGTCTCCACCTCGGTTTCGCCGAGCACTCGAGTGGCCCACTCAGCGGCCTCGTCGGGGCTCGCCCAGGCCTGGCAAATTGCGCCGTTCTGACAGCCCGAGCCAACCGTCGATGTGTCCTCGATCGAACGGTTGTGCAGCAGGTTGTAACCCGCCTTGACCACGTCCGAGGTCACCCGGATCGGCGCTTGGCCATGGCCGCCAGCCTTTTGCCCGCCGACCCAGCTGACGCCGTTGTTGCCGTTGTTGGATTCGGTGTCTTTCACCGCCGTAACGGCATCACCGTCAGACTGCTCCAGGTTGTGCTGCATTTCCTGGTTCTGCGCCAGTGCTCCCCAACCAGCCTGATCCACCTTGTCAGCCATCTTCGCCGCCATCGCCTGGCAGGTGAGTTTGGAGCGGTCGAAGTCGATGCGCCCCTGCAGCACGCCGTTGCTCAGCAGCTCATACAGTCCGGGATTGGCGCGCTGGATGATCATTGCCGGCAGCGACATCACCGCCTGGGTGGCGTTCTGGATGACGTTGCCCATGATCTGCTGGAAGCCCTGGGTGGCACCGTTGAGCTGGTTCTGCAGGGTGTTGGAGAGGTTCATGTTTCCGCACATCATGTTTGCGCGCCAGGATAGGCCCACGCCGAGTCCGCTGGGGCGGTAGAGCGAAGAGGGCGCACCCGCAGCCGATCCGCCACCGATGGTGTACATCACGCGGTCGTCCAACACCTGTGCCTGGTCGCCCAGGTGGTAGCCACTCTCGGCGGCGTGGCCAACGGCGCACACGAAAAGACATACCAACCCGAACGAGAGGGTCTTCATCACTGGCCTCCATCAAAGTCGATGCTGAACAGAAAGGTCTGGCCCATGCGTTGGCAGCACCTGTACGGGCGCCACAACGACCAGGCATAGGCGCCCTCGGCACTCTGGATCGTTGGGCTGGGGAATATGGCGCAGGTGCTTTGCACCATCGGTGCGAGCAACTGCCAACGGTGGTTGTTGATGTTGTTCTCCATCACCGGCAGCGGCGGCCAATAGCCGGGCGATGGCATCGGCTGCAGCGGCAGATACACATGCGGCTGACCAACGCGGGTGATGAAGTCGCTGGCGCGCTGCGCCATCACTGCGGCGGCCTTGAAGTCGTCGGGCTGTACCAGGAAACCCTGTCGTGGGTAGACGCTGCCCCACATGTTGCCGAGGGCTTGGCTACCAATCTCGCGCATGCCCGGAATAAGCGCCTGCGGGTACATGGATTCGGGGATGGCGTGGCGCCAGGCCAGTGGGTCAAGCGTGCTGAGGAAGTAGGGTGCAAGTGGCACTGCACCACTCGGACATGCATAGCCGAAGCTGTGAGCCAGGCCCGTCAGAGCCGCGCCGCCGGGGTGCCCGATGCCGTCGACATTCTTGAAGCGCAGCAGGTTGTTGCGCTGCGGAGAGGGCGTGATCAGGTTGCCCCCGCCTTGCGACAGGGGCGTCGGTGCCGACAGGGCAGACATCTCGCCCCAGGGATTACTGCCAGTGTCGGAATAGCTCGACACCACCAGTTCGGGAATGAAGTGGCGGACCTTGGGTGAGGTTCGCACCGTGCAGCCGAAGGGCGTGCACAGTAGCCAGTAACAGATCCCGACGACGCGGTACTCCAAACACTGCAGTGATGTGATGGAGGCAATGATGGCGGGGGTGGTCAGCGCCAGGCACTGCTCGGCAGCCATGAGCAACGCGATCGCGACGAAGGCGCGACCTCGGCCAGGTTTGCTCGGCTGTGGAGTTCGGCATGGGACATTCAGGTTCATCGGCAGTGCTCGGCAAAGGGCAACGGTGTGCATCCATGCGCCGAGTTGCAGCATCGCGGATCAGGCAGAGGAGAGGGACGGACAAACCGAGACTCGTACGTTCGGTTTCTTCAGCCGCCAGGGTGAGGCCGCAGTTTGTCCAAAATAACCGCGGGAGTACAAATGTACTCTTGCCGATTTTTATTGATCAGCAGGCACAGAACATCGTGTGCTCCGTGGTTCAGGACATGCCGCGTAGACGATCGATTTCTGCCGCAATCCGAAGCGCGGCATCCAACTCGGACAGCTGGTGCGCTTCCATCAACCGCCAACGCTGTGCTTTTTCCTCGGGCTCGGTCATGGCCAGAGCGAGGTACAGGCTCGGCGGTACCGCGCGAAACAGCGTCTCCAGCTGCTTCGACAAAACCACGCCCTCGGTGTACTTGCCCGAGGCCTTGCTCGCTGACAGCAGCAGTGTCTTCTGTGCCGGCGTGAGCTTCTTGAACCGAGCGATCTCTTCGATCTCTGCCGGCGGCATGTTCAGGCAGATCCACCACTCGATCATGTTGAGCATGGTCTGCGCCGCGTCGGGAAAGTCGGCCAGGTTCTGCGTCGCCAGCCAGAACCAGGCACCGAGCTTGCGCCACATCTTGGTGCCCTTGACCACGAAGGGCGCCAGCAGCGGGTTCTTGGTGATGATGTGGCCTTCGTCTGTGACCATGATGATCGGCCGACCGAGGTACTGGTCGCGTTCGGCCAGGTTGTTCACCGTGTTCATCAAACTGATGTAGCTGATCGACATCTGAGCTTCATAGCCCTCGCGGGCATATGTGGCGAGGTCTACGATCGTGACATCGCTTTCCGGCCAAGGGGTGCCTGGTCGGTCAAACAGCGCACCTTCGAAACCCTGGCAGAACAGGTCGATGGACTCGGCCATTTCCTGGGCCCGCTCGCGACGCTTGTCGGGCAGGTGGGCGTCGCTGGCCACCGTTCGAAGCGCATCCCGCACATGGCGCGTCATGACCTGCTGGTCGCTCGCCGCACAGTGCCTGGCAGCGTCAAGAATGCACTCGCGGATCAGGCTGCGGTCTGCCCGGGCGAGGCGCGCCTCTTCCTTGGATTCGCCACCGGTAATCATCAGGCGAGCGGTGATCTCCAACTCGCCCAGTACATCGCGTTGCTCGTCACTGCCCGAAGTGTCTTCATCCAGGTCTTCGGTCGACAGACTGGCGACCTGGTCGGGGCGCTCGATCAGCCGGCGGGCATCGGCGAAGGGAGCCAGGCTCAAGCCGCTGCCGGGTTTGAGCTGGACCTTGTTGACGGTCAGGCCGAGGGTGGCGAAGTAGTCACCCTGCAGGCCGAAGGAATTGCCGGCTTCGACGATGAACAGGCGCGGCCGGTACACCGCCATGACTTGCATCAGGATCGAGACCAGCGTGGCCGACTTGCCGGCGCCGGTCGGGCCGAACAACAGCAGGTGGCCATTCATGGATCGGTCGAAGCGTGACAAGGGATCGAACGACAGCGGCGCGCCACCTCGGTTGAAAAAAGTAATGCCAGGATTGCCGGTACCGATGCTGCGTCCCCACAGCGGTAGCAGGTTGGCGACATGCTGGGCAAACAGCAACCGGGTGTACCAGTTGCGCGTGTCGCGTGCGGGGTTGTAGACCATTGGCAGCCAGCGCAGGTAGCTGCTGCACGCGGCCACTTCATCGCCCTCGCGCACTGGCTGCAGGCCCGCGCCGAGCAGCACGTTGGTGGCCTGGATCGAGCGCTGGCGCAATTGCTGTTCATCGGCGCCGCGCAGGTACAAGGCCAAGGTACCGCGGTACAGCTTGTGCTGGCGACCGATCAGCGCTCGGGCCTCTTCCACGTCCTGACGGGTCTGGGTCGAGGCGAGGTTCTCGCCGATGGCCTTGCGCGTCAGGCGGTTGAGCTGCTCCTCGAGCATATCCTGGGGGGTGATGACCAAGGTCAAGCTCAGGACGGCCTGCTCGGGGAGTTGGTCGAACAAGGCATTGAGCGCCTCACCTTTGCGGGTCTCGCCGGTCAGTTGGCCGATATGGGGTGGCCTGCGTAATTTGTCGACCACCATCACCGCGTGCGGCTGTTGATCGAAATACCACAGCCCCTGCTCGCTGTCCGAGCGTGGCTCGTGGAAGAACAGCCGTTCGGCAAAATCGTGGTCGAATGGCAGCGACAGCCCATCGCCGTCATCAGTCTCCGGGTAGGGTACATGTCGATAGAACGCCGCCGGCGATTCGCCAGTGAGGGTCGGGGCCGGGTTAAACCAGGGCAGCAACCAGGCATAGAAGTCACGCCCACTCAGCCGACGAGGATTGACCCCGCAGGCCTGCAACGAGGCTATCAGGCGGTCACAGGTCCTTTCCAGCAGCTGAGCGGGGTTTTGCCCTTCGTCTTCGGCCTGGTCTCCGAGCCAGCGATAGACCACCAGCCGAATTCGCCGATTACTCCCGCGCCAGGGCAGGTGCGAAACGACAGGGTCGTCAAACAGTCCACCGGGCTTGGCAATGGCGTCAAGGTGACGCCGCATCGATGCGAGGAAGGCGGTGGTGAACGGTGTGCCTGTCGCCCGTGGTGCAACGTACTGCGTCAGGCGTTCCAGGTACGGCGAAAAATCACTGTCGTCCTGGCAGAAGAACTGCACCACCCAGGGTGCTTGGTCGAGTTCGTCGAAGCTGTCCTGCAGCGCATCTTCCAACGCATCGCGCGCTGCCATCAGCCATTCAGGTTCTCGGCCCTCGGTGCCGATCGGCTGCAACTCGAACACGGCGCCGACCGAGCGGTTGTCGTCGAGCAGAAAGCACTGCTCCTCCTCAAGGTATTCGACCCAGGGCAAGTGGTCGGTGAAGCTGGGGTTGTGTGCGTACTGGGCGGCCTCATCCGCACACGTGGCGCGCCGACGCTGTGCCGCGCGCCAGGGCTGCCAGCGCGGCGGGGCGCGATCTGCATCATCGTCCATCACAGATCATCCAGGCGTTCGCCGGGCAGCGCGTACTGGACCTTCTCGTACAGCGGGAAGACGGTCGAGTAGCCGGGCACGGGCGTCTGTTGGGTACCGGCCAGATGCGGGTAGACGTACATCACCAGATCAGGGTTGGGCAGCCTCGGGAACTGAGCGCGAATCTCGTTGGCGGCCGTGCGGGTGTAGGCGCTTTGGTCCTTGATCAGGCGTTCGGGATCGAGCACCGGCCGGCGCAGTTCGCCGCGAGCCTCTTGCAACTGCTGCTGCGTGCCGACCTCGCCACCGCTGTTCCAAATGTCCAGCATGGTGTGGTCGCCATGGGGCAGCATTTCGTCCTTGCTGGTGGTGCAGCCCGCCAGGTGCAGGCACAGCAGCAGGCTAATCCAGGTCCAGTACCGAAACGGATGGGCGTTCATGGTTCACTCTCCGGCCTTTGGGTTCGTAGTCGATGCTAATTTCGTAATCCAGGTGCAAGGCCACCTTGGCCCCCGGCGGAACGTAAATGGCGGCAAAGGCTTCGCCGTAGAGCTTGTTGATCCAGTCACGGATGTCGCCGATGCCACCGCTGATGACCGAGTTCAGCGCGCTGTTGCCACTGTTCTGTGACAGCCCCAGGTTGCCGCTGGCCGAGTTGATGAATGACGTATTGGTTTGCTCGCTACCCAGAGCGGCTGCGAAACCGGCGCCAGCCGCAGTGATCAGGCTCTGACTGCCCAAGTACTGCTGGGCGTTGGAGCGACGCTCACCGGCGATGCAGGGAATGCCGTATGGGTCGGAGATGTAGCCGAGGCCGCCACGGATCTTCTCGGTGTCCGAAATCTGGGTGCTGCTGCGGCTGCGGCTGACCACCTTCTGCGGCTGTGGCACCGTGCGGACGGTGCCATCGCTGAAGACAAAGGTGATCGACTCGACCTGGCCGCGTACGCAGGACAAGGTCCAGTCGCCGGCTGCGGTGCCGCTCATGACCGCGCCGACCACGTCCGGTAGGTCGATGCCGTTTGCGGTGAGGTTGTCCGGTCCCACCAGCACCTTGAACGGGTAGGGATCGTTCACCGTGCCGTCCACTGGCACGCGGCCAATCAGGGCAGTCATGGCGATCGAGCCCATAAGGGTCGAGTTCTCGGGAATGGTGTAGACGGGCTTGGCCCCCTCGGCCCGATCCTGAGTGTTTTCCAGGTCGCGTTCGCCTTTGGCCACGGCGCGCAGATGGTCCTGGCCCCGGTCTATTGCGTTGTTGTCCGGGCCGTGTAGATCCTTGAACTTCGACGTGAGCGATGACAACGGCCCTTCAGCTTTGCTGGCCTCCTCTTGGCCAGCAGGTACATTGGATGGCTCGATCCACTGCACCGCATCCGCCGGCGGTTGTGCCGCAGAGAATTGTTGCGCGTCGCCCGGCTCGAGACCAAAGCCCACAGGTACATCGGACTTCACGGCCGGCTTTTTGGTGAGTTGGTCCTTGAGCCGGGACAGCAAACCCTGGGTCTCGCGGTGCTGTTGCTCGGCCTTCTGCCGAGCATCGTTGGCCTGTTGGCGCTGCTCGGTGACCTGCTGGGTGACACTGCTCAGCGTGCTCTGAATGCGACTGTCGATATTACCCTCACGCGTGCGCAGGCGGTTGTTCTCGGTCTGCAGCGTCTCGTTGCCTTTCTTCAGCGACAGCATCTCGCTGCGCATCGCCTTGACCTGGCCGATCAGCGTGGCCACGGTGTCGCGCGGCGTGTCGCCGGCAATGCCGAGGGCCTTGGCCTGGTCAGGGCTGAGGGCGGTGTTCTCGGGGTCTTGGGCAGGTTGTCCATCCGGTGCCGCCATCCAGGATTTGCCGATGATCAGCACAATCCCCAGCAGGACCGCAGGTCCCAGCCATTTCAGCAAACCGTTAGCTTTCATGATCGGCAGCCTCCGGTGTGGGTGGTGGCAACAGCAGTGCGTGCTTCAGGTCGCCGCCGCGCGTGACGAGGTACGCCACGGTGGTGTCTTCAGGTGTGCCGGCGTGCCCCAGGTACTCGTGCTGAAAGGTGGCGGCATACAGCGCGGCCTGCAAGTGACGCGGGTCCAGCGTGACCTTGCCCGGCCCACGGTTGACGATCTTTACCGCCGTCACCCAATAGTCGCCGAGCCGCCAGGCAGCGAGTCCCTTGATGGCCACGCGTTCGGTCGGCAGGAGCGTGCTGAATCCTGAGGACTCGCCCAGCGGGACCCGACGCACACCTGGTAAGGGCGCCACGGTGCGCAGCGGCGCATAGAGGTTCTGCGCCGCATAGCGGGTCAGTACGACCGGTACCGGTGTCGCTGCCGGTGCTGCGTCCTGCGTAGTGTTCACGTCCGCTGCCTGCGCCTGAGCCACGATCTTGACCGGCTCCAGCGCCTCGTTGCCCTCAATCGCTTCGATGTCGACCAGGATGATGTCCCCCGACTTCACCGACTGCAGCTGGAGGCGGGTAGGGGGGATGGCTTCTGACGCACGCAGGTACACCGTCCTACCCACCGATTGCACGCGCAGCCTGCTGGCGATCGCGCTGGGCAGCCCGACGCGAACATCCTCATCCAGCATCAAGACACGTTCCTGACCCACCGTAAGCGGCACGGCCAACGGCAGGCGGTCCCAGTACTTCACCTCGACGGCGCCTGCGGCTGAACACCAGCCAACCACCGACACCAGAATCAGGATCAAGACACGCATCATCACGCACCTCCAGGCAGCGTAAGCTTCTGCGGTGTGCCTTCGTAGCAGTCCAGGGCCAGGCCCCACTTGTTGTGCTCGGGGTCGACATCGAAGCGCACGACACGTAGGGGGTAGCGCACCACCACGCGCTTCACAGGTTCGGCGGCGTAGTATTCGTCGGCATTGAGGTCGAGCTTGACCAGCCAGCTTTGCTTATCCACCTGCTTGACCCGCAGGTCGGGATCATCGCTGTAGCCCCGTCCCAGCACCTCGTACACGCCGCGTACCCGACCGCGTAGTTCGCCGGCGGCCTTGCGGTACTCGAAGTCACCGTCGAAGAAGGTCTTGCACGCCGGTGTCAGGTAGGGCTGCAAAGCGAAGATGGCGCGGTGGTAGTCAACCTCGCCATCGGTGGGCCAACGGTTGAGCTGGCCGAAGATATACAGGGCGAAGGCATAGATGTTCTCGGGCGGCACGTCCCACCATTTGCGCGTGCTGCCGGAGCGCAGATCCGGCGGAACGTGGATGGTCAGTTCGGAAGGGGCGGACTGCCAGCCGTACCAGAGTCCACTGCACATCAGCGCCAGGACGGCCACGGCCAGGCGCAGGCTGAAAATGTGCGCCTGCTGCGCATCCACCTTGTTGCGGAAGCGGCTCATGGGGTGTTCCCCATAGACCGGCGCGTACGCCTGACCGTCCATGGGCCGGAGTGCAGAATCAGGTGCTGAGTGCCGATACCCCAGTGCACCGCCAGCTGCCACTGAAGGCGTCGGTACAACCAGGTCTCAGGGCGGGCGCGTTTGGCCCGGCGCAACAGCTTGCCGCCACCGAGCAGCACTAGCGCCATACACAGGAACATGCAGGTGGGGAGGGTGGCGATGGAGGCGGTGGCCACTGCCAGCGGTGCGCCGAGAATCAGGCCCAGTACGGCACCGACGATCAGCGCGCCCCACATCTCGTCGTTGGTGAGGCCGCGCAGGACGGCTGGGTCGCGGTTAAGGCGTTCTGGCAGGAAGGTCAGCGTGCCGTCGGGGAGGGTGGCAGGGGTGTCGGACATGGCAACCTCACAGGATAGTCGCGGCTTTGGTCAGGAACCACAGGATCACCACCACCAGTAACGCGCCGACGCCGACCACGGCGCCGAGGTCCTTCCAAGTCTTGCGCTGGTTTTGCACGTCGGCATAGACGGTGAGCGAATGCCAGGCCACCCCCAGGAAGGCAAGAGTGGCGATCAGCAGACCGAGGAGGATGCCGCCGTCGTAGGCGTAATTCTTGATGGTGTCGATCAGCCCTGAACCCTCGCCGCGTGAGGGTGCTTCCATGGTTGGCAGATCGGCCCAGGCCAAGGCCGGACTCAGCAGCATCAGGCCGCCGAATAGGACTTGTGAGCCAGTGGCCCGCAGCAGGAAAAGCGTGCGGTGACAATGACGGGAGAGTTTCATCGCAATGTCTCCTGATTAGGACAGCATGAAAAACATCAGCACGATCAGGGCGAGGGTGAGGCGTAGCGTGCTGCCGCCCAATGCGCCAAAGTTGATGTTGCCGGCCGCCCAGCCGCGGTACCCCGTCCACAAAGCCCAGGCGCACCAGAGCAACGCCAGCACCAGCACCGACGAGCGCCATAGCACTGAGCTAAGCTGCGGAGTAAATCCGGCAACGGCGGAAAATGCTGTGAGTTGGGCGTCAGTCATGCTCATAGGAGGGGCTCGAGTGAGGCGCTTCAGCACGGTAATCACCGACCAATTCCAACTGGTTGGCAGGCTGCGCCCGGGAGGGCGTCAAGTATTTTTGGATGCCTACACGTACACGTTCGAGGTCCGCCGCAAACCTCGGGTAGTCGAAACGGTAGCGCGCTCCGGCGGCATCATCTGAGCTGCTTTCCGCGCGATTGGCCAACCGTTCGATGTCCGTTAACTGTTGTTGCACGAGTCCCAGATCTGAGCGCTCGCGACTTTCTTGTGCAATAGCCGGGAGTGTTGCTAGGCAAATCACAAGCACCGGGAATGAATACTTCCTCATGGCAGGCTCCAGAGCAATCTCTGGTCGTCACCATTACCGAGCGGTTGAGTTGAGGCATGAGTTAAAGGGATTCTTGACCTTTCGCTTTTTGGCGAGGTTGGCAGGAGAGGGGTAAGACTGGAGTTCCACGATCCAGGGAGCGGTACACAACCAGCGATTGCTGCAGATAGATGGAAGGCCTAGCTGTGTCATTGACCTTTGGGTGGTCCCCGCTCGTCATCTGAATCGCATTGAACGACCCTTTTGAATGTTGGTGTGGCAGGTGTCTGGCTGCTCGCCTATGCTGCTTCTCGCCAATAGAGATGGCGCAAAGCCACATAGCATGCAGGAGTGTCGTAATGATCACGGAACTGAACATAGATGGCGTTACCAGTTACAAGTCCAAATCGACTCTTTCGCTCACAAGCAAGACGTCACTGATCTACGGTTTAAATGGTGCTGGGAAGAGCACCATTTCCGAATATTTGTACAATCAAAGCGCGCCTCGGTTTTCCAAGTGCAGCATAAAAACCGCTCAGCCCTGTGAGATTTTGGTATACAACCAAAGCTTCCTTAATGACTATTTTTACGAAGAGGATAATTTAAAAGGTATCTTCACACTCTCCAAAGAGAACAAGGTCGCCCTTCAGCAAATCGAGGCTGAAACGAAAGAGCTAGAGGGGCATCTTACCGCGCAGCAAGCAAATGCGAAGCTAGCCACAGAAAACGCTACCAAACTCGCCCAGGAAAAGACCAAGGCGAGCGGCAAGGTTTGGGAGATTAAGACGAGTTTCTCGGGTGGGGATCGCGTACTGGAGTTTTGTCTGGATAATCTGAAGCGCACAGAGCTCCTTTTTCAGCACATTATTGGGTTGCCATTGCCAGATACTGCACCCGGATACACGGTTGATGATTTGAAGGCCGAGATCTCGGCCATTGAAGGAGAAGGCGCAGCTCCGTTCTTGAAGGTTTCGACCCTTACCGCTGGCTGGCTCAACATTGAAACGGACCCGCTCTGGTCGAAAGTGATCGTCGGTAGCCAGGAAGGTTCGGTTGCAGAATTCATTGCTAAGGCGGGCAACTCCGACTGGGTGAAGCAAGGACTCCAGTACATCTCTAATGGTAAAGACCCACAAGTCTGTCCATTTTGCCAACAGAACACGATCACTAAAAGCATAATAGAATCCATTCGTCAAGTCTTTGATGAAGCATACGAGAAGGATGTTAAGCATCTGGAGTTCATCAAAACCAGCTATGAGACACTGACCTCCAACCTCAATCTCCAAAGTGTTGCAAACTCGCCACTTGCCAGTAAAGAGCTAGTAGATGCATGGAGTACAGCCAGTGAGGCACTGAAAGCATCAATACGCGAAAATACGTTGCACATCAGCAACAAAATTAAAAGTCCAAGCACACCGGTCAATCTCACTGATACCCAGTCCTGCGTCGACGTTATCAACGATCTGATCAGCGGCTTGAACCAGTTAATCGATGCGCATAATGAAAAGGTGTCGAATAAGAAAAAGACGAGGGATGATATTAGATCTCGTTTTTGGGCGTTGATGCGTTGGAATTATGATCAGACAATTTCCGCTTATGCACAGTCAGCTTCAGAGCTTGAGGGTGAGTCTAAAATAATCAACGGGGAAGCCCTAAAGATAAATTCTGCTGTCAGTGCTTCTAATGGGAAAATTATTTCTTTAAGGAAGCAGACGGTAAATATCGAGGAGTCAATTGAGCATATCAATGCTGGTCTGGTGGAAATCGGCATTGATGGTTTCTCGGTGGTGCGCTACGGTGAGAATTTCTATCGGGTTGCTCGGGCTACTGATCAAGAAAATGCATTTCATTCGCTGAGTGAAGGTGAGAAAACTGTAATCAGTTTTCTTTACTTTATGGAGCTTTGCAAAGGGCAGAAAACAGCCGCTGCGATGCCCCAGGCTAAAGTGGTTGTGATCGACGACCCTATCTCCAGTCTTTCTCATCTTTATGTATTTAACATCGGTCAGCTGATCAAAAAATATTTCATAAATAACGATCTGTACAAGCAGGTCTTTGTGCTGACTCATAGTTTGTACTTTTTCTATGAGTTGACGATCACTAACCACAAAACGCGCGGAGACAATCAGCATCTGTATCGGGTGCTGAAAAATTCCAATGGAAGCGCTGTGGTTTCGATGAAGTATGAAGAGATTCAAAATGATTACCAGTCATACTGGTCCATCATAAATGATCAGGCTTCACCGCCTGCGCTTATTGCCAACTGCATGCGGAATATCGTTGAGTATTTTTTCAGTTTTGTGCAGAAGAAAGATTTCAATAACGTGTTCCAGACGCCGGCACTATCGGCAGACAAGTTTATTACTTTTTATCGCTACATGAATAGAGAGTCGCACTCCTTGGGTCAGAACATTTTTGACATAAAGGAGTTTGATCATGGCGTGTTCAAAGAGGGGCTGAGGTTGATTTTTGAGGGGTGTGGGTATTCGGAGCATTACCATGCCATGAGTAAATGACTGTTCAGACATGTGAATGGCATTTCTAGATTGAGTCAGGGCTATTGAGTTAACGAGTGCCCCTCTACCTGTTTGCATCGGGTTTGACCCGCGCATGGGGACGACTTGACCGGTAGAAATCGACCCGAAGCTGCCAGTGAGCCCAGAGGCGATCTTTGTGGGTGTGGGCTTGCCCCGCGAACACGGACGTAGGCGTTCCAGCAACGCCGTCTCATTGGCGGCTTCGGTTCGATTGCAGGTATTCAAAGATATTTTTTGAATGTTGTTGCCGTGATCGCCACCATCCACCCAAGCAAGGCAGCGCACGGCAGTAGTATCAAAATGGGATTCACAGACCAAGGGAGTGCGAGGTAGATCACCCAAGGGCTCACGATCAACGGCAGCAACGTCCGCTTTGCTCGGTGATAAACAAAGCTGCTCTCCCGGTCCGCCCCGAACTTACGCAGGTCGCGCCGCATCAACCCGTCGACCATGCCGGTGAGCACCGCAAGCAAGAAGAGGGGGGTGGCCAGAGTGAGAACGATTAAGCGCACCACGAAAGTGAAGACCGTGAACAGGGCCGCCAGCAGGTAGTCTTGGACAGCGACGTACGCTTGAGCAAGCTGTCCTTGCAACGAAGATTCGCGGCTGAGCAGCTTCAGCTGGATGTCGGATTGTGCCCAGCCGGAACGGACCATAACCCAATCGTTAAGGCGCTCAAGGATTGTCGCGGTCGCTTGCGCTGGCTCCTGCACCAGCAGCGAGCCTCTGAAATGGTTGCTGAGCCAGCTCAGCTCAGTCAGCCACATGGTATGGCTGTGATGCCAGCCTTGTTCTGGCCAGAACCACAGCATGCCCATGAATTCCAACAGAATGGAGAACAGCAGGGAAGCAAAAAGCAGACCGAGCAATCGCAGGCACAGTTCAAACGTGCCGAAGATCAGCCCGGGTCGTCGTTGTGTCTGAGGCGGATTGGTTGGGGCAGTAGGCATGGAGGGCTCCCAGGTGTTCGTGGGCTACCAAGTGTTCAAGAGGCGGGTTTACGCCCTGGTGGTGGCATCTCGGGATCGAAGTTGACCGTCGGCGCTCCGCCGGCACTGTTCCACCAACTCCCCGAATTGACGTTGTAGGACTCGCGCATGCGCGCAGCCAGAGTCTGCAGATCGGCCGGCATCGCATCGTCGCTCGCTGGTTTGGGCAGCGGCATTCGCACTTTCCAAAGTTGCCCGCCTTCCTGGAACGAAAACATCTGGCCTTTTGGCAGGGCGATGATGTGCGCGGGCTCGATCAATGGCACGGCGGTGGTGGTCACCCGGTCCTGCGAAGAAGAGGTGAAGTCGGTTCGAGCATCGGGGTCGGCCGTGTCGGTTGCACCGGAGACTAAGGTGCGGGTCTGCACGTTGACCTTGGGCAACTGATTGGTCAGTAGTTCGGCGGTCGCAGTTTCGCGTACGCGCAGCATCTGCAGGGTGTTGAAGTTGCCGATGACCTGGCCGGCTTTGGCCCGGCTACCGATGCGTGCCTCGATGTCGCTCAAGGTCTGGGTGTAGGCGGTGACCTGAATACCGGCACCGCCACCTTTGTTGATCAGGGGGATGAACTCATCGCCCATCAGCTCGTTGAACTCGTCAGCGTGCAGGTTGATGGGCACCTTCTCGGCCGCACTGGAGGAGTTCGGCAGGCCATGATCGATGCCGTGTTTGTAGATATGCCCGGCCACGGAAACCAGATCGGCAAACATCGAGTTGCCGACCGCGGCGGCGACCTCGGCATCGGACAGTGCATCCAGACCGACATAGACGATGCCGCGTTTGCGGATGACCTGCAGCCAGTCGAAGATCGGCCGTGGGTCGTCAAGGTCGGCATAGTTGGGGGCCAGCAACTGGGCCGTCTTGCCACTGGTGAGCTTTTCCAGCAGCGGCAGCAACGAGGCGACGATCTTGTCGAAGTAGGTGCGGTCGTAGCGCACCGCGGAGCGCAGGCCGTCCATCACCGGGTCGAAGAGGCGCTTGGCAGTCAGGTACTGCTCGATGGCGACCACACGTTTCTCACGGCCAATCATGTGCCGCGGCACGTTCTTCTCGTTGAGCCGAGCTTCGAGATCAACAATGGTCTCCCAGGCCTGCGGGTCATGGCAGGCGAAGAAGTGCTGGGCGTACTCGATGAACAGTGCATCGATGTTTACTACGTGGCGCTGGATCTGCAGGTAGTCGGGGCGCCGGCCCAGCTCAATCAGGGCCCTAGCGATGATGTTGACGAAGCGCCAGGCGAATTCGCGAAACGCTGCCGAGTTGCCTTCACCGCTCAATTGCCCGGCGATACGGGTGGCGACTTCCGAAATGCGACCGAAACGGCCGATGGCGTTGTAGCGCGCGGAGATCTCCGGCCAGCCCAGGTGGAAGACGTAGAACTCGTGTTCACGGCCGGCGCGTCGTGCTTCCACGTACATGCGCTTGAGCAGGTCGGCATCGCCTTTAGGGTCGAAGACGATCACCACTTCCTGGCTTGGCCGGTGAATGTCCTGGGTGATGTAGACCTCGGCCAGGCGCGTTTTACCGACCCTTGTGGTGCCCAGGACCAGGGTGTGGCCCACGCGTTCACCTAGGGGCAAGGAGGCTTCCTGCTCGTTGGGCTCGACGCCATGAAGCAGCGGTGAGCCGCCCACGGGCGGCAGTGGTCGTACCGGGTTGAGCGGGCTGTCCCAGGCGGTCACCCGGGGCAGGAGGGATAGCCCTGGCGGCGCCATTTCCAGGAGGTGCTCCAGGCGTCTGGCCCACTGGTAGGCCGCTGACTGGTTGACGTAGCGGGCGAGCGCAGGGTCTTGCGCCTCCAGCAAGCGTTGGGTGTGCAGGCGGCTCCAGCGAAAGCCACGGCCCATGAACAGGCGTTTGCTGCTGACCGGGATCTGTCGGCTGGTCAGCGAATAGCGGGGCAGGCGGCGGATGTTGCGCCGATAACGTAGGACAATGCGGGCCTCATTGAGGCGCTTGAGGCCGAAGGCGGTGTAGGCCAGGGCCATGCCAGCACCGACCTCCGGCGACAGGGCTACCGCCCAGGGCGAATGCAGGCACAGCGCGCCGGCACCGGCACAGATGCCCACGGTGTACAGCTCCACCGCTGGGCGCAGCAGGGATTCCATTGCATGATCACCCATGAAGGTGCCTCACTGTTCCAGGCCGGTTGGTGTGATCAGTACCGGGTAGTGCTCCAGCTCCAGTCGTTCGGCGATGTCGTCGCCACTCACCGGCCAGATGGTCAACTCAGGTGCTACCGCCTGGATGTGCTGCAACGCCGCGGTATCAGCGACCTCAACGGCTAAGCCGTTGGCGCCCAAACGCTTCAGCGCTGGCGCTTGCTCCGCTAGCCACGTCAATGAGGCCGCGTCCGCCCCAACCAGGAACAGTGGGACTATGCCAGGCAGATCCAGCGCTCTGCGCTGCACATCCCCCGGAGAAAGGCGCGTGCTGTGTACTGGCAGTACCCAGTTCAGTGTTCGCGGGTCGGGCTGCTCGACCCACGCGGCCGATTCGGCGGCCATGGCGTGAATTGTTGGCACAAGCCATGCCCCGGCAGCCAACGACCCCAGCAGCCGGCAGATCAGTGCGCCCCGCCGAATGTCAATCATGAGCGTGGTCCTCCACGGCTGGACCTGGCGGCTTCAAGGCGCTGCCAGTGCTGGCTGAACTGAGTGCGGTAGCGTGCCGCCGGGGCCCCACCTGCAGGTCGGTGGTAGCGGCCGGCGGCAATGACCCAGTCACCGACGTCGGCGTAGTGCTCGCGCAACAGGTCAGCGGTGACGGCGAGGTTGCTACGCGGATCGAGGGCGTCGCACGCGGTGGGGTAACGCTCAGGGTGGTAACCCAGGTTGGTTTGCCCCAGGCCGACATCGATGCGCTTGGGATCATGTCGGGTGAGCGCCACTCTGAGTGCGTTGCAGGCCTGGTCACGGGTAGCGAATCGCTGCGGCGTGCCGGCCACATTCAAGGTCCACGGCCAAGGTATAAGGTGGCCACGTAGCGGCGTACCGCTCTCCTGTTGGGCAATGGCTAACAACACCGAAGCCGGGATGCCGGCCTGGGCGGCGGCCAACTGGTACGCCGGCGGAGGCAGGCCGCCTGCTTGGGCTGCAGTCACCCCCATCAGGGTCAGGGCGAGGGTCAGTCGACGCGTAGCCATTTCCCTTCCACCTGTTGAAAGCGTGCGGGCAGGGGGCGGCTGGCGCCGAGGGCGAACCAGCGGCCGCGGTCGTGATTGAGGGTGACCTGGCCGTTGCTGACCTGGGTGGGTGTAATCCCCACAGTGAGCGCCCATTGCCGAATGCGCGCATCGTCGCCCTGGCTGCCCACCAGGTACACGTCCAGGTGGGCGCCGGTGCTCAGCCATTGGCGGAAGCTGGCCTCACAGGTCGCGCACGGGTCTTCCACAAAAACCGCATAGCGCGGGTTGCTCGACGGGGTTGCGGCATCGCTCATCCCCTGTACAGGCCGCAGACCCGGGAACAACCGCGCCCAGGCCGCGGTGTAGGCTTTTTGATAGGCCAGTTCGCGCGCGGCGCGCTTGGCTTCGAGTCGCACCTGCAGCTCGGCGTAGCGCTGCCGCTCCTGGTCCGAATCGGCTTCCACGCCCAGGGTGGTCAGCGGGTCGAGTTGCGGTGACCAGTACTGGCGGGGACCGCTCTGCAGACGCTCAAACTTGGCCCATTCATCATCGGTCAGCCCCCAGGCTTTGGCCTGTGTTGCGGATTGCGCTCGCTGCAGCGGGGCCTGCTCGCTGGACTGCTGCTCCGTTTCGACCGTGGCGGGTGCGCTCCATCCCGGGCCTGTCACTAGGCAGATGGGAAGTAGGAGCAGCGAGAAGGTGGTGAACCGGACCATACGCACCTCGTCACGGCAGGGGCAGTGAACGTTCGCCGAGCCCAGGCACCTGGAACACGGCCTGGTTTCGACGAATGGCCTTGAGCTGCCAGTCGTTCAGGCTGTCACCGGGCTGGAGCAGGTGGACGGTCGACAGGGCGTGCGCGCCGGCCGGCAGGGCCGAGACAAACCGGACATCACCACGGGTCTCGACACCTAGCAAGGTGAATGGCGGCGTCGGAGCTTGGGCTTTGGCGGCCGGTTTGGCGGGGGCTGCAGGCTGGTTCTGTGCGGATGGCGTAGCCGGTCGAACCTCGAGGGCGCGGATGGCGATTTCGGCATTGCCCAATCGCTGATCCAGCGCGGCCAGGTCAGCCTTGGTCGGAATCGGTGATACCGCTCCAATGGCCTGGAGCGATGCGCTCACCTCATCCAGCTGTTTGCTCAGTGTCGCGAAGGCCGCATCCTGCTGACGCTGGTGCTCGCCCTGAGCTTTCACTTGCGGTGGAAGCGTCGCGAGGGTGACACCGAGTGCATCAAGGTCGCGCCGCAGCGCCGGGACTGGATCGGCTGGCGCATTCTCAAGGGCTACCAGTAACGTGGTCAGCTGTTGCTGGTGGTTGTAGGTCACGGCGGCCAGTACGGCGGCGCCGAGGCACAGGGCCCCGAGCACCAGGGCCTGAAAGTGATGGACCTTCATGGCGCGATCTCCATTGGCGGGTGAGGTGGGAGGGGCACCGGTGCGCGAAGCGCGTAGCACACGCTGCGTTCGACCGGGTCGATCACGAGCCGCCATGCCGGGCCGCCGAGGATGGCCAAAACGTCCAGCAGCGCCATCGGCCCGAGTTGGTGCTGCACGGCCGGCAGGGGGCGACTGAACAAGGTCGTGACCTCGGCGCGGTTGGCGCAGAGTGAGTAGCCCGAGCGCTGCAACACGTGGCGCAGGGCATCACCGACCGTCGCGTGCAGCGCCGGTGAAATCTGCACGGTGATGAGCTGGAACAATGGCTGGCGTTGCTCCAGCGTCGGTCGCGTGCTGACCAGGGTGTAGCGGTCTTGGCGGACCCACGCAGGTGACTCTGCCAACGGCTTGGACGGGGTGGGCGGAGCTGGTACGGCTTTGGCTGGCGCCGTCGGTGGGGTGATGGCAGGCGACGTGTTGCATCCCGCCAGCGCGAGTATCAGGACCAGGTAAGGAAGTGCGGGCGTGTGCATGAGCAGGTCTCGACAGAAGTTGCCGACACCTTGGCAATGCGCGCGAGGTGCACCCACTGAAAAACCGAAGTTGCCTGCCCTGTTTATCGGGCCCAAGGCATAAAAAAGGCGCCCTGCGGGGCGCCTTGGGTCAATTGTCAGCAAATACCGGCAGTCCGGCCAGCGGGGCTGCATCGGCATCGAACACCAGGAAACGCGTGTCGGCCTGGCCGGCCAGCAGCAACAGGGTCATCAACACCGGCGGTACCTGTTCGTCCAGCAGGCGCGTGCATACGTCCGCTGCTGAGCAACCGAGGCCATCTACATGGGCGCCGCGGTGCCAGGGAGTCGAGTACAGCTTGCAGCCGACGGAGCGGTTGCTGACCAACGGGAAGCATTCAAAGAAACCGGCCGGTCGTTCGCTGCGGGCCAACTGCTCAAGGTAGGCGCACTCTTCGGCCGGTAGGTGGGATGAGCTGATCTCCCAGCTGCGGCTGTAGTGGCCGGTGGCAAAGGACAGCTGCTGCATCACATGCTCCGCCGCTTCCAAGCTGGGAAGATCGCCAACGTGTACCGAGCCACTCAGCCGCTCAGCGGTGACCTGGTACAGCACAGTGGTGACCACGCCGTCTGCGGGCAATTGCATGCGAAGGAAGCCAGAGACATCCTGGCCTTCCGTGATGACGGCACAGTCGTCATCGAACACGCACGCCTGGCAGTTGATGTGATCGTCGTCCAGGTCCAACTGGGCGGTGTGCAGAGGACGGTAGCAGGGTGGGCACTGGTCGTCGTAGTGGATCTGGACCACGCGCTCGCAGGAGAGCGCATGGAAGCCGCGGGCAAAGGGGTTGGGGGTTGAGGTGAGCATGGTGGCGCTCCAGTTAAAAGAGAACGCCACCCCATGCAGGCGGTGGCGAGAGAGAGGGTTAGATCCAGCCGTATTCGGCCAGGGACAGGGGCTGACCTTCGCCAACGATGATGTGGTCCAGAACGCGGACCTCGATGAGCGCCAGCACTTCGATCAGGCGTGTAGTCAGCACTCGGTCGGCGCCGCTGGGCTCAGGGCAGCCGGAAGGGTGGTTGTGGCTGAGGATGACTGCGGCGGCGTTGTGTGCCAGCGCCTTGACCACCACTTCGCGGGGGTACACCGAGGCCCCATCGATGCTGCCGAAAAACAGCACCTCGAAGTCCAGCACGCGGTGCTGTGAGTCGAGATAGAGCAAGGCAAACACCTCGTGGTGATAAGGCGCCAGACGCAGTTTCAGGTAAGACGCGGCGTCGGCAGGCGTGATGAGCACTTCGCCGCGTTGGAAGTAGCGTTGGTCCAGTAGCTGCAGGGCTTCGCTGATCAACGCATCTTCGTGGGCGCGCTGGGTCAGTGCCGGGTCGAGGGGCTCGACTAGGGTCATTGGCGTGTTCATGAGCAGAACCTCGTGAACGGAAGCGCTCCGGGAGGAGGCCCCCGGTGGGTGGGATCAGGCGGTCACAGGCGGGTGAAACGATGACGGACGCCGCGCAACGGGGAGTGGCAGGCTTCGCAGGGGCGAGTGGAGAGGGGGTCGATGCCGACGCCGGTGTCCGGGTTGAAATCAGCGCTGAGCGGCATTAGCGCCTGCAGCTCGATACGCATCTGCGCAATTCGCTGGTCGACTTCGGCCTCGCTGTAGTACAGCGACAGCGCGCTAAAGTCGTCGTAGGCCACGGCGTGCAGGCAATCCTCACAGAGCCAGTAACTCTCCATGGCAGCCTCCGGGGATAAGAAAAGGCGCTCATGCGAGCGCCTCTGTGGTGGGGCATCAGTCTCAGGCAGGCACCGTGGCCTGGTTCATAGCCTGATCGGCACTGTGTGAAGGATTCGGCGCATGCACTTCTGCCGCTTCGGACGGCGGTTCAGCCGAGGAAGTATCCTGCCGAGCTGGCGCTTTGTAGGTGAGCTGACCGTTGACCTTGATCCACTCGATGAAGATCAGCCGACCTTTGAGGCTGGCACCGGGTTGGCCTTTGCGCTCACCTTTCTCGTAGGTGAAGGCGTCGACCCAAAGGTCGCCAATGCGAAACGCGATCAGCACCTTGCGTTCGGCACGGACATCCTCGAGGTGTTCGCGGATCAGCCGTTCGGCTTCACCGCCAGCGACCTTGCAGTCGAAGCGGGTGTACTCGACGTCATCCGACGCACCGTGCAAGGCGGCGATGTCGCAGGCCATAAAGGGCTGGCCGCGCCGTACGGGCACCTCGCGCACGCGGTTCAAGTAACCAATGCCTTGGGTGTGCAGGTTGAAGTAGGTGGCGGGAGCAGCAGTGTTTGCCGTGGTCATGGTGAATCTCCTGTTTGCGAGAAACGCGGATATTCACCGGCCCTGGCGGGGGTGAGTCCGCAAGGGAAGGTCAGGTGCAACAGCAGTGGTGTAAGAGCGCTCATCATCGCGGGCAGCGATAACCGTGCGAGCCGCCGAACGCTAGTCGCACTTTGGGAGGAACCACTCTGGGGAGAGCGTAGCCTTGCAGGTTCCGGCTACCTGGTGCTGTCAACGACAGCGCATTGCAATTCATCTATAGAACGGTGCGCAGCGCCCGTCAACGGCGATTTTGACAGGGTTCAGAGGCGTGGACGTGGTTGGCGCGCAGTGGACCCAAGCGCGCGAAAAAATAGCCCAACGGTCGTCAGGCTAGGAACAGAAGGGCCACCTTTGATCCGGTCCATTGACAGCGAAGTCGTCGCTTCACTTTCGCTGTCCTGCCACCCTGATCAACCGACCCTTGTCGTGGCCTGGGTCGGAACAACTGGCACGCATCCGCGCACAAACGGTGCCCGTTTTTTCGCCGGCGGGCACCGGCACTGAGCATCGTCGCCGAGGCGGATGACCCCTACAGCCTGCAGCAGGCCGCACGGGTCATCCGTCTCGGGAACCTTGGACATCCGGAACAGCGATACAGCGCGGTGAAAGAGGCTCCGAACTCAATGAGTCTGGCCGAGCTGCCCGGAGCGAATCGGCCTGGGGTCGCCAAACGGCGAGGGACCTGTTCACTACATCAGTGACGGCCCCTACCGTCAAGCAGTCAGGAACGCTTCGGCTTGGCAGGCGCCGCGCTGGACTTCACTGGCTTGGTACCCTTGCAGTCCGGGTAGCGCACACAGGACCAGAAATTACCGGTGCGGCCTTTGCGTTGGCGCATGGGACTGCGGCACACCGGGCAGGCTGGACCTTTCGAACGGGGTAGCTGCAGGTTCAACGAGGCCTGGCTGCGCACCACCTGGGTGAGCCAGGCCGATTGCTTGGCGAGAAACGCCTCGACACTCAGCTGACCGGTCTCGATCCGTGCCAGCGCCTGTTCCCATACCGCAGTCATCACCGGATCTGCCACCTCACGCGGAACGGCCTCGATCAACGTGTGGGCGGCCGCAGAGGCCGCCAGGCTGCGCTTTTTCTTGGTCAAGTAGCCGTGATCGATCAGGCCCTGGATGATCGCGGCGCGGGTGGCCTCGGTGCCGATGCCAATGCTGTCTTTCAAGGTTTTCTTCAGGCGCACGTCGGCCACCTGGTTGGCGATGGTTTTCATCGCCTTGACCAGCGTGCCTTCGGTGTAAGGTTTGGGCGGCTGGGTGCGCTGTGTGGTGACCGTGACGTCGAGCACGGCAATCGAGGCACCCTCCTGCAGGGTCGGGAGCCGCTGCGTTTGCTCAGTCGGTTCATTAGCATCGGTTTCGTCGATCACCGACTTCCAGCCTCGTACCTGGATCTGTTTGCCGCGGGCCAGCAACTGATCGGCCTGGTTGCGCAGCTGCACCTGGGTTTTCAGGTATTCGTGGTGGGGCAGAAACTGCGCCAGGTAGCGAGCGCGGATCAGGGTGTACACGGCGCGCTCACGCTCAGACAACTGACTCAGCGGAATCACCACGGCGGTGGGGATGATGCCATGGTGGGCGGTGACCTTGCTGCCATTCCAGGCGCGGGAACGTCGTGTCGGATCAAGCTCCTTGCAGCGCTGGCCAAGCGCCGGATCGGCTGCGGCCAAGGCATGCAGCACACGCGGCACTTCGTCCAGCATGCTCTCTGGCAGGTAGCCGCAGTCGCTGCGGGGGTAGGTGGTGACTTTGTGGGTTTCGTACAGTGCCTGCGCCACGCTGAGGGTTTCCTGCGCGCCCAGGCCGAGTTTGGCCGAACAGACTTCCTGCAGTGTGCCCAGGTCGAACGGCAAGGGCGGCCCCTCCGTCACGCGTTCAACGTCGACCCGCTCGACGTGTACTGCCTTCGCGGCTGCCAAACGCCGGGCAGCCTGTTCAGCCGCCGCCTGATCGATGCAGCGACCGTTATCATCACAGTGTGCAGCGGGTGGTTGCCAGCGCGCCTCAAACTCAGCCCCGTCATCCTGCAGCACAACGTCCACGGTCCAGAACGGCCTGGCGACAAAGCTGGCGATGGCGCGGTCACGTTCAACCACCAGGCGCAGGGTCGGTGTCTGTACACGGCCCACGGGTAGCGTATCGTCGAAGCCGGCGCGGCGACCGAGCAGGGTGAACAATCGGCTGAGGTTGATGCCCACCAGCCAATCGGCCCGGGACCGGGCGAGGGCACAGTGGTACAGCGGCAGGGTTTGCTCACCCGGCCGCAACGCCGTCAGGGCCCGGCGGATCGAGGCGTCGTCGAGGGCGGACAGCCACAGGCGCAGGATCGGCCCCTGATACTGGCAGCGCTCGAGGATCTCCCGGGCAATCATCTCGCCCTCGCGGTCGGCGTCGGTGGCAATCACCACCTCGGTGCAGTTCTGCAGCAGCCGGCTGATCGCCTTCAACTGCGCCGCCACCTTGGGCTTCGCCACCAGTTGCCAGTGCTGCGGGATGATCGGCAGGTGCTCCAGTGACCAGCGCTTGAACTGTTGGCCATAGGTTTCTGGCGGCGCGGTCTCCAGCAAGTGCCCCACGCACCAGGTCACCGTTACCCCGACGCCCTGCAGGCAGCCATCGCCGCGACGATGGGCCTGCAGCACTCGGGCGATATCGCGGGCTTGGGACGGTTTTTCGCAAATGTAGAGGCGCATGGCGTGGCCCTCTCGGTCAGGTACTGACAGGGTGGGCGAGTGGTAGGGGAGCGCTAGGGAAAAGCTGAACTGGTCGAGATCATATCGGTGTAGCCGCCAGCGGCGAGCGACTTACCGTTGCGCGAGGTGCGCGGTCACGGTCTGCAGCAGGTCCAGGGCAAACTTGTCCGTCTCGCCAAGGTCCTTGATCAGTAAGGCAATCTTTTGCCCTTGGTCCTGTGGCCGAGGACTGATGGCCAGCAGCAGCTCATCGGCTGGACAGCCATACATATCCGCCAATTGCAGCAGCTTGGGCACGGTCAGTTCGACCTTGCCACGCTCCATGCGCGAGACCGCTTCGGTGCCGATCTCCAGGCGTTCACCGACTTGCGCCTGGGTAAAGCCCTGGGCACGGCGGTACTTGGCCAACTGGCGGCCAATGTGTTGTGGGCTAGGCTCTTTGACTGGCAACGGGGAGGCTCTCCAATTCAACCCGTATGGTTGACCAGCCACCCGGAGATATGAACGCCCTATAAGGTTGACTGCCAACTTAATGGGGCGTATCACCAGATAAGAATACGGTGACCTGACTGTCACACGGAGATAGCGGCTTGGACGAGCTTGAGCAGCATGAAGCGGATGCGTTAGCGATCAAGGCCTGCGAGTTGTTCATGGCCACCCATCAGGAACCTGACAATCAGGCGGCGAGGGCTAGGTTGATCGCGTGGGTCAAGGAAGCGCCAGCGCACTGGCGGGCGTTCCTTGCCCTGGACCAGTACCTGGCGGAGGTCAAAGGGTTGATCGAGGGGGACGGCCTGCGTGATGTTGCCCGGGGCGTGGGGCGCCGCGACTAAGCGGTATCGCGCTGAAGGGCACGTTCCACTGACGTCCACCAGCTTAAGTCGGCTTGCGGGTGGTTTTCTTGCCGGCCGGCTTGCGGCTGCTGCCCCCATTGTCACTGGCCTTTTCGCGCATGGACACGCCGGCCAGGCGATGCGGCAGGATGCCGATGTGCCGCGCCTCGACCTTGAATGTCACCCGGGCATTGTCCTCGCTGTCTTCCCACTCATCCTTGACCGTTCGGCCCATGACCAAGACGCGCATGCCTTTCTGGTACAAGGTGCTCCAGTGCTCGGCATCGCGGTGCCAGAGCTCCACCGGGGCCCAATAGCCGCCGCGATCTTCATAGCCGCCCTCGCGCGGTACCGGATTGTCGAAATAGACATTCAACCGCAGCAGCCGCTTTGGCTCGTCCGGGTTGTTGTTGAACTCCTGAAACTCAGGGGGACTGCCGATATTGCCTTCGCCAACAAAGAACGTGCTCATGGGTGTTTCTCCTCGGTGGTGGTATCGAAAAGGACGTCATCGGCATACGCGAGCTTGAGGGCGCCCATGAGGACCTGGCGGTAGAGCGAGTTCAGGCTGCTCATCTGCAGGTTGAGGACGATCCGGTTGGCCTCCAGCTGGTACAGCGCCTGGCGCAGCTCCGGCTGAAGCAACGGATGCTCCATCACCTGCTCCCAGACCTCCACGCCCATGCGCTTGAAGTCCGGGCTGCGCCAGCGGAGGAAGCAGGCGCCCTGGGAGCTGTGCTGGACGCTCAGTCGCAACTCGAGCAACGAGAAGGGTGACTGCGCCATGATCGCCAGCATCGCAGCCATCAGCGTCTCGAGTTCGCCGCGCAGCTGTTTGATTGTCTCGGCGAACTGGAACAGCTCCCCCTTACCCTTAAAAGGCTTTAAAAGGCCTTTTAGAGAGGCACTGTGTTCAAGCTCGCGATAGGCCTCTGATGACAGGCAGTGGGCGATCGCTTCGGCCAGGGTCATGCTTCACCGCCTTCGGCGGGCTCGCCGGGCGCAGGTTTCACGTCGTCATCAAGTTGATCGGTCTCAGTGGGCAGTGCGGGCTTGGCGGTGCGCACGATGGGCGGCGCAAATTGCGAGCGCCGGGTGCCTTCGAGAATGTCCTGAGGCGGGATGCCGAACTTGTCGATGGCCTCGCGGGCGCGGGCGTTGTTGGCCGCCATGTCGTCGCGGCTTACCCCGGCCAGTCGGTACTGCTGCGCCATGCTGAACAGACTGCGCAGCAGGTGGGCGCCACGATCGATCCAGTGTTCCATGTCGACCCGGCCGATCAGCGCGGTGTGGTGGGCGAGCAGCACGCGACGCACCAGGCTGTCGTAGTCGGTCAGCAGGTAGACGGCGAGAAACCCCAACTGGCTGCCGATAAACAGGGGCAGGGTGACAGGGTGGATGTTCAGGTTGTCGCCGATACTGACCTGGGAGGGCAGGTCGCGCTCGACCAATTTGACTTGCTCGATCAACGCCAGCAGCTCGGCCTTGGCCTGCAATACCTTGTCTTCGAGTTGCAGCATGAACCAGTCGGCGAAGGGGTCGTCCTGACTGCTTGCCTGCTTGAGCAGGTTGGTGACGCTGATGTAGCCCGCCATGCCCATGATGCCGAACACGCCTTCGCGTGCGGCACGGCCCTGCCACAGACGTGCTGCGTGATGCGTGTGCAGGGTGAGGGTGATGCTGCTGCGCAGTGAGCCCAGGTTGAGTTGGTAGTGGTCGACCATTGCCAGATCCTCGCCGTCGGAATGACGCCGACGATCTGCGCTCTCGGGCGACCTGGCAGTGATCAATGTGAAGGCGATGGGCTCACATTGCCCCTCCTTTCGATGGTCCTGGCCTTGATGCCACTGTGATCAAATCCACTGAGTGACAACGCAGCTAACTGCTTCATCCTGGCATTGGTCAAAACTTGCAACCTCGCAGCCATCACGCAGATCACTCTCCTCAAGCGATTGTGTGTGGATAGAAAACGTCACTGGAGTGATGCCACTGCGATCAAATCCATTGAGCTCCGCTGATCGTTGGAGATCTGAAAGACTCAGCGCGCTGTTACGTTGCCCCGCTCACGACACCGCAGCGAAGCTTGAGCTGCTCCAGGTACGCCTTGGCCAGCGGTGAGGCCACACGGCTTCCGGATTCCCGCGATCGCTCATCAGCTGGCTCTGGCGGGCGAATGCGCTTGCGCGGTGCTGGCGGCGCATCGCTACGGGCGGCCCACAGGGTGAAGTCGCCCTGGCACGCCCGCTTGATCAGCCCCAACAGATACGCAATCGGCTTGCGGATGTCGCCGCGGCTACAGCGAACGGCTGCTTCATTGATCACCGCTTGTCGCTGTTCGGGCTCGAGCTGGCGCAGCGCCTGGACTGCCCGGCGCTGTTCAGTCGGGCTCAACTGCAGACCCTCTGGCCAATCGGCGCTGCCATCGGCCGAGGTGGGCGGTACTGTACTTTTTTTGCTTTGTTTTTGTACGGTACGGTCGAGCGTTGAATTCCGAACGGCAGCCGTAGCCGGGACGTTCATGCTGGATTCGGAATCGGTCGAGGAGGGTGCGGCAGACCGAACGCAGTGCGTCTCGCTTAGTTCGGAATGCTCGACATGGCTGTCGGCCTGCAGCGGCAAGGTCTGTTTAGCACTTGGCGTGGCGGGCGAAGCCATTATGGCCAAGGCCTCGTCAGCCACCTCCGGATCCGCTCGTAGCTCCTGGAGGACGTGCTGGGCGAGATCGCGCACGCCTTTGGTGGCGTGGGAGAGGTTTTGGCTGATCAGGGACAGGTAACCGGCATCTTGGTCGATGGCTTGTGCGGGGGACAGCGGCGCGTCGTGCAGCACGTAGACACTGCCGCGCAGGCAGCCCTGCGCATCCCGATAACGCTCGCTCAGGCTGAGCCAGCGGGTGGCACGTAACACGTTCAGTGCACGGGCGATGGTTTCGCGGGAAGCCTGTGCGCCACATGGGCTGGTCGCCAGGTACGGCTGCAGGTCCTGATAACGTGGGGTCCGCATTTGCCGCTCGGTGATCAACCAGCGCAGCACCAACCAGAGATTGCGCTCCACGGGGGTGAGCCGGCGATCCTGCAGCAATTCCAGCGGTAACGGTTCGTGGCTGCCGTGATAAACGAAGCCCGGCCCCTCAGCCAGCGCACGGGCGGCCTTGGCTTGTTCGGCCTGCTCCAGACAGCGCTTGAGCGTGACCATGCTCTGGCGCACCACATCGGCCCAGTCCACGGTGTAGAAGTTCAGCATGGGATACCTCCGTACAGCTCGATCTGCTGCCAGATCAGGGTCAGGCTGATCTGTTGTTCCTCGGCCAGCATCATCATCGCGTCCAGCGGTTCGCTGTCCGGATCTTCAGCTCGCAACTGGCGCCAACGGTTCCACACCGCATGCTCCTGGTTTTCGCTGAGCTGGACAGGGCGACCGCGATGAGTCTCGATTTTCAGGATGCGTCGGCGCAACGCCGTGTCGGAATGGTCGAGGCCGAAGCAGCGGTACATGATGTTCGAGCTCGCCCCCAACTTGAGGGCACGGTTGATCAGCCGCTCGTTCAGTTCATCGCGTTCGGCTTGGGCGATCAGGCGACGCAGCACCGTGGTGTCGACCTTGATCTCGACCCAGGTGATCGTGGAGTGCGCCAGGTGGGACAAGGTTGTGGGCGGCAGCGACTGCAGCACCTCGATGTCCTCGTCGCCGAGGCCCAAGGCCTTGCACCGTTGCAGTCGGCCATGGCGCAGTTCATGCAGGACCTGGTTCAACATGGCGTGGTTCAGCAGATTGAACGACGTGCTCATGCGGCACCTCCGGGTGTCAGCGGGTGGACGACAGCGTGAGTTCGATCAGGCGTCGAGAGAGCCGGATAAGTGAAAACAGTTGCGCCAATTGAGGATCGGGGAGCCGCTCGATTCCGATCGCGAGCGGTGGGCGCTCGATCAGCGGAAGTTCGTAGGCACCCAGCAGCAGTTGGCCGAACAGCGCTGCCGGAAGTTGCTGCCGTTGCTCCCAAGCAACGTCATCCTGCACGCGCAACAGCGCGCCCAGCAGCAGCTGAATCCCGGTGCGGTGGGGTGTCGAAGGCGCTACTGTATCGGGCGCCAATGAGAAACCCAGGCCTTCTTCCGTGGCGCAGACCATGTGTGGCGCATTGGCGTAGCCAGCCAGTTCGCTGGCCAGTTGCGCGCAGGCCTGGCGAAGTTGCACCAGGTCTTCCAGAGCGGGCGGTATCGGCCAGATGGTATCCAGTGAATCGGGCAAGCACTGAAGCCCAGCATTGCCGACATCGGCAGACTGAGCGGGCGGTGGCGCAGTTGAACTACGTTCCTGTTCACGGGCGGCGGCGGGAGGCTGCGTCAGGTCTGCCTGTTCTGGTTTCCTGTTAGCAGGTTGCGGAGGGCAGACCGGCTCCGGTGAGTGGAGCCCCGTGGGAGATTCGGGCTCGCTACCGGAAGTGCTATCGGTGTTTTCGCCCACGCTCAGCGGGGGAGACATGGACATGCAGGGTGTCAGTGGCTGACGTGATGGCTGGCCGCTATCTTGGATCAGCTCCAACGCCAGCAAACGTGGCGACTGGCCCAAGGTTTTCGCCATGTGCGCGAGCAGTTCGTCCTGTAGCTCGGTGATGTCCAGCTCCGCAGTTTCGCAGTCGAAGGTGCACAGTACTTCCAGCCATACTGCAGGGAATACCTGCCCAGCCGCAACGTAGCGATTCCAGACCGATTCGGCACGCCGACGCAGGTTAAGGGTCCGCTCGATCGAAGGTCTGCCCAAGCCGGCGTACAAGGTTTGCGGGATCGCTGGCAGCAGGTGCTCCAGGGTGTCCAGCATCCGGCTGATGTGCGATTGCGAGATCGGGTAGCCGCCGGCCGATAGTTGCGCCGCCAGTTCACGTTGACTCAGGCTACCGCCGTCTACCAGCAGCATGTCGCGGAACTTGGCCACGGCCAGTGCTCGCTCGATGAAGGTGAGTTGGCCGTGCAGGTCACTTTCGGCCAGATGGCCCAGCAGCGTATGGAGCTCCGACTGCCAGGGACGAAACAGGCAATGGATGCGGAAGAAGCGCTCCTCGCGGGTTTCTTGCCACAGTTCGCCGAGGATACTCAGGCGGGTGTTGCCGCCGTTGCGGATGATGAACTGCGGCTCGCCGGGCCTGCGCGTAATGGACGGGGGCTGGTCCAGGCCGCGGTCGCGGATAGAGGCCTTCAACTCCTCGTACAACGGGTTACGGATGAAGCGCGGATTGTGCTCGTAGGGCCGCAGCTGCTCGAGGGTCACGACCATCGGCGTGTCACAGTCGGGATCGGTGGGCGATACCTGTGCTGCCCGCTGTGGGAAGTGCCCGTGCTGGAGCTGGCGCGTGATGTCTTCGGAGGTTGGCGGTTTCATGGGTTTGCCCCTGATCTGTCAGTGCAGGCGACTCCGCCCAGGCCTTCCCGATCGGCTGCATGGGTGGGGCAGCGGGGAAGAGTGCGCACTAGGCGGGTCGGCCGGTGACGCATTCCACTGAGGCAATGCTGTTGGGAAAAGACCGCGCACGGACCCTGGTCTGGGCCAGTCGCTGCTCCCACTCAGGGAACAGTTCATTGGCCAGTGCCCGCATGACATCGGCCGCGCAGCGACTGCGCGATCGAGGGGCGGCTTTCGACTCGACCCGATGCACCGGCAAACCCAATGAAGCGGCGTTGAGGTATGCGACACGATCAGGGATCACCGTGTTACAGACGCTGACATGCGCGTCGGCGGCAAAGGTGTTGCGCAGGCTCTGCATGATCAGGCAGGTGTCGCGCCGGTTGGTGTTTACCTGATTGAGCAGCAGTTTCACCGGGGGCAAGTCCACGCCGAGGTAGCGGTAGGGTTCCAGCTCCTCGAACAGGCCGAGCGTGCCACGGCGCAGTTCGCGTGCCGCGAGCATTTCCGGTGGCAACGGGCATAGCGCACAATCGGAGGCGAGGATGGCCATCTCCACGACCACGCTGCGTGCCCCCTGGGTGTCGACGATGAGGACATCGTAGCGATCAGTGAACGCTGGCAGCAGGTTGCGCAGGCGCAGTCGGCCATCGGGCGCGTGCAGCAGTACGGTGCCCAGGTGGCCGGCGCGGTCGTTGGAGACGATCAGTTCAAGCCGCGGGATGGCGGTGGCGGAAATGATCTGCTCGGTAACCGTGAGCCGCTGCGAGATCAGTTCGTAGCTGCCCGCTTCACGGGACTCGCACAGGGCATAGTAGCTGGACAACGTCGGTTGACTGTCTAGGTCGAGTAGCAGCACCTTCAAGCCGGCGTCGGCAAGCAGGCCACCGAGGTTGGCGGCAACCGTGGTCTTGCCAGCGCCGCCCTTGGTCGAGATCAGCGAAAGGACTTTCATGGCACTACTCCCGAACGGACAGGCGATCCTGAACCCACTGTTCGATCTCCAGCGAGTCCCAACCCACGGCGCGCGTGCCGATGCGCCGGCATTGTGGGAACAATCCGGCCTTCATCAGGTTGTAGATGTGCGAGCGTTTGAAGCCGGTTTTTTGTTCCACCTCATCGCGGCGCATGATGTGGCGATCGGCGGAAGCTGGGGCAGGGCTGGCAGGTTGCATGGTGTCACTCCTTAGCGCCATGTGGCGCGCAGTGGGATGTGACAGTCAGTGAAGGTGCGATAGGGTGAAAAATCATTGCCAGGCAATGGCCGCCATTGCCTGGCAATTCGGCGTTAGGCCTGCTCCGCTTGGGCCAAATGGCGGCGAGCCAACGCAAATTTCCGATCAAGGGTGTGTTTTCTTAAACCATGTAGGCCAGGGAATCGAGCCAAAATGGCCTGGACTACCGCCGTCTGATTTTTGTAGATCGACTGTACTTGACCGGATTTCGACTTGCCCACCATGAGAGTCAGCAGGGCGCCGATGATTGTGTAGTGGATGCTCGCGGATGCTTCAGACGCTGGCTCAGCTGCATCAAGCTGCGCCGTAAGCTCGTGCTCTTGGCGCTTGTAGACCGTCATCTCCTCGACAACAGAGTCGTAGGCCTGATGCATTTTCTCAAACTCACGTGCATAGAAGTCCCGTTCAGCTTGCACAGCCAGAAAGGCGTTCAAACTCACGCACTCGATGTGATCGATATTCTTGGGAAACAGGAATTCGGGTTTTTCCTCCGGATGGTTCAGCGCAAACCAGGCCCGTAAATCTGGACGACGAATTGACCAGTACACACGCTCGGCGTGGTCGTGGTGCGTAATGGGCCCGCCGAGGAACGTTGCCGGTAGCTCACCTGAGGCAATGGCGTCGTAGATGCGCTCCACATAGAAGTGGAGACAGGGCCACTGAGGAAAATGTTTGAGTAGCTCACCTGAGTGGGCTATTTCGACCTGTAAGATCTCTGCGGTGTGATCGGCCAGATCGCACCAAAGAATTGCCGCATCGATGGGGTGATAGCAGCTTTTGATTGAGTCCATGTCATGCAGCCTCCTGCTAATTTCTTCCCTATTTCGCTGGCGGGGGCTGGTTTGCTGCGCCTCTGTCGAGCGAGCCATTTACCACAGAATCATTTTGGATCCAATGATCCTGACAGTTCTTAAAAGGATTTGTTCACCGGCAAGGGAGCAGGAGCGACAAGTTTTGACGCACTTGTATAATTGCTTAGCATTTGCGGTACATGCCTTTCGACGATATTGCACCGCTTACTCAGCATAAAGGGAGATGCGAAGGGGTATCTATTAATGGGAGAGTAGGTCAATTAAGAACTACCTTAAATTTTTTGGTTGGTGGCTCTCACAATCGAAATTGCAATTTCAATCCTATAATTACCGCGCTCTTGACTTCATCAACTCCGCCAGGGTTTCTCACGTACTGAAGATTTGGCCTGATCATCAGCCATTTTTGTTGCTTGTAAGCCGTAGAATAGCTCGGTGCTATATTCTCTTCCTTGGACGGGTATAAAAGCCAGCTCGTCGAAATTCGTACTGGTAGTAATGGCGCTCGGCAGCCTCTGTCGTTTCGCGAGTTGTAGGATGACCTCAATGTGGAAAACAGCTATCCCAATTTGATCGGTGAGACCGATATCGAATGGATCCACAATAATCACCCTTGGATTCAGAGAGCTACGGCTATGGCTTGTATCTATTTCGTTGAAATAGACTTGGTACGCCAGAAAGTTGGAACTGCTTTGAAAGTTGGTCGCTCAAATGTAACCGCTTGGGCAAGTCGGCTTCCAAACCCCAGCATCGGAGCCGAGCGTGTCCGGCCACGTGGCAAGCCGAGACATTCATGCATGGTGGGAGTGCGCCGAGCAGTCAGCCCAGGCGGGCGGCGAACTGCAGCAAAGGTCGGCGATCTTTTTGTTGAAATATCCCAAATGGCGGGATAATGTAAATATGGTCACATATTCGTTAGATGCGTGCTCTTCGCACGCAGCGCCATGGAGGATGAGCTTTTGGAAACCTATTCACACTGGATCAACGGTGCCTACCACGAGCCGAGTGGACGCGAGTGGATGGACACGATGGACCCGTACAGCGGTCAGGCATGGGCAAAAATTCCGCTCGGCGTTGCCGCTGATGCGGATCTTGCCGTCAGCGCGGCGAAGCAGGCGATGACATCGGGCTCATGGGCCAGCATGAGCGCCACGCAGCGCGGAAAAATCATGCGTCGGATCGGAGATCTGACGCTGCAGCATGCTGATCGTCTGGCCGAGCTTGAGGTGCGGGACAACGGCAAGTTGCTCGCCGAAATGCGTGGCGCGATCAATAACGTGGCCGAAATTTGGTACTACTACGCAGGGCTTGCCGACAAAATCCAAGGCGCTGTGATGCCGATCGAAAAATCCGGGATGATTGGCCTGACTCAACGCGAGCCCATTGGTGTTGTACTGGCATTAACTGCTTGGAATGCGCCTCTGAATTTCCTCGCCCTTAAGTGCGCACCAGCGCTTGCCGCGGGTTGTGCCGTTGTCGTCAAACCGTCGGAGTTTTCTTCGGTCAGTTCGTTGTTTTTCGCATCCTTGACTCAGGAAGCAGGACTGCCCGACGGAGTGCTGAACGTTGTCACGGGGCTTGGGCAAAGCATTGGAGCGCCGTTGGTCGAGCACCCAGATGTGGCGATGATCACCTTCACTGGGTCCGACACCACTGGTGCCAAAGTCTACGAGGCGGCTGCCCGTCATATGAAGCGAGTGGCGCTGGAGCTAGGGGGGAAATCACCCAATATTGTATTCGCCGACGCTGACTTGGACCTGGCCGTCGCTGGAGCTGTCTCCGGGATTTTCGGTGGTGGGGGCCAAATGTGCACAGCGGGTTCGCGTCTCTTGGTGCAAAACTCGATTCTTGAATCTTTCACCGACAGGTTGGTGTCTAGCGCGCGCTCCATCAAACTCGGCGACCCGATGGACCCCACAACCCAGATGGGGCCGATGTCGACCACGCCGCAGTACCACAAGGTGCTTGAGTACATTGATATTGCCCATCAAGACGGTGCGCGCTGTGTCTTGGGGGGTAAACCCGCCAGCGGACCGGGTATCCAAGGCGGCCAGTTCGTCGAGCCCACCATCTTCGTCGATGTGTCCAACGCCATGCGTATTGCCCGTGAAGAGGTTTTCGGGCCGGTGCTGTCGGTAATTGGGTTTGAAGATGAAGCTCAGGCGATTGCGATTGCGAACGAAACGCCCTACGGACTGGCAGCAGGCGTTTGGACGCGCGACACCGGCCGGGTGTTCCGTATGGCCAAAGCGCTTGAAGTCGGCACTGTCTGGGGCAATACCTACCGCACCTACAGCTACATGATGCCGTTCGGTGGCATGAAAAAATCCGGGATTGGTCGAGAGATGGGGATCGAGGCGGTGGAAGAGTTCCTCGAAACCAAGAGTGTGATGATCTCCATCGCCGATGCCACGCCGCAAAACAACTTCATTCCGCGCTGATCAATCACTGCAACGTCAACGGCTCATAATCTCTAAGGACAAAAACAAAATGGCCAGTGTAAAACCGAATCATCCGGCACAAGCTCGTCTCGAAGGTCGCCGCATCGTCATCACCGGCGCTGCCTCGGGTATCGGTCGTGCTACTGCAGAGCGTTTCCTCGCTGAAGGTGCGAAGGTAAGTCTGCTCGACCGCAACCACGATGCACTCCATGCGCTGTATAGCCATACAAACGCTCACTGCTTTGCCGTGGACATCACGGACGAAGCTGCAGTGGCGCATGTCACCGAGCAGGCGGCGCAGAACATGGGGGGTATCGACGGTGTGGTGAATGCCGCCGGCATAATGGCGAAAGGTTCAATTTTGGACGTCCCTGCCGAGGAGTGGCGTAAACAGATTGAAGTCAACCTGGTGGGCACCTACATCGTTTCGCGCAACTGCTTACGCTGGATGAACGATGACGCTCCGGCAACTATCGTGAATATTGCATCTGCAGCGGGGCTGCTGCCCAACGCGCCAGGTCTGACCGCGTACGCGGCCTCTAAAGGTGGCGTAATTAATCTCACGCGTTGCATGGCTGCTGAGCTAGCGCCGCGCATTCGGGTGAACAGTGTATGTCCTGGGATGGTTGATACACCGATGGCTGATGGATACCGGGCCAACGTAGGAAATTATGCACTCAAGCGCCTAGCAGATCCTGCCGAAATCTGTGCAGCCATCCTGTTTCTTACATCCAACGAATCATCCTATGTCACCGGAGCCGCGCTGGCTGTAGACGGTGGTCGCTCGTTCCACTAATCGCAGAAGGTCACACGAGGTCCGCCTTGCGTGCCCAAGGCGGCCATTCACGTCTATATAAGGATAATAAGAATGACCGAATCAGGTTCTTACGCGCCAGTGGCTGCTCCTGGAGTGCTAGAGCATGTAAGTAGCGAGCGAGCGACGCATCCTTCTACGGAAAAAGATCGACGTCGATCCTTGATACGTGGGGTGTTGGGGGTTTCCTTTGAATACTACGATTTTGTCGTGTACGCAATTTTCGCGCCCTATTTTTCCAAGCTGTTCTTCCCGCAGGAAAGCGCGCTAGCCGCATCATTGAATACCCTCGCAATCTTCGCACTGGGTTTTCTTGCGCGCCCCATAGGTGCAATGCTGGCAGGCCGGCTGGCTGATCGCTTCGGTCGTAAGCCAGTGATGCTTGCTGCACTAGTCTTGGCGACAGTCGGCACGTTACTTATTGCCGTCTCCCCAACATATGAAACAATCGGTGCTCTGGCCGCTGTTGTATTGCTCGTTGCTCGGCTGATGCAGGGACTTGCCCACGGAATGGAAAGCATCTCGGCGTTTGTTTACGTAGGTGAAATGGCCAGCCCACGGTGGCGGACTTTACAGAGCTGTGCGTACCCAATTGGACTAGTCATCGGAATCATCCAGGGTTCACTTTTCGGCGCCATCCTGAGCTCATTACTCAGCGCCGAAGACATGCAGGCCTGGGGTTGGCGGGTGCCTTTTGCTATAGGCGTTGTCTACGGATTATCCACGCTAATTCTTCGCCACGGCATGCATGAATCATCTACTTTCGAGCAGGCCAAGAGGCAGGCAGGAAAGGAAGATGGTGGTTATTGGCGTAATATCGTGCGGCATAAAAAGACGGTGCTGACCTTGTTCCTGATCTGGCCGGCCAATTATGTCGCGTCTTACACCATGTTGGTTACATTCAGTGACTATGCCGTGACCCATCTTGGGGCCAAGCCTTCGGATGCTTACTGGGCAGCTGTGGCGGCTCAGGTAATGTACCTGTGCATGTTGCCCATCTGGGCTTATGTCTCCGACAAGCGTGGCCGACGTTTCAATTACACAGTCGGCTTTGGTGCGATCACGCTGCTGGTGTATCCGCTGCAGCATTTCCTGCTTGGGCCGAGTTTCTTGCAGATCCTGGTCCCGATGGCTCTAGGGTTGTTCTTTTTCGCGGCGATTGCCTCAACTGAAGTGGCCTTCGTCAATGAGATGGTCCCCAATCGGGTACGTGCCCAAGTCATCAGTATCCCCTCGTCGCTCACAGCGGTGCTATTCGGTGGCACGGCGCCTTACCTCAAATCTTGGCTGACAGCCTATGTGTCACCCAATGCCTTCATTTTCTATTTCATGACGTTGACGGTGATAGCGGTATTGGCCGTGCGCTTCCTGGTGGTGGAAACCAAGGGGCGAGACCTTTCGAACTAGATGAATTGATGGATCGACCAGGACACGGCCCTGACTCAGGGCCGTGTCCTGGTGCGTCTTAATCACCCTGCCAGAGGAATGGATGCTCAGCATGCGAATCAGTCTTTTTACAGCGCTTGCCATCACGCTTTGCTACACCGTCACGCCGTCGCAAGCGGCAGCACCAGCTGCAGTGCCAGCACTGGTTTACCCCGATTCAGGACAACCGCTGCATATTCTGCCCCTGGCGGAGCGCACATTGCCGACAATTACCGCACAAAGGTGGGCTACAGTCTCGACAAAAGGCCTTCAGCTCGAGGGCCCAGCGTTTGATCGCGAGGGTAATTTGCTGCTGGTAGAAGTTCTGAGCGGGAAAATCTTCAAGCTAGGGCCTGACGGAAGTTCTAAAGTTTTGGTCGAACAGAACATGCGTGGCTCTGCCGGGATCGCTATTCACAAGGATGGTCGACTGTTTGTAGCGGGACTGGGCAATTACCGGGACACTGGCAACCTCACGACTTACCATCCAGACGGTAGGGCTGATCGGCAGATCATTCCCCCTGAACGCGGAATGCTCCCTGACGACATCGTCTTCGACAGCCATGGGGGGCTGTATTTTACCGACTTCAGGGGCGGATCGACCAATCCCGAGGGCGGGGTGTATTACATTGCCCCAGAGAGTGACAAGATCATTCCTGTACTCTCAAAAATGGCCCTGCCCAATGGCATAGCCCTGTCCCCGGACGGGAAGGTACTCTGGGTCACCGAGTTTGCCACCGGCCTACTTCACCGAGTCGACCTTGAGGGACCGGGAAGAGTCGCTCCTTTCGGAGCGTTGGTGGCATACCATTTCAGCGGCCCTTCGCCCGACTCGATGCGCGCGGACCAGGACGGTAACCTCTATGTGGCTCAGTACGGGCAAGGCCGCGTGCTGGTGTTCAATCCAAATGGCATACCGATTGGTCAGATTCTAATACCGGGCAGAGAGGATGGGCACTTTCTGCGCTCAACCAGCATGGCGCTCAAGCCCGGGACGCGGGAAATCTACCTCGTCGCCAACGATGGCGAGCAAGGCAGGGGGGCTGCGGTATTCCGAGCTGTGGGGTTCACCAGCGCGCTTCCCCTGTTCTCCCATCAGGCCCCTTGACAGTCGATTGAAACAACCGAGGGCGCAGTGAGCGCCCTCGGTTGTTTCCGCCGCTATAATAATGGATTACAGGCCGCCGAGTGCCATGTACTTAATCTCGAGATATTCCTCGATACCATTATGGCCACCTTCCCGGCCCAAGCCGCTTTCCTTCACACCGCCAAACGGTACTTCTGGAGTGGAGATCAGGCCCTCGTTGATACCTACGATGCCATACTCAAGCGCTTCAGCTACCCGGAAGACGCGCGCCAGATCTCGTGCGTAGAAATAGCTGGCCAAGCCGAACGGGGTGTCGTTCGCCAGTTTGATAGCTTGCTCCTCGGTCGAGAACCGGAACAGCGGAGCGACCGGACCGAAGGTTTCGTCGTGGAAGATAATCGCGTCCACCGGAACATCGCTCAGCACAGTAGGCAGGAAGAAGTTTCCGCCGCGAGCATGCCGTTTACCGCCAGTAACAATAGAGGCACCCTTGGCGAGTGCATCGCTGATATGCTCTTCGACTTTCACGACGGCAGCCTGGTTGATAAGAGGACCTTGGGTAGCACCGTCCTCAAGGCCGTCGGCCACGTGCAGCGCTTCGACTGCCACTTTTAGTTTCGCGGTGAATGCTTCGTAGACCCCGTCCTGCACCAGGATACGGTTAGCGCAAACACAGGTCTGGCCGGTATTACGGAATTTCGAAGCCATCACGCCTTTAACGGCTGAGTCCAGATCAGCGTCATCGAACACGATAAACGGGGCATTGCCGCCCAGCTCCATCGAGGTCTTCTTAATGGTTTTGGCGCACTGCTCCAGTAGCACACGGCCTACTTCGGTGGATCCGGTAAACGAGAGTTTGCGCACAATCGGGTTTGCAGTCAGTTCGCCGCCTGTGTCGCGTGACGGCCCGGTGATAACGTTGCATACACCCTTCGGCATGCCTGCGCGCTCGGCCAGCACTGCAATCGCCAGAGCAGAGAAGGGCGTCTGGGTCGCTGGGCGGATGACCCCGGTACAGCCTGCTGACCAACCCGGCCCGGCCTTGCGGGTGATCATCGCAGACGGGAAGTTCCAAGGGGTGATCGCTGCGAATACTCCGATCGGCTCTTTGGTGATAAGCACCCGCCGACCAGGCACGTGTCCTGGCATTGTCTCCCCGTAGACCCGGCGACCCTCTTCGGCATACCAATCGAGGAAGCCGGCTGAGTATTCGATTTCCGCCTTCGCCTCAGCCAGGGGCTTACCTTGCTCGGCAGTCATGATCGCCGCTAAGTCGTCTTTGTTGTCGAGCATCAGCTCGGCGATACGGTGAACGATTTTGCCACGTTCTTTGGCAGTCATAGCACGCCACAGGGGCAGTGCAGCGCCGGCAGCTTCGATGGCTCTGCGCGTTTCCGATGCGCCCATGGCCGGCACAACCCCGACCAGCTCGCCTGTTGAAGGATTGCGGACTTCAAGTACGTTACCGTTGTCGGCACCGACCCACTTTCCATCAATGTAATTCTGATTGCGCAGCAGCTCAGGATCTTTGAGTGTGATCTTGTTAATGACCGTAGACATCTGTGTCGCCCTTTGCAGGAACAATTGGAAGGAGAGGTGCTGTCAGAACTGGTGGAACACGAAGCACAGCAGTTCGGTAGCTTCAACGGCACGAAGGGCCACCGGAGCTTCGTTGGCTGCCAGCTCGAACCCAGTTTCAGGGCCGTACTGCTCACCCTCCGCCTCAAGTTTGCCGTGTGTGAGATACAGCAACTGAATGGATGGGTTCTGGCGCGTAACGTAGACCGCGCCTGCTGCCAAGCGGATAAAGCCAATACGCAGATTGCGCTCGGTGAAGGTGCCCAGCCACTTCACGGACACGCCTTCGCTCCCTTCCGGCGCCCAGTCGTAGGCGTCAGGATTCATCGCGACGACGTCGGTGTAGCGTGGCTCTGCAAACTGCAGTTTTTTGCCGGTGGCATGTTCGAAGCATGCATCGGAGCCGTCCATGCTTTGCTCAATGCCGTGCTCGTCTTTCCAGTAATACATCCCCTTACGGAATTCGCCTTTGGAATTGAGGATCGCGTTGGTGGACTCGCGTTGAGCGACGCTTAGATACCCGTTGCCGCTCGCCCCGCCGAGTTGCAACACCAGAGTCTCCAGGCCTTCAGTGCGCTCCTGTGGGCCGTAAGGGACACTTTCTGGGAAGTACCCGACCCAGCCTTCCTGAAGGAACGAGGTCTCTCCGTATGGCAGCACGCCTTTGATCACGTAACGGATCTGGTCAAAGTTGTGTCGATGTCGCGGAGTGCGCCAGCCACCTGAGCCGGTGAGCCCCATGTTGAGATCGTAGTTATTTGGCGAGCCATCCTCACCGAACAACAGGTGTTTTTGCGCAAGCTTGCCCTCACGCATGGTCCCTACCATTTCGGTATTCGTATCCGAAGCCTTACCTACTCGCATCGTTCGTTCCTCTGAAGCTGAAGGTCATTTTCGACCGAAGGGTCTTCCCGCCACACCGGGCCCTTGACGACAAGCCGTGCGCTCGCAAGGTGGTCCTTGGAAATGGCGTCAAATTAAATATATCCCGCAATGTGAGATGCGGTCAAATTTATGGGATTTGCTTTGAATGCAGCCTTCTAGGCCAATCAATGTTGAGTGAGAGGTAGTAAATCGCAAATCACATATGGTTTGACAAATCCCACAATTCGACATAAATCTATTGTCGAGATCGCGTCGTCAGGTCGTCATGACCTTCTTCAGGCGCCAGCGATTGCTTCGATGGCCTCTGCGGCCCTCTACGCCACTCATCATCAGGAACTACCATGAGCGATTCATCCGTAACTCACGCCCCCGCCGACTCTGGGGTCCCTTTCGAGGCCCGCGACTTCAGCGTTCAGGAAAAGGTCGCAATCATCACCGGTTCAGGCCAAGGCATCGGCAGGGAGCTCGCCCGGCAGTACGCCGCAGCCGGAGCGTTCCCGATCATTGCTGATCTGAACCTGGCAAAGGCCGAAGCTGTTGTTCAGGAGATCAAAGCAGCAGGTGGCCAGGCGCTGGCCGTGCAGGTCGACGTGAGTAACAAGGCATCGGTGGACGCGATGGTTGCCGCGGTTCTGAAGGCATACGGCCGCATTGATGTCCTGATCAACAACGCGTCAGTCTTTGCCGCGCTTGAAAAGCGCGCGTTTGACGAGATTCCACTGGAACAGTGGCACTCGGTGCTGAACATCAACATCACGGGTACCTATCTGTGCGTATGTGCCGTAGCCCAGGCGATGCGTGCAGCTCGCTCTGGCCGGATCATCAATATCTCCTCCGACGCCGTGCCTCGCGGGACTATGAATTACCTCCACTATGTAACCTCGAAGTCTGCCCTTATTGGCATGACCAACTCTCTGGCTCGTGAACTGGGTAGTCATGGCATTACCGTCAACTGTATTCGCCCAGGCAGTGTTGCCACTGAGGTTGATCGCACCTCCAATCCGACAGCTGAAGTTCGCCAACGCGCTGCAGCGTTGCAGTGCATCCCGCGTGGAATGATGCCGACCGACCTGGTCGGGATCATGTTGTTCCTTGCAACGCCAGCGGCTTCGTTCATCACCGGCCAAACCATCGCATGTGACGGTGGATACACCCACAGCAGTTAATCGGCAAACGGGGGCTATGCAAACGCAGGCTCAGCTGGAGGCAAGCGCAAAATGAAGCATTACGGAAAGTTCTACATTGATGGCGCGTGGGTGGATTCCACCGGCCCTCGTGTCCAAGAGCTGGTCGACCCGACCACGGGAAGCGTGTTTGCTACCGTGGCGATGGGGGAGATTGAAGATGTGAACCTGGCGGTGGCAGCAGCCCGGCGAGCTTTCGTCGATTACTCGAGATCGAGTATCGAGACGCGCTACGAATTGATCGGGCGCATCATCCACGCCTATGAAAAGCGTGCCGACGATTTTTCCATGGCCATAGCCCAGGAAGTGGGCATTCCTCGTAGTGCTCGCGCTCAGGTAGCCGGTCCTGTCGAGCACATGAAGGTCGCAAGGGAGCTACTCAAAAAGTACCCGTTTGAATCGCGCATGGGCGATACGATCATCCGCCGTGAGCCGCTAGGCGTATGCGCGCTGATTTCGCCCTGGAACTGGCCAATACAGACCACCGTCATAAAACTGATTTACGCCTTGGCGGCGGGTTGCACGGTAGTTTCCAAGGCCAGTATCAACTCACCAGTCAGTGCTGTTTTGTTGGGTGAGGTGCTCGAAGAAGCGGGTGTGCCAAAAGGAGTTTTCAATCTAGTTAACGGTTCCGGCCGAGTGATTGGCGAGGCGTTGTCCAACCACCCAGATGTTGACATGATTTCCTTCACTGGCTCGACCGGTGCCGGTCAGCAAGTTGGCGAATCGGCTGCGCGCTCGATCAAGCGTGTGTGCCTTGAACTGGGCGGCAAGTCGGCCAACATCGTGCTCCAGGATGCAGATTTGGAGAAAGCCGCCCGCTGGAATGTTCAGCGCTGCTTTTTCAACGCGGGTCAGTCTTGCCACGCGCCAAGCCGCATGCTCGTTCATGAGAGTCAGATCGAAGCGCTGATACCTTATCTGGTTGACGAGGTAAACAAGTTCAGATTGGGCGATCCCCGCGACCTCGCCACAACCATGGGGCCCGTGGTCAGCCAGACACAGTTCGACAGCATTCAGCGCCATATTCAATCGGCTATCGATGAGGGGGCACGCCTTGTAGTCGGCGGTACCGGTCGGCCCGAAGGTTTAGAACAGGGTTTCTTCACCCGGCCGACGGTATTCGTCGATGTAGCCCCGAACATGACGATTTCACGCGAGGAAATCTTTGGGCCAGTGCTAGCTGTCGTGCCCTACGCCACCGAGACCGAGGCCTTGGAAATCGCGAACGATTCCCCCTACGGCTTGGGCGGCTACGTCTTCAGTGGTGACCGGCGCAAAGGCTATGAATTTGCCAGTGGTCTTCGTGCCGGTAGGGTTTGCTTCAATGGCGCCGCGACCAATTCGATCACACCTATGGGCGGATACAAACAGTCCGGTATCGGGCGTTCCATGGGCGCATTCGGCCTTGAGGAGTATCTGGAGATTAAATCGGTATATGGCTTCGAGGCAGAAGCGGTGGGATTGCCTGAGCTGTTCGCCTGAATCGGATGCCCCGTAGCAGTCGTTCAGCTTGGCCATCGGGGCGAGCCAGCCTATTTTGCGAGAATAAAAAATGAATGCTTCAAACGTTTCAATTCGAAATGGTGTCAAGGAAAAGCTGGCGCGTGGCGAGCCGGTGTACTCGATGACGGCCCGGTTGGTCCGCTCGATTGACATCGCCAGCATTGCACACACAGCAGGCTTCGACTCGCTGTATATCGATATGGAACACAGCAGCTACTCCCTGGAGGCGGCCGGGCAGGTCTGCATGGCGTGCATTGCACTGGGCGTGACGCCCTTTGTTCGTGTGCCCAGCCCAGATCCACACTTCATTGCTCGGGTTCTCGACTCGGGCGCTCTGGGCATAATTGTTCCCAGTGTCCAGTCCGCCGAAGATGCCCGGGCCATCGTGCGCGCGGCCAAGCATGCACCGTTGGGCGAGCGGTCGGTAGCGGGGGCGCCGCCACAGCTGCACTACCGGTCGTTGCCCGCTGCGCAAGTAACCAAGATGCTCGATGACGCCACGATGATCATTGCGATGATCGAGTCCATGGCAGGGTTGGAAGCAGTGGAAGAGATCGCTGCTGTTGAGGGGGTCGACATCCTTTTGGTCGGTGCGAACGATTTGAGTGCCGCCTTGGGCGTACCTGGTCAGATGGACCACGATCTCGTGCGCAACGCTTACCAGCGAGTTCTCGATGCGTGTCTGACCCATGGCAAGGTGCTGGGCGTCGGTGGTATTGGGGGCCGTCCTGACCTGATCAAGGACCTGCTGGCCAAGGGGGCCCGGTATGTATCAACTGGCAACGACATCTCTTTCCTGCTTGCTGCTGCGACCCAGAAGCGACAGCAGTTTGACTGACTGGCTTCAGTCCTTCTCAACATTCTTCGTTCGTTTGCGCGTCGTGTGATGGCGTACTTCTACTACCGTAGACGCAGGCCATCACACGCCGTGCGCAGTTAGAGGGGTCGAACTATGAAAGTATGCGTATATGGGGCAGGAGCTGTCGGCGGGCATATCGCAGCCCGTCTGGATGCGGCTGGCGCAAACGTTTCGCTGGTGGCGCGGGGTGAGCACCTGGCGGCGATCCGCAAGCACGGACTGCGTGTTGAAACCCGAGATCGAGTCTTCCACTGCCAACTACTAGCGACTGATGATCCTGCATCGCTCGGACCGCAGGATGTCGTTATCGTGTCCGTTAAAGCACCGGCACTTCCGGCGATAATGTCAGGCATCGGGCCCTTGGTCGGTCCACAAACGCTGGTTCTCTTTGCATTGAATGGCATCCCTTGGTGGTACTGTCAGGGGGAGGGCGGTGTTCTGGAAGGCACGTCGTTGCCGCGTCTGGACCCTGGATCGGTAATTGCCGATGCACTAGCGCCCGGGCAGGTGGTTGGAGTAGTTGCTTACACTGCTTGTACCGTGACAGAACCCGGTGTGATCGTTGCCGGTAACCCGCGCAATCGTCTCATCCTAGGGCGACCGGACGGACGAGACGATTCGCGACTTGAGAGGTTGGCCGGGTTGCTGACCGCCGGAGGCCTGGAAATCGAGGTCACCGACAAGATCCGCAATGCAATCTGGGCAAAACTGGTCATCAATCTTACCGGAGGCGCTTTGTCGATCCTCACGGGTTCGACGATGAAGCAAGCGTTGACCAGTCCGTCCGTTGCCGAGGCTGCAAGTCGTATGGCTCACGAAGCCGCTGCCATTGCTCACGCATTGGGTTGCGAGCCGGGAAACATCTCCGACGGTTTGGCTCGTCTGGCAACTTCCACGCATAAGCAGAGCATCCTTCAGGACCTGGAGCTGGGCCGTTCGATGGAAGTCGATACTATCCTGCGTGCCCCGCTGGAGTTGGCAAAGCTGTGCAGTGTGGCGACCCCGACACTCGACCTGATAGTGGATTTGGCAGCGCGCCGGGCGATTTCCGCAGGCCTTTGTCAAGAATAATCGTGAGGGGCGGTTCGCGTTATTTAAACCACGTTCAAGACGGGCCGGGTGGCGTGTCTTGAACGTTTTTGTTTGAGCTGAGAGTGCTCAATGGACCTGCGCGACCTGAATTACTTTATGGTCATCGCCCAATTAGGACATTTGGGGCAGGCGGCCGCGCAACTCAATCGGAGTCAGCCCGCATTGAGTAAGAGCTTGCAGCGTCTGGAGGAGGGGCTGGGGGCTAGTTTGTTCCTGCGTGAGGGACGCGGTATCAAGTTGACTGAGGTCGGCGAGTTACTACTACAGCGCGGCAGGCAGCTGCAGATGACCGTTGCTGAAACCGAGCGGGAAGTGCGAGATTTGGCGCAGGGGTTGGTTGGAAACATCCGAATAGGATGTGCTGCGAGCATGGCTGACTATCTGCTGCCACAACTGACTGCTGCGTTGCTTGAGCGAGCCCCTAAACTCACGTTGACATTATCGATTGCTCAAGATGATGTGCTGACGGAGGCGCTTCAGTTAGGCCGGCTGGATGCAATCATCAGTCCCAAAATTGCTGAACGTTCACTGTTCACGTTCTACCCGGTCCTTCAGGACCAAGCGGTTGTAGTCGCCAGCGCAGAGCACCCATTATTCTGTGCCCCCTTTGTCGCTAGAGGTTTTAACGACTTACCGTTGGGTACTGCCCGCACGAAAAGTACCAGCCAGGCAGTGGCTGGATAGCGTTTTTCTGTCGCACGGATTGCCGCCGCCAATAGTACAGATAGAAACGAACGCAGTATCCTTGCTGCCGCGGTTGATCGACCGAACTCAGTTATTGAGTTTTATCGCCCGGAAAACCCTAGAGAGAGGGCAGGGGATGTGTCGTTTGCAGGAAGTGCAGTTGGAGGAAACGACAAGGTGTAGGAGGGTCGCTGTTGCTGTGCGTGCCGGTAGTTATCTGTCACCAGCGGCTCGGACAATGATTGAATTGCTTGAGCAGTTGGTGCTCTCATTTCCTGATTGAATTGAACGCCACAGCTTCCTTGCCGTGGCGGGCTTGTCAGCTTACTTGATGAAACGAACCTGGCTGTTGATCTTTTCGATCACCGCGCCCTTGCGCTCGTTGAAGCGGGCCTTGTTCTGCTCGAACAGGTTGTTGCCCTTGGTGTCGATGGAGATGATCAACGGCCCGAACTCACGCACGCGGTTGACCCACAGAGTCTCCGGCATGCCCAGGTCCTGCCATTCGGCGCGCTCGATCTCCTCGACCTGAGTGGCCGCCAGTACCGCGCAGCCGCCGGGGAACACCGCATGCACTGCTTTGTTCTCCAGGCAGCCGGTGGTGGTTTCCGGCCCCATGCCGCCCTTGCCGACGATCAGCTTCACACCGGTCTGTTCGATGAACTGCTTTTCGAATTTCTCCATGCGCATACTGGTGGTCGGGCCGATGGAGACCATTTCGAAGCTGCCATCTTCTTTCTTCTTGACGATAGGGCCGGCATGGAAGATTGCGCCACCACGCAGATCCACCGGCAGCTCGCGGCCCAACTCGATGAGACGGCGATGGGCCACGTCACGGCAAGTCACCAGCTGGCCGGTGAGGTAGACCACGTCGCCCACGTTGAGGCTGGCCAGGTCTTCGTCGCTGATTGGGGTGTTGATGATCTTTTTCACTGGGCTGTTCACAGCACTACACCTTCGTGGGAGAGGATGTCATAGGAGAGGTCGGCGTTGATGCGGATCTTGCCGCGGCGGTGCGCCCAGCAGCCGGTGGACACGGCGACACCGATGGTCGAAGGGTGGCGTGCCGAGGACTCGATGTTCACACCCATAACACTGCTGTTGCCGGTCAGGCCTTGGGGGCCGATACCGATTTCATTGAGGCCGTCTTCCAGCAGTTTTTCCATCATCGCCGCGCTTTCGTTGGGGTGGCTGGAATCCACCTCCCGCAGGATGGCCTTTTTAGAAAGGCGTGCCGCGGTCTCCACCGAGGTCGATACCCCCACTCCCACCAGCAACGGCGGGCAGGCGTTGACCCCGCGTGAGGTGATGACATCGAAGACGAACTCGGTCACCCCCTCATAGCCTTGCCCGGGCATCAGCACCTTCGCCGAACCCGGCAGGGTGCAGCCGCCACCGGCCATGTACACATCGACGATGGCGTAATCGGCATCGGGGATGATTTCCCAGTCCAGCCACGGGATTTTCGAACCGGTGTTGGTGCCGGTGTTCTTTTCGATGAAAGTTTCCACGGCATTGTGGCGCAGCGGGCCCTGGATGGTGGCTTCCTTGGTGGCGTTCTCGAGGATGCTTTCCATCTCGCCCAGCAGCGGGAAGCGTGCACCGGCCGAGACAAAGTACTGGATCACGCCGGTGTCCTGGCAGCTGGGGCGATTCAGCTTGTCCGCGTATTCCTGGTTGTCGGCCATCGAGTCGTACACCGCGATGGCCAGCGGATTGGTTTCCGCCGCACGCAGTTTGGCGGTTTTTTCCTTTACATCACGGGGCAGGCGTTTGCCGATATATGCGGTGAATTTAGCCATTACATCGGTTAATGATTCAACTGCTGCTTCTTTGTCCACAATTATCTCCCATACATCAAGCGGAAAGTGCTCAATTAAAAGCCAAGCGCAAGCATAGACAGCCTTCTTGGTTAAAGGCTCGCTAGTGAATGCACGGCTAAATCAAGTCTGTGATTTGCTTGGTTTCTAAAAATGCCATTGGCATTTCAATGCCCAGGTAAATGAGCAGAGTGCCTAAGCCTAGCTGGAACGTTAATGATATTCAGATTCCGGCCGTCTGCCCGCCATCCATGATCATTGCATGGCCTGTTACGAAACCAGCCTGTTCCGAGCATAGCCACAGCACGGCATTGGCAATTTCTTCAGGCCTACCCATGCGACCAACAGGCTCTTGTGCAATAACTCGCGCACGGCCTTCTTCGGTGTCGCCAGTAAAGCGCGACATCATTTCTGTGTCGATGATGCCGGGGCACAGGGCATTGATCCGAATACCTTTGCCGGCATGTTCCAGTGCCGCACATTTGCTGATTGCGGTAACACCGAACTTAGAAGCGCAGTATGCAGATTGTCCCTGGATGGCCATGACACCGGCACCGGAGGACGTATTGACAATAGCACCGCCGCCATGCTTCAACATTACATTGAGTTGATGCTTCATGCACAGGTAAACACTTTTCAGGTTGACGGCAAGGACGCGGTCCCACACGTCCTCTTCAATCTCGGGCAGCGTTGCTACCTGCTGCTCGATACCAGCGTTGTTGAAAGCGCAATCGAGGCTGCCAAAGGTGGCAACGGTTTTTTCTACAGCGGCCTTGATTGCTTTGCTATCGGTCACGTTACACACTACCGACAGAACCTTCCCGCCTGCAGCATCAATCAGCCGAGCAGTCTCTTCAAGGCCGTGCTGTGATAGATCTACCGCAGTGACAGCTGCGCCCGCTCTAGCGAAAGCGATAGCGGTGGCTCGGCCGATACCGCTGCCGGCACCTGTAACGAATGCAACTTTTCCTTCGAAACTGCCGTTGAACTGTTGGGTCATTTTGATGATCTTCCTGCTGGAAATAGTTGTCGAATAAGCGGTCAGTGTGTGGCCTTGCGACTACGATTGTTTCCGACCGTGTACAAGGCGGCTGCGCTTATGAGCACGATGCCTTCGATGAGGCCCTGGTAGTTCGCACCCAAATTGAGAATGTTGAAGCCGTTGGTCAGGGAGTAAAGCAATAGCGCGCCCGCGAGGGTCTTGATAACGCTACCGGCGCCACCGAACAATGAGGTTCCGCCCAAGATGGCAGCTGCGATGACCGAAAGTTCTGCACCGCTCAGGGCTGCAGGGTTGATGGAGCGTAAGCGGCTGGCAAAGAGGATCCCGGCAAAGCCGGCTGCCGCGCTGCACAAAACGAACGAGAGCAGTTTGTAGCGCAGGACATTGATGCCGGAAAGCCGAGCAGCTTCGGCATTGCCACCCACCGCATACAGACGTCGGCCTACCATGGTGAAACTGAGCACGAACCACACTACCGTTGTGAATATCGCCATGTAGATGACGGGTTTGGGTAACATGATCTTGCTGGTAGCGAGCGCGTTGAGCAGTAACAGCGCGATACCTGCCAACCCCATCCCAACCATGCTCGGCGTGATGGACCTGGCGGAGCTAAGAACTCTGGCAAATTTCACGATTGTGATCGCTATGAGTGCAACGCCCAAAGCGACTAAGAATGGGCCCGAATCAACACGTCCCGATTCAAATGCTTTCATCGCCAGGATGACGTCAGGGTTCTCTACCGAAAGTGAATGACCATCAGTGAAGATGAGCACGGCGCCGCGCAATGCAGTCATGGTGCCGAGCGTGACGATGAAGGCGTTGATGCCAACGAATTGAACGATTGAACCATTCAATAAACCGGCACAAATGGCGACAGTCATGGCAAAACCGCATGCGGGCAAGAACCCGATTTGGTCGGCGAACCCAATAAGAATGGTAGCTGATAGCGCGGCGACAGAGGCAACCGATAAATCGAAGTTGCCGCTGATCAGGATCACAGTCATGGCGACTGCCATAATCGCAATCAACGAAGACTGATAGATGATGTTGGTCAGATTGAGAACGCTAAGATAGTTGGATTTACCCAAATAAGTGGTGACGAAGGAAAGCGTGATCAGCAGCAGGAGAAGAGCATAATAGACACCCATTTCACGCAAGCTGAAAAGCTTCTTCCAATCCGCTTTCTGTACGCCGGACGAGGGCCCGCCTGCTTTCAATTGCGCGGGTTCAATCTTTTCGCGGGTAACTGTAAACATTTTCTTCATCTCAGTAGATCGAGGGGCATCGCTCAGTGGTCGTGGCTTGGCTGCGTCACACCTTGCCCGCCTGCCAGCATCAAAAGTTCGTGTTCGGAAGTTTCATGGACGGGGCGTTCAGCGATGCAACGTCCATCGCGCATTACCAAGATTCGGTCACTCAGGGCCAACAGTTCCTCCAGCTCAGAAGACACTGCGATGATCGCCATACCTTCTGCGGCGAGTTTGCGCACCAGTTTGATAATGTCGGCTTTGGCGCCGATGTCGATGCCGGCAGTGGGCTCATCGAGAAGCAGAACTTTGGTGTCGCTGAACAACCATTTGGCAATCGTGACTTTCTGCGCATTACCGCCGCTTAGTTCACTGACCAAGATGTCGGGGGAGCTGGCCTTGATGGCGAGGTTCCGAATGGCTTCCCAACCGCGCTCCCTTTCTCGTGCTTCGTCAGGCAGACTGCCGTAGCGCGAAACTGCTTTCAGTGCAGGTAATGTGGTGTTACGCCAGATTTCGAAGTCTGGAACAAGTCCTTGCCCCATTCGGTCTTCTGGAACCAATCCGATGCCGGCATTGACTGAAGCTGCGGTGCTGCGCTTCAGCTCACGGCCTTGGAAGAGCACTTTGCCGGTCACCTGCGCATCGGCACCGTAGATAGCGTGGAGCAATTCGCTTCGTCCCGAACCGAGCAGTCCAGCTACTCCGAGCACTTCACCGGCGGCCAATTTCAATGAAACACTCTGGAGTTTGCCGGGGGAGGAGACGTTGCTCAGTTCAAGCACCGTTTTGCGTGGAACCGTGTTTTCGCTGGCCATGCTCTGCTGCTGGGTGGTGCGTTCTTGCGCGATGATCTGTTTGCCAACGATGGCCTCAGCTAGCCGTTGTTCATCCAAGTCGCAGGTGTTGGCCCGCATCGCTGCTTGGCCGTCGCGCAGCACGGTAACGCAATCGGTAAGGGCCAGCACTTCGTCGAGGAAATGTGAGACAAAGAGGATCGCCTTGTTTTCTACCTGGGAGAGTCTACGGACGGTTTCATAAACGAATTCGCGCTCTTTGATCGCAAGGGAAGCGGTAGGCTCGTCCATAACGATCAGTTCGGCGCCCGTGGCCAAGGCCTGATAGATCGCGACCATCTGCCGTTGTCCAATAGACAGGTCGGCGACCTTTGCTTGCGGGCTCAGCCAGTAACCCACGCACTCGCACAGTTCATCGAACTGCTTGCGCAGGGTAGAGGCATGCCGCCATGTTCCGCTCTGCCCCAGGAACACGTTCTCGATCACTGACAAAGTGGGGACCAAGGGAATATGTTGGTGAATTGTTGCGACGCCCATGTCATTGGCAGCTTTGGGGCTGGTCAAATTCACCGGCTGTCCGCGCCAAATTATTTGCCCGCCCGAGGGGGCGTAGGCGCCGGACAGAATCTTGATCAATGTCGACTTGCCAGCTCCGTTGGCACCGAGCAAGCCGTGCACTTTGCCTTTCTCGATATCCAGGTCCACGCCACGCAAGGCAACGGTACCGTTAGGATACTTTTTCGCAACGCCATGCAGTCGCATGAGGGTCGTGGCGTGAGTGTTCATGGTTGTGGTCCCTTTTTTTGTAGCTATTGGGATGGAAAGCTGATCACCACTTGTCAGGGCATTGATCCAGGTTCTGTTTGGTGATCATCGGCATGTCGTAAGTGATGTACTGACCTTTCTTAGCATTCGGGTCCTTTACGGCGGCATAAAGCGCCTTGAACATCAGTTCACCAAGCAGTTGGGGGCGATTGCATACCGAGGCTTTGATCTCGTCTGCGGCGATAGCGTCTGCGCCAATTTTGGAGCCGCCCCCAGCAGCCACGATGGCCGCTTGCGAACCCAATGCGCTTACTGCACGGGCACACCCAACCGCCATGTCGTCGGCCTGGCTGTAGATCAAGTCGACATCAGGGTGGGCTGTGAGGATGTTCTGGCAGGTCTGCTCACCTTGTTCAGGTGTCCAGTTGGTAGGTTGGGACGCGACAACTTCATACTTGGCGCCAAGTTTGTTAAGCCCGTTCTTGAAGCCGCTCGTGCGTTGCTCTACCACGGAATAGCCAGCTGCCCCTTCAATGATGGCAATTTTGGCGGCGCGGTCCTTGGGCAGCAGGGTGGCCGCGTAGGTACCCGCAACCTCACCTGCTTTTATCTCGTCGGTGGTAACCAGTGCAGCAAGCTTTTCATAGGGAGCATCAATGGCCCGTTTGCGCGGGTCGCCAACCATCACGGCAATGGCGGCGACAGGGACTTTCTGCTCAGCGACTTTGTCGACGAATGATTCTGCAACGACCGAGTCTAGTGGCAGAAAGCCAATAGCGTCGACGTGTTGAGCCAACAGATCATCAATGGCGTTGCCCTGCTTTTCCACGCTGCCGCGTGGGTCGATGATTACGGCCTTCACGCCTGCAGCTTTCGCCGCATTTTCAAAACCCTTGATGGTGGCAACGTTAAAAGGGTGGCCGATGGCTGCCGGGATGTACCCGAAGGTCAATTCAGCCGCATTGGCTGCAGAGGCAGCGAGGAGGAAGGAGAGGGGGATAGCACTGTGCAGCAGCGCAGTGTGAGCGACCTTCTGAAGCTTGGAAATGATAAGCATCATTTTATGGATCCTTGAGCTACCGAGACATTGTTATTTTTGTCGTATCGATCCTTCCCAGGCTGAGCCGATTCGAATCGAGCGTCGGCCGTTCCATGGCATTGCGAAGGCTAGATGTCCGTTCGCCTCAAGCTCGAACTGTCGTTCAACCCGACACCTGAAGGTAAACCTGCCACGCCGGGCAGGCTGGCACATCAGGTATTTGTTGAAGATATCTCTTATTGTGGGATTGCGCAACATGGTTGGTTTTTTTTGATATCGAGCAGTGGGCAACCTATTAGCGCCCACCTCCACGTAGCTGCAAGGCAGGCAGGCGCCACGTTTTCTTCACGAATCCAGCAGAGGTTCCTTCAGTGAGATCCCCCAAGGTCCGCGCCCCTGTCCAGGCTTGTGTGATCGTAAAGCCGCCTTGAATAAATTAATAAAATCCCACTTATTGACACTAATCAATGTCTGGCGTAGGGTTTGGCTTAGGAATTTTCTTCTCTATCTCTCCTGACAAAAACAAACACTAAGGAGCGAGCACCCCGATGCGAGCATTGACAGCACAGCCACTTGCGGCCGATTTCATTTTTCTTGAGGCGCCTCGTTGGCATGAGGGCGCTTTGTGGGTGCCTGATGTGTTCGACTCGATCCTCTATCGTGTCGATGCCCGCGGTTACAAACAGGTGGTCGTTGACCAGTTGCCGCCTCGTCCCAATAGCCTCGGTTTCCTGCCAGATGGCACGCCTCTGCTGGTGTCCTCTGTTGAGCGACAGTTGCTAAAACTTGTTGGGGGAAGGCTTGAGGTATATGCAGACCTGTCGCATTGGGCGACAGGCGATCTCAACGACTTCGTAATCGATGATGACGGTCGCGTGTATGTGGGCAATTTCGGCTATGACCTCTTTGCGGGCGAAGCTCCCAAGGAAACCGATATCCACATCGTGCAGGCGGACGGCACGCTTCAGGTAGGCGGCAGCGGGGTCGAGTTCCCGAACGGCGCTGTGATCATCAATGAAGGACGGACTTTGGTGGTTGCGGAGACCTGGCGTGGGCGGCTGACAGCTTTTGACCGCTCGCCTGATGGTTCGCTGTCTAACAAGCGCGTGTTCGCTGAGTTACCTGGTCGCCAACCTGATGGCATGTGCGCCGATGCTCAAGGCGCAATCTGGGTCTGTTCGTTCAATACCGGTGAAGTGCTTCGATTGACGGAAGGAGCACAGATCACCCATCGCCTGGAGTTCCCGGGCAGCGCCGTTGCCTGCACATTGGGCGGTGAGGACGGTCGCACCCTGTACATCACTACCTACGACGGAAGCATCCCTGACCAGCAAGCACGCAAGCGGCTGGGTGTCCTCCATACGGTGCGCGTGGCAGTGCCGGCTCCGTAACCGGCCACACACCGGCGTGTTTGAACGAGTAAATCTTGAAAACCGACAGGCCTCGGCCTGCGCACCAGTCGAATAGGGCAGGAAAAGGTGTATGCAAATCTTTGATTACATTGTCGTTGGCGCAGGTTCTTCAGGGTGCTCGTTGGCACGTGGCCTGTGTGACAACCCTGACAATAATGTGTTGCTTCTGGAGGCTGGCCCGTCTGCCAACCGGTTCTGGGTTAATACCCCCGCGGGGATGGCCAAGCTGTATTTCAATGAGAAATTGAACTGGAATTTCCACACCACACCCATGGCGAATCTGCGTGACCGACAGATGTATTGGCCACGGGGGAAGTTGCTCGGCGGGTCGAGTTCGATCAACGGCATGGTGTTTATTCGGGGTCACCAGAAGGATTTTGATGGTTGGCGCAATCTTGGTAACCCGGGCTGGGGATACGATGATGTACTGCCGTATTTCAAGAAAATGGAGAGTTTCGAGCGTGGCGGCGACGACTATCGCGGCGTAAGTGGGCCGTTGTGGATCAGCGATCCGGTAGTTAAAGAGCAAAGTAGTTATGACTTCATCGAGGCTGCTACCCGGCAGGGTGTACCTTTTACCGAAGATATGAATGGCGCGTTGCACGACGGTGTTGGTTTCATGCAGCACAACATTCGTGACGGTGGTCGGCTTTCGGCGTATCGCGCGTTTATTGAGCCAGTGATCGAGCGCAAGAATCTTACTGTGCGCACAGGGTGCGAAGTCCAGCGTGTGTTGTTCAAGGGGCATACAGCGATCGGAGTCGAGATCCTGCGTGATGGACGTCGTGAGAGTATCTATGCGGCGCGCGAAGTCATCATGTCGGCGGGCTCCCTCAAGACCCCGCAATTGCTGATGCTGTCGGGTGTTGGGCCTTCTGCAGAATTGCAAAAGCACGCCATTCCATTGGTGCAGGACATCCCTGGCGTCGGTCAGAACCTACAGGACCACTTCTATATACACACTGGTTTCCGCTGCACACCTGACAGCTCCTACAACGCCAACCTGACGGGTGTGCGCAAGTATTGGGAAGGGTTCCGTTACCTGATGACCCGAAAGGGCTACCTCGCATTGGGCTCTTCTCAAGTCGCGGCGTTCGTCAAAAGTCGCCCTGAAGAAGACTATGCCGACCTGCAGATCAGCTTCCGGCCAATGACCTTCCAGTACTTCCCTGACGGCACAGTTGCCGTAGAACCAGAGCCTGGCGTAGGCGTGTCGGTGTATCAACTGCGCCCCAGCACTACTGGGACAGTCACACTGCGTTCTACCAATGCCTCGGATCCCGCAGACTATACCCCCAATTTCCTCACCAACGAATACGACATTAATGCCGTGATCAGCGGTATTCGCTGGATTCGCAAGATCATGGATAGCGAACCGATCAAGTCGCGCATCGTGGGCGAAGAAGTGCCTGGTATTGGCGTCCAGACCGATGAGGAGATCTATAACTACCTCGTCGAGACCGGCAACTCCGCACACCACCAAGCCGGCACCTGCAAGATGGGCAACGACCCGATGGCAGTTGTCGATGAGCGGTTACGAGTTCGTGGTTTGGAACGGCTGCGTGTTGTAGACGCATCAATCATGCCGTTCGTGACATCAGGAAATACCAACGCGCCGTCGATCATGATCGGCGTAAAGGCTGCTGACATGATCATTGAGGACGCGGTAGCCAGACAGCCGCTAGCCGATAATCACCAAATCAAACATGCGTGAGCGGTGTAATAGCCTGCTGCAGAGAGATAATTCCATGTCCAACCAGACTAATAGTTCGATCGGTGACACCCTCCCACAGACGCGGGTGGGCCTGTTTATTGATGGCGAGTGGATATACGACAGACCATCCTGTTTCGAGGTGTTAAACCCCAGCAATGAGCAAGCGCTTTATGCTGTGCCGGGAGCTACTGCTAAAGACTTGGAGCGTGCGTTAGCTGCTGCGCAGAAAGGCTTCGAGATCTGGCGGAATACGCCACCGGTCGAGCGCAACGTGATCATTACGCGCGCCATTGCGTTGGTCCGTGAGCGTGCCGAAATGATAGCTCGCACCATTACCCTTGAGAACGGGAAGCTGATTGCGGATGCTCGTGCTGAAGTAGAGCGCTCCGCAAGTTTCTTCGACTGGGATATGGCGCAAGCGCTTCGTGCCTACGGTACCATCGTCCCAGGCGAAGCTGGGATGCAGAAGCTGATCTTGCGCCAGCCCATCGGCCCGGTTGCGGGCTTTACGCCCTGGAACGTTCCCCTGAGCGCACCGTCGCGTAAAATCAGTGGAGCCCTCTGCTCTGGGTGTTCGATCATCCTCAAAGCAGCAGAAGAAACTCCTTCAGCTGCCGTGGCCATGGTCCAGTGCTTCGAAGAAGCCGGTTTACCGAAAGGTGTGCTCAACCTGGTATTTGGTAACCCGGCTGAAGTTTCGACGACGCTCATTGCCTCTCCCGTGACTCGTATGGTCACGCTCACCGGGTCAGTCGCCGTTGGCAAGCATCTGACCCAATTGGCGGGCCAGGCGATGAAGCCGGTGCTCATGGAACTGGGTGGGCATGCGGCTGTCATCGTGTGCGAAGGGGTAAATGCAGCCGCCATCGGGCGCATGGCACTCAAAAGCAAAATCCGCATCAACGCACAGTGGTGCGCAGCACCTGGCAGATTCCTGATCCACGAGAGCGTATACGAGGCGTTTGTATCGGCCTACGTTGATGCTGCGCTGGAAGTTCGTGTGCTTGATGGTATGGATGCCAGCGCTGACTTGGGGCCGGTTTCCAGTGGGCGCCGCCTAGCCGCTATGCAGCACTTGGTCGATGACGCCGTATCACGCGGCGGCAAAGTCGCTGTGGGGGGGGCGCGTGTGGGGTCTCGAGGATACTTCTTTGCCCCGACGTTGCTCACAGATATTCCTCTGGACGCCGCCATTATGACCGACGAACCCTTTGGTCCCGTGGCCGCTGCCGTTCCGTTCAAGACGCTGGATGAGGCGCTGAGAATTGCCAATAGCTTGCCTGTCGGTCTGGCAGCGTTTGCCTTCACTAATACCCTGGAAGAGGCCGAACGTTTAAGCCGGGACTTGGATCTAGGTGTTCTATCGATCAACCATTTCGGTGCGCCTGATCCCGACACTCCGTTCGGCGGTGTACGCGACAGCGGCATGGGTAGAGAGGGGGGGCCGTGGAGCCTGGATGCCTACATGGTAAGCAAAACCGTGCTGCAGAAAACGGCGCGCGTTTGATGCTCGCCGGCATTCTGACCAACCGCTACTTTGGGACTGAACATGCAAGCTCCATATACTTCCATCACTGACGAATCTTTGGATATCGCACGGCATTTCGCCGAGTTCGCCGCTAAGGCCCGCTACGAAGACGTGCCTACGGAGGCACGCGAGGCGGCCAAAAAAAGCATCATCGACACGTTGGGGGTGATGCTTGCCGCCAGCGGAATGGAGCCTGCGGTCCAAGGGGTGATCGAGGTCGTACGTGAGTCCGGTGGCGCGGCTGAGTGTACGATTCTCGGCTTCGGTGGACGAGCGCCCGCCATGATGGCGGCGCTAGCCAACGGCGCGCTCGCTCATTGCCTGGACTACGACGATCAGACGCCTTGGGGGCAGCATGCGGCAAGCTCCATCGTGCCGGCATTGTTGGCCTTGGCGGAGCGCCGTGGCGGTGTATCAGGCAAGGAACTGATCACGGCGGTCGCGGTAGGGCAGGACATCTTCGCGCGACTGCGATGCAATGTGGGCTGGAAGAAGGACTGGAATCTCTCGACGGTCCTGGGGGTCTTCGCCGCTACTGCAGCATCGGCACGTCTCCTGCAGTTTACGCCGGCCCAGGTTGGGAATGCGCTCGGCATCGCCAGTCTGCAGTGCTCGGGTATCATGGAGATGGTTTGTGGTACCGGCAGCGATCTTCGCGGCCTTTACGCCGGCTTCTCAGCCAAAGGCGCGGTATTAGCCACTCTATTGGCGGAAAAAGGCGTGCCGGGGATTGTCCGCCTGTTTGAAGGCGAATATGGATTCTTCAATACCTATTTCGACGGTCGTTATGATCGATCGAAGATCCTGCACGGGCTCGGGACCGATTATTTGGGTGCCGGCACGCTATACAAGCGTTGGCCTTCGGTGGGTACTGCTCACAGTCATATGAAGGCGGTTATTGATATCGTCACTGAACAGCGGTTGAGCAGCGCGGACATCGCTCAGATTCGGTTATCCGTGGGTGACTACCATGCACTCATGTGCGAACCCATCGAGCAGCGGATTGCACCGGCTACCCTGGCCGATGCGAAGTTCAGCCTGCCGTTCCTTGTCGCCGTTGCCGCCGTGCGCCGGGGCATGAGTGTGTCCGATTTTACTCAGGCTGGCCTTCGTGATCCTGAGGTTCTCGCCACTGCTCGGAAAATCGTTCTGGTTGCGGATCCCCGTCTGGACTGGAAGCTGGACCTGCCACCAGGTTTCGTCGAAGTGGTGTCCAACGACGGACGGACTTGGTCTACTTTCGGTACCCATATCCCTGGAAGCACCGAGAGTCCCATGGACTGGGGCGCATTGTCCTCGAAATTTTCAGAGTGTGCCTCGGTGGCGTACAGCGCTGTACCCAAGCCTGCAGTATTGCAGGCATTGAAAATGGCTGAAGTCCTTGAACAAGCCGAGGATGCGACCGAATTGTTGCGGTTGTTGCGTTAAATTATCCAGAGGTCATTGACAATGAGTGAAGTGTATTGTGTTGCCGTTACCCTCGCCAAGTCGGAACATTTGCAAGCTGTGAAAACTGCCCTTGAAAAATTGATTCCGCTTGGCCAGCAGGAAAAGGGCGTCCTGCAGTACGAAATGTATGTCGATCAAACGGAGCCTAGGCGTTTCGTCTTCATTGAAAAGTGGGAAAGCGCGGAGGACTTCCAGGCACATGTGAATGCACCGCATGTGCAAGAGTTCCTAAAAGCTACTGAAGGCCTGATTGAAGATAATTATTTCCACCCCTTATTCAAGCACTGATGGTTTTTCTCTAAGGCCTGTACAGTTTGCCTGTCAGGCCCCGTGTTATTAGATAGTCCTATTGAATGCTGGTTCAGTTACGAGGCTACCAGCAGGCTTGAGTTCGCGTCAAATAAAAATAAAATAGAGGAACACAAGATGGGTAAGAATATTTATAGTGTGGGCAAGAATCGCCTGTACTCCAATGCTGTGCTATTGGGTGCACTAGGTCTCGCCGGCAATACTTTCGCGGCTGACGCGTTCGATGTAAACTCAAAATACATGACGGGTGACTGGGGAGGGGTGAGAAATGAACTTCTGGAGAAGGGTTACGACCTTTCCTTGTTCTACACGTCCTCCACTGCGACCAACGTCAGCGGAGGTTATAATGACGATCAGACAGTCCGCTACGCCGACCAGTTTGCATTCGGCCTGCACATGGACCTTGAAAAAATCCTGGGATGGTCGGATACAGAGTTCAAACTGGCAGTTACTGAACGCAGCGGTCGTAACCTGAGCAACGATCGCATCAGCGATCCTCGTGCAGGTATGTTTAGTTCCGTGCAGGAGGTGTGGGGGCGGGGGCAGACCTGGCGGCTCACACAATTGTGGTTGAAGAAGAAGTTTTTGGATGAGCAGCTGGACATCAAGCTCGGGCGTTTCAATCCGGGCGAAGACTTCAACAGTTTCCCCTGCGATTTCCAGAACCTTGCGTTTTGCGGTTCGCAGGTCGGCAACTGGATTGGTGATGTCTGGTACAACTGGCCCGTATCGCAATGGGGCTTGCGCGTGAAGTACAACCTTACCCCAGAGCTGTATTTCCAGGTCGCTGCATTCGATCAGAACCCCTCGAATTTGGAGATCGGCAACGGCTTCAAAATGAGTGGCAGCGGCTCGCGCGGCACCCTGATCCCGGTCGAACTGGTCTGGTCGCCTAAGGTGAACGGTCTCCCTGGCGAGTACCGTGTGGGCTATTACAAAAGTACGCCAAAGGCTAACGATGTGTTCGAAGGCGCTGATGGTCAACCTCAGCCAGTCTCGGGCGGCGCGTTCCGTACGCATAGTAGCAAGCATGGCGGTTGGTTCGTGGCCCAACAGCAGGTGACTAGTCATGCCAGCGATGCCAGTCGTGGATTGAGCTTGTTCGGTAGTGTGACTTTCCACGACAAGGACACCAACTATGTCGATAGCTACCAACAGGTCGGAATGATCTACAAAGGGCTGTTCGATGGGCGGCCCAAGGATGATATCGGTGTGGGCTTGGCGCGTATTCATGTCAACGACGACGCTCAGAAGCGTACGCGCCTCGCCAACGAACTCAACGGCGTGAGTGACTATAACGATCCTGCATTCCAGCCGGTTCAAGACACCGAGTACAACGCGGAGATCTATTACGGCGTACATGTGGCGGACTGGTTGACGGTGCGTCCAAACGTTCAGTACGTCCGTCATCCCGGCGGCGTGAATGAAGTAGATGATGCCGTTGTAGTTGGCTTCAAGGTCCAGTCGAGTTTCTGACACACTTCCCTCGTTTGCAGACCGGGTGCCTCCCCGACCCTGCAGCGGCAGCTCATGTGAGTCCGCGGGCTATCTATGCCGCGGACCTTGCATTGAAGATCATCTTTCCTATAATTTGAGATTTTTCGCGGCTACTGCCGGTCATGACGCAAGCAATGCCTTTCGTCCTGCGGCCGCTCGCTGCGAGCATGATTGAAGGCAGGGGTTACTGAACGATGGCAGCGGACAACATGCTTGAAGTGGAAACGGGGTTTGAAGGTGACAAGGAAGAACATTCCCGGGATGGTGCCAGCAGCCTTATAAAAATGCTCAGCATCCTGGACCTGTTCACCTCCGAGCATCCTGCCTGGTCGACGGCCGCGATCATCGAAGCGCTGGAAACGTCGCGGTCGACCGGTTATAGGTACATTAAGACGCTGCATTCCGCGGGCTTGCTGAGCACGGTGGGCACCGGTAACTACGTCTTGGGTTCGCGAATTATCGAACTGGATTTGCAGATTCGAAATACCGACCCGCTGGTATTGGCCAGTAAAGGTGTACTGGAAGAACTGGTCGATACGATCGGTCACTCGGCGTTGTTGTGTACAGCGTTCCGAGATTCCGTATTGTGCATCAGGGAGCACCGTGCACCGCTGAGCCCAGAAAACCGATTTTGCCGCGGGCAGAGGCGACCGTTGTTTCAGGGGGCAGTTTCCAAGGTGATCCTGGCGTACTTTCCGCATCATCGTCTGAAAAGCCTCTATAGCCGTTGTCAGTTGGACATCGAGAACGCAGGGCTGGGATCCACCTGGGAGGCTTTTCGCAGCGGGCTCAGCAAGATTAAGAAGGACGGTCATATCATCACGGTGGGCGAGTTCAACCCAGGAGTCATTGGTGTGGCCGCGCCCATTATGAGCAGTAGCAACGTCGTCCTCGGTAGCGTTGGCGTTGCTTGGGATGAGAAAGAGCGGAAGGATGTCGACGTCAAGCGGGCGGTCCTCTCGGTGAAACGTGCCGCGAGAGAAATATCCAGCCGCTTGGAGCAGTTCGAGATCAAATCCTAGCGTCGGCTGAAATCGGAGTCGGAATATGGACGGCGTCACCCGGATTGGGTAGGCGCCGTCTTTTTTCAGGACTTAGTTAGTGACTGACTTCGGGTCGAATCGGATGGTTCTGTCTGCAGCGCAGCGGGTAATCATCAATATGATAATCACTGCTACGAAGGTGATAGCCGCCAGCACCAGTAATCCGGCAGTGAAGTCACCCGTGCGATCTCGGAAAAAACCCATTATCGAGGGGCCCATGAAACCGCCGAGATTAGCGATCGCATTGATGGCAGCAATCGACCCTGCCGCGGTTCGGGTTGGTATGTGACTGAAACACAATGACCAGAAAGGTGACATTGCTGCCCAGCATCCGACGGCGGCGCAACTGAAAGCGATCATCCGTGCCACCGGGTCGGTCATCAGGGCGGCAGCGACCAGACCTAAGCTGGCGAATACGATGGGGGCGGCGGTATGGAAACGTCGTTCCATTTTAGCGTCCGAGCGGCGTCCCCAAGCGACCATGACGATTGCCGCCGCCGCGTAAGGGACGGCAGCCAGCAGCCCGGTCTGCAGATCGTTCAAGCCGAATTCTTTGACGATGCGCGGGAGGAAGAAGCTGACCCCGTAGCTGGCGACCACCACGGAGAAATTAGCGACCCCCAGCATCAGTACACGTAGACTGAACAACGCCGACAACATGTTTCCGTGGGCAGGAGGGCGTTTGACTGCGTCCAATTCCAGTTGCTCGGTAAGGGCAATTTTCTCCCGCGGTGTCAACCATTTGGCGTCTGCAGGGCGATCAGCCAGATAGCGCAGCACCACGAACGCCAGTAAGACCGCAGGAAGCGCTTCGAGGAAGAACATCCAGCGCCATCCAGCGATGCCGAGCACGCCATCCAGCCCCAGCAAAATTCCCGAGATCGGTGCACCTATGGACAGCGAAATTGGGGCTGCACACAGAAATGCGCCCATTACCCGTGCGCGATATTGCGCTGGAAACCAGAGTGTTAAGAAATAGGTAATGCCGGGGAAAAAGCCAGCTTCAGCGGCACCGAGTAGCAAGCGTAAAGTATAAAAACCGTACTCCTCGGAGACGAAAGCCATCGCCCCCGACATGATGCCCCAAGTCAGCATGATCCGTGCGATCCAGCGCCTCGCACCGAACCGTGACAGCATCAGGTTTGAGGGAATTTCGAATATGAAGTAGGTGAGGAAGAACAAGCCCGCGCCCAAGCCGAAAGCTGCAGCGGTCAGACCGATGTCTTCACTCATATGGAGTGCCGCGAAGCCGACGTTGGCTCTGTCCAGATAAGCTACGAAATAACAGATCATCAGCAAAGGAATCAGGCGTCGGAAAGCTTTTTTGACGGCTGAGGCTTCATGATTCGACATTGAAAGTCTCCATTCTTGTTCTTGTGCGGAGTGGTCATCGCTTTAATGCATCAGCCCCAGGCTAATTCGCCAGGAGCTGATGCGCGCATGGTTAGACAGAAGCGATACAGGCCGTCTGTCCTCCGTCAACGCTCACCACTGCACCGGTCATGAAGCTGGCGTCGTCTGTCAGTAGGAACGCAGCCACAGCAGCGATTTCTTCCGGTTCACCTTCACGGCCAATAGCGTGCGCCGCACGGATACGCTTGGCTTTTTCCGGGTCATTGAACATGTAGGCGGTGAACGGCGTGCGCACCATGCCAGGCGCAATAGCATTGACCCGTATGCCATAAGGGCCCAGTTCTGCTCCCATGGTGCGAGTGATACCTGACACACCAAATTTCGATGCGACGTAGGGCATGCGGTTAGGGACACCAAGTATCCCTGCGCCTGAAGAAATATTGACAATGGCTCTGCTCGTCTGGTCGTCGCGTACGGCTCTGGCAAAGGCTTGGCACATCAGGAATGTGCCATCCAGATTTACTGCCATGACGTTTTTCCAGTCTTCGATGTCCGCGTCCAAGACACTACCTACGCCCTTGATACCTGCGCAGTTGATCAAACCATTTAGTTGACCGAATTTTTTTTGCACCGCTGCGACGAATGCCGTGGTCTGCTCTGGACTGGAAACATCGAGCGCAGCGCCGAACACCCGCTCTGTATCGGTGAAACGCGACGCCACTTCGTCGATGAGTTGAGGGTTGATATCTGCCAGCGCTACCGAGGCGCCCTCGTCATACAGGCGTTGCACACAGGCCGCACCGATTCCGCTCGCTGCACCCGTCACCAGTACCACTTTGCCGTTGAAACGATTCATGTTGATTCTCACTTTGTCAGTAGGAGGGCGAAAGATGGATGTAGAACTAACGGACCAGCATGTCGAAGAGGTCCTGGACCCGTTCTACGGTCTCTAGCGACTGCACGAGCTGGGCAGTCCTTTGCGCTGTTGCTGGGGTGATCGCAGTGGCGGCTACGGCCGCGCATTCATTGAATTTCTCCCCGAGGACCTGCCAGTTCAACGGCGCCTCCAGGCTGCCGGGCACATTGCTGCCAACTTTCTTCAGCACTCGCCCATCGCGCATAATCAGTTCCAGGCAGCCGTCTGGGATCTTGCATGTCCAGTCATAAGCGCTGTCCTCCACCGGCACCACTTTTTCAGCGAGGCCAAGGACACTTGGGTCTGTGAGTGAGTCAGCGGTGAAGTCTTTGATCCTGATTGCGCCGTGGTGAAGCGCCAGTGCAACACAGAATGGCAAGCTGAACTTGGCATCCACCAGCGTCCTGGGTGCCCGACGAACATCGAGAGGTGTGCACATGCGCATGTGGAAGTCCCCCACGTAGGCGCGAATCTGTTCGATGTCTTGTGCAGCTAATTGATGCTCTCGCATCAACTCGATAGCCGCATGGATATAAGTGTGGACGTTGCCGACCGCTGGCCAGGCCTTGTACAGCGTTGAGCCACCAAGGTAGGTCTGACCAAGGCCCGCGAGCATCTTGTTGCGGTCATACTCACCGTCAAAGTAGACCTTGAAGACGCCCGATGGTCCTTCGAACAAATGTTCAACACCGGTGATTCCATTTCGTGCCATTAGGACAGCCTGCAGAGCGCCTTGAGCGGTGAAACCTGCATACATGCCTCTCAGGTCGCTGCCGATTCCGAAGATCACCTCCATTGTGCCGGCCGACTGCATGCTGGCAATTCCGAACGCATGAGCGATCTGCGGAGCTGTAAGACCCAAGATATGAGCTGCTGCAGCGGTTGCGGAGTACACGCCTACGACGGACGAAAGGTTCCAGTCCTGACGCCATCGGACGTTGCATCGCAAGCGAACGAACAGGTCTTGGCCCACCGCGATGGCAGTCAATAGCTCTTTACCGCTGACGCCCCCCTTATATTGGGCTGCAGCGAGCACAGCGGGTATCACCGAGCTGTCTGGGTGCGCCCCCCAAGGTGTTTGATCGTCGTAATCTAGGCAATGGGCGAGCACGCCGTTTGCAAATGCTGCCATCGGAGCAGGTACCTTGCGACGAAAGCCAAATACGTCGCAGTCGGCCCTGCCGCCATTTTCGAAGATGATGTCGGTTACGCCTTTGACGGCAGGCTCCATGCCGCTGCCTGCGAGCATGACGCCAAAGGTGTCGAGAAGAGATTTTTTTGCACCCTCGATCGCTTCGGGGGGGATGGTGTCGTAACGAGCGTCAGCCACGTGACGGGCGAAGAGATGACTTAAATCGACAGTAGACATAATGGATTATGTGACCTCTGCAAGTGCTTTTGTTATTGGCGGAACGGGGGACATTCGCCCCTCCTATTTGCTTGCAAGCACGATCAATGTGCAGGGGGGGGGTACGATCAACAAGCGATGAATAACGGTCTATTATTAAGAAAAATTGGATAGTGAGTTTCTCGATGTCGCACCTGCGCTTCACTACACGCCAGCTCGCAGCTTTCGTTGAGGTGTCTCGAGTGAGAAGTTTCCGCGAGGCGGGCGAGCACTTGAATCTTTCGTCGTCTGCGGTCAGCCAATTGGTGGCGGACTTGGAGGCGGCAGTCGGTCTGAGGTTGTTTGATCGCACCACGCGAAGTGTGAGCCTTTCGCCTGCCGGACGAGAGTTCCTACCCTCTGCCCTGAGTGTGCTCAAGCACCTGCAATTGGCGCAGACTGCCGTTGATGACATTAGTAACCGCGCTGCCGGCGTGGTGCGGATAGCTGCGCCGTTGATCCTCGCCAGTCTCGTATTGCCTGCGACGATTCAGGCGTATACCCGTGACCGGCCTAAGGTCGTGATCCGAATTCGCGATGCATCGGTTGATAACCTGGTCGATATGGTCAGCAATGCCGATGCAGACTTGGCGATTGGGTCTGATTACCCAAATCAGGGGGATGTCGTCCGTACGGCTTTGTTCAAATCACCATGGGTATTGTGGTGCAGCCCAGCACATCCGTTGGCCACCGGTGAGGGGCTCACCTGGGCTCAGTTACGAGAATTTCCCTTAGTGGTTGCTGGCAGGGACTACGAGCGCACATTGGCGCTCACCCATGCGGATTCGTTGTCTACACAGAAGATCATTCCCGTGGATATCGTCGACAACATCAGCACCGCATTGGGGCTTGCTGCCATGGGTGATGTAGCGACGTTAGCCCCGGCCTATGTCGGAATTCTGGCTCGAAAGTTCGGACTCGTAATGCGACCGATCAGCAAGCCTGCGGACACTCGCCAAGTCTGCATCTACCACACCAACAACCGGGCTGTATCCCCTGTAGCAGAGGGTTTCCGTCAATATCTAATCCGTCGACTGCAGGACAACGATCGGTTCGGGCTCGATGGCATCTGGGAGTCATCGGATTCTTAATGACGGGTCGGAAATTTTTCACTATTGATAAATCCCATACTGCGAGATATATTAAATCTCGTCTTGCCTTGCTGACTGAACTGCTTTCAGCAAATTCCGGAATGTCGGTCTGACATCACCCCTCAAAAAACAATAAGACGGGATGCCCTTTCATGATCAAGCCTTTCGCGCCCCTCGGCGTGCTGATTTCGCTCGCCTGTTTTCAGGCCAGCGCCGATGCTGATACCAATCGAACGCCTGACTTCCTCAGAGATACGAAAGTGTCCGCGACGCTTCGAAACTTCTATTTCAATCGCGATTTTCGGCACGGCCACTCGAGCGCGACAGGTACCAATACGTTCAAACCTGCTGCCCTACGCAGCGGTCGCTCGGAGGAGTGGGCGCAAGGCATCATGACCAATCTTGCTTCGGGTTTTACTCCTGGGGTGATTGGTGTGGGATTCGATGCGTACGGCTTTCTTGGCATTCGGCTCGATAGTGGTGGTGGACGGGCAGGCTTGAGGCTCATGCCGCTGGATGGTGAAGGTCACCCACAAACGGACTACCTCAAGACAGGCGCAGCGATCAAATTGAAGTACGAAAGTGCCGTGCTGCAGTATGGCAATCTGTTTCCCAACGTACCGGTACTGGCTGTAAACACCGCCAGGCTGTTTCCCAGCTCCGCCACCGGCTGGATGCTTAGATGGGATCGAGGAAATGTCCACGTCGACGCTGGCCACTTCTATGCTCAGGGAGGTGTTGACTCTACCAACAACGATGACCGGCTCACTCTGGATTACGGGTTGCCGATTCGGCTGAAAGCAATAAATTATGCAGGCATCAGATACAGCCCATCCCCTGAACTCAAGATATCCGGTTATGCATCGGAGCTGGAAGATGTCTGGCATCAATACTACGGAGGGATGAGCTACAGACTGCCGTTATCGACCAAGTCGACCTTAACCCTGGACGGTAATCTCTATCGCACGACTGATACTGGGCAGGCGTTGGCGGACAGCATTCGAAACACGACGTGGTCATTGGCGGTAGGATATCGGTACCTGGCCCATACCCTGACGTTCGCCTATCAAAAGGTCGACAGTAACGAACCGATGGATTGGGTTGGCTTCGGTACCCAAGGTGGAGGTGTCATGCTGGCAAACGCCGTTCAGTACTCCACCTTCACTGAAGCCAACGAGCGCTCGCTGCAATTGCGGTATGACTTGGATTTCGCCCCTTTGGGTGTACCGGGGCTGTCATTGACGACGCGTTACATTCGCGGTGACCAGATTTCCAATAGTGACAGTGATAACCACTTCTACATCAAGCGCTATTCCTATCCTGAGGGTTCCAATCCTCGACACTGGGAACGGGACGTTGAGGTCAGGTATGTCGTGCAATCCGGACCTGCTAGGAATCTGGCCGTTCGACTTCGCCAGGCTACTCACCGAGCCTCGACAGGTTATCGACACGTTGATATCGATGAGGTGCGGGTGATACTCGATTATCCGCTATCCATCCTCTGAGCGTTTCATTACCAGGTTGCCAGTATTGGTCACCTCAGAGCAGCGCTTTCAAGGTGATCGATGTGCTTGAAACGCTCTACTAGAAAGTCGATCAGCCTCCGTACACGTGCTGACATATGCAATTGCTGCGGGTACACCGCATAAACATCGGCACGTGTGGGCGTCTGGTCTTCGAGTACCAGGCGCAGACGACCACTGCGCACGTATCTAGCAATGTCCCACTCGGCGCGCAGCAGTATCCCGTAGCCGTCCAAAGCCCAATTCAACGCGACTTCACCGTCATTGCAACCAAGGGCTCCGCGAATCTTGATGTTTTGCTCGCGGCCACCATTGGTAAAGCTCCATACCCCATGAGTAGTCTCATTCTGGCGTAGGAAGATGCAGTTGTGTTTCTGTAGATCGGTCAGTCGCTGCGGCGTGCCATGTTTTTCCAGGTAGATTGGTGATGCGCACAGGAGTCGGCGATTCGAGGCAATTTTTCGGGCGTGGAGAGCTGCGTCCGGAAGAGTCCCGAAGCGAATGCTTAGATCGAACGCATGGCTTGCCAAGTCAACCGGGTGGTCACTGATCTCTAACTGGATTTCAACTTCCGGGTACAAAGCATAAAACGCCGCGAGCGCAGGGCCTATGTGACGCCTGCCAAAACCGAGTGACGCATGCACGCGGATCAGACCTTTGGGTGTGGATCGTCGGTTGCTGATGCTCTGCTCAAGCTCTTCGATCTGGGTAAGGATCCGCGCAGCTTGTGAGAAGTACAGCTCGCCGTCGGAGGTGAGGCTCATCGAACGGGTGGTGCGATTGATCAGGCGAACACCCAGTCGGGCTTCCAGTGCTGACAGGCGCTTACTGACGGCAGGAGGCGTTACTCCGAGCTCGCGTGCTGCGGCCGCGAGGCTGCCGTTACTCGCCAGCAAGTGGAAAAAAGACAGATCCAGCGTCGTTTGGCTCATTATTTCCGCCCATTCACGAATGTCGTAATTTTTTATTAATATCGAAAATTAGCTCATTGCTTATACTCGGCTTGCACCCTGTCCGGAGCGCCGGTTCGTGGAGTGTGCAGATAAATTTTAAGTGGGGTTCATGGTTATGAGTGCCTATAAGATTGCAGCCGTTCCGGGAGATGGAATTGGTGTAGAAGTCATCGCAGCTGGCGTGGAAGTACTGCAAGCACTTTCCAAACGCTCCGGGTTTAGCTTGGATTTTAAGCACTTCGACTGGAGCTCGGAGCAGTACTTGGCCACCGGACAATATATTCCAGATGGTGGGCTCGATGAATTGGCGACATTTGACGCGATCTTCTTCGGCGCGGTGGGGGCACTCAACGTTCCAGACCATATCTCGCTCTGGGGATTGCGACTGCCCATTTGCCAAGGATTCGATCAATATGCCAACGTGCGGCCGGCTCGAGTGTTGCCAGGTGTGAAAAGTCCTCTGCATAACGGTGAGCAGATTGACTGGGTCGTTGTGCGGGAAAACTCCGAAGGGGAGTACTCCGGGAACGGCGGGCGGGTTCACAAGGGGCTGCCGGAGGAGGTGGCGACCGAAGTCTCTGTCTTCACTCGCACCGGTGTTGAACGTATTCACCGATTTGCCTTCGAACTCGCTCAAAGTCGCCCGCGCAAGCATCTGACTCTGGTGACCAAATCCAACGCTCAGCGGCACGGAATGGTACTTTGGGATGAGATCTTCTTCGAAGTAGCAAAAGACTTTCCGGACGTTCGGTTCGACAAGGAACTGGTGGACGCCGTAACCACCAGAATGGTCCTTAAGCCTGGCTCGCTCGACGTCATCGTGGCGACAAATCTGCATGCTGATATTCTCTCCGACCTTGCCGCAGCGCTATCGGGAAGCCTAGGTATCGCACCTACAGCAAACCTCAACCCATCACGTAAATTTCCGTCTATGTTTGAGCCGATCCACGGTTCGGCCTTTGACATTACTGGCAAAGGGGTAGCGAACCCGATCGCAACATTCTGGACCGCTGCGCTGATGCTTGAACATCTGGGTGAGCAAAGTGCCGCGCAGGAGCTAATGACTGCCATTGAAACCGTTACAAAAAGTGGCCTGCAAACCCCGGATCTAGGTGGCAGCGCGACTACCCGACAAATCACCGATGCAGTCCTGGAAATCATCCGTGGTGGCTGAGGCTCTCTACTGATAGAGAGGGCTGGGTGGTTTATCTAGCCCTCAGCCTTTCCAAGAATCCTGTTGGCAAAAGAATGATCGAGTGTGACCCTGATAACGTTAAAGTGCCCTATAGCCTTCCACCAAGATGCGCTTGGCACGTTTACACGGCTATAGGGCAAACCTCGTTCAAATTGCCAAGCGGTCTCGAGCATGACCGCGTTTTGCCAGGGTTACGTTCATTTCCGGCGGTAACTCCACAGCATTTTTAATGGCTAGCACCTCAGCCATGACACTGACTGCGATCTCCGCAGGCGTCTTGCTACCGATGTAGATGCCAATTGGGCCGTGCAGGCGCTTTAGCGATACTGCGGTTTCGCCGAAGTGTTCGATCAGACGCTCACGACGAAGCTGGCTGTTGCGTCGTGAGCCTATCGCCCCAATGTAAAAAGCTGGGCTATGCAAAGCTTCGAGCAGGGCCAGGTCGTCTAGCTTAGGGTCGTGACTGAGGGCGACGATGCAACTGCGCAAGTCGGGGGCAAACGCTCTGACCACGTCGTCCGGCATGCCGACAGTTTTCTCCACGCCCGCGATGGTCCAACTGTCCATGTATTCCCGGCGGGGGTCGCATACAGTCACCTTGAAGCCGTTGAACAGGGCCATGGTCGCGAGGTATTCGGTCAGCGCGCCAGCACCGATTAATAGCATGCGATAGCCGGGGCCCAGCGTATTGGTCATGCTCTCGCCATCGAAGCTGAATTGCTCGGGCGTGTGGGTAGTCGTCAGCTGAACCTTCCCATTGCCGAGGTCTAGCTGGCGACGTACCAGATTGCCTGCATCCAGGCGGGGCAGCAGTTGCCCCAGGCTCGACAATGACGGGCTGAATTCGAGGATTAACTCCAGGGTACCGCCGCAAGGTAAGCCGAATCGGTGAGCTTCATCGGCACTGACACCATAGCGGACCACACGTGGTGGTCCCTCCGGGATTCCTTCACCCTGGTACGCCGTAGTGTAGCGATGGACGAGATCATCCTCGATACAGCCCCCGGACACGCTGCCAATCACTCGGCCGTCATTGCGCAGGGCCATCATCGACCCAACTGGTCTGGGTGACGATCCCCAAGTACGGGCCACGGTAGCCAACAATACTCGCTGCCCAGCCTGCAGCCAGTCGCGGGCGGTGCGCAGAACCAGTAGGTCGATACTTTCCATTGGCAGTATTCCTCAGCGCATGTGCAAGATTATCGGGCTGCTGCTGGCCGGGTCGGTATGCCCGCGCAGTTTGCCGACGGCCTGTGCATCCACCGCACCGCCCTGGTTACCCCAAGTGCTGCGGACAAAACTCAGCACATCGGCAATTTCCTGGTCAGACAGGTGTTCGCGGAATGCTGGCATGCGGTAGGCATCCGGCAGGCCGGCGGCGACGATCCTCTGCGAGCCGTTGAGGGTGATGTTGATCGCCGAAGCGCTCTCTTTGGCCAACGCTGAGGTCGCGCCGGCGAGTGGCGGCATCCATTCGGCCTGGCCCCTGCCATCGAGGCCATGGCACGAGGCGCAGCGAGTCACATAAGTGTGGGCGCCGGGGCTGCTCAGGCGCTCCCCAGCAGAAACGGCCTGGTACCGCCAGGGGGCACCGTCACGCTGTGGGTCGCCCGGCAATGATTTAAGATAATGGGCAACCGCGGCCAGGTCGTCATCGCTCATGAACTGGGTAGAGTTGTTGAAGGCTTCGGTCATCGAGCCATAGACCACTGCGTGCTTGTTACGCCCGGTCTTGAGGAAACGCGCGATCTCGGCCTCGCTCCAGCGGCCAAGACCGGTATTGTGGTCGTTGCGCAGGCTTGGCGCGTACCAGCCATCGAGCAGCGCGCCCGCCAGGAACGGCTTGCCCCCCTCATCCAGGGCTTTTTCGTTGAAGGCCAGCCCACGCGGGGTGTGGCAACTGCCGCAATGGCCGGGCCCCTGGACGATGTAGGCACCACGGTTCCATAGTGGGTTTTGCCCGTCCTTGGTGGCATACGGCGTAGTCGCGGCGTACATTCCGTTCCACAGCGCTATCGGCCAGCGCATATTCAGCGGCCAGGGTATGTCACTGGGGATGTTCGCCTGTTGCGCAGGCTGCACGCCCTTCATGAAGAAGGCATACAATGCACGCACATCGTCATCGCTGAGCTTGGCGTAGGAAGGGTAGGGCATGGCAGGGTAGAGCCGGCGCCCACCTGGCGCTATGCCGTGGCGCACGGCGCGGTCAAAGTCGGCGAGGCTGTAGTTGCCGATGCCGGTGGTAGGGTCCGGAGTGACGTTGGTGGCGTGAATTGCACCCAGTGGCGTGGCCATTGTCAGCCCGCCGGCGAAGGGCTTTCCGTCGGGCAGGCTATGGCAAGCGACACAGTCACTGAGCCTGGCCACATACTCGCCGCGGCTGACCAGCGCTGGCTCAAAGCTGACGTTCTGCTCGTTGACGAACGGGGTGGCAGGCACGCGGGTGACGTACCAAGCCAATAGGCCTGCCGCGAGCAGGCAGGGCAGTGTCAACCAGCTCGCGGTTCTTGCGAAACTACGTTGGATCATGGAGCTGTCCTTTTCCGGTCAACTGAAACTGTGGCGGCTCATTGGCAGGCTGCGCACACGCTGACCCGTGAGCTGCGCCACTGCATTGGCCACGGCGGGAGCCACAGCCGGCAGTGGCGGCTCGCCAATGCCACCCATTTTTTCGCCGCTCTCGACAATGCGTACATGTACTCGAGCCATGCGCTGGGGCGGTAATATTGGATAGAGGTCGAAGTTGCGTGCCCGAGGGGTGCCGTTAATCCACACGGCTTCCTCCAGAAGGGTCTGTGAAAGCCCTAGCGCTACCGCACCGTTGACTTGTGCTTCGACGATCGCCGGATTGACGATGCTGCCCGGATCGATCGCCTGCCAGATGTCATGCACCTTCACTTGACCATTTTCGATGGAGACTTCGGCAATAACCGCGGTGTGTGTACCGAACGGTGAGGCCATCGCCACCCCACGCGCGCGTGTGCTGCCGTCCTCGGCAGTGAACGGCCCGCGCTTCCAGCCCCCGGACAGGTCGCCCACAGCCTGCAGCAGAGTGGTCAGTCGCGGGTTTTCACGCAGCAGGTGCAGGCGCAGCTCGAAAGGGTCCTTGCCGCCCTTGTCTGCCAATTCGTCAAGGAATGCTTCATAGAAGAAGTCGTTCAGCGAATTGCCCACCGAACGCCAGTAGCCGAGCATAGCTGGGCCTTTGACATAGATCTGCGCTGTGCGTTTGTTCGGGATGGCGTACGCTTTGCCGGACAGCCCTTCGACGGCTGTGTGATCGACAGTATCGCTCTGCTTGTTGGCGACGCCTTCGACAGGCCCTTCTGTTGCACTCACCGCTTCAAGGGCGATTGGCAGACCCTTGTCATCCAATGCTGCGCGGAACCTGACTACGGCGACGGGCCGCAGCACATCGCGCAAGAACTCCTCTTCGCGACTCCAGATCAGCTTGACTGGCCGGCCGACAGCCTTGGCCAGCAAAATGGCTTGCGGGTAAGGATTGGCCGAGTCGTATAGGAAATGGCGTCCGAAGAAACCACCTAGAAGCGGCGAGTGCAGGGTTATCTGCTCGGGCGCCAGGCCGGTACGTTTGACGATGTCGTCGCGGAACATGTCTGGCGCCTGATTGGGCAGCCACACCTCCAGTGAACCATCCCGGTTGAAGCGCGCGATGGCTGACGGTGGCTCCAACTGTGCATGATTAAGGTACTGGTTGTGGTAACTAGCCTCCACAATCGTCTTGGCATTGGCGAGAACGGCAGCCACATCCCCTTGATTCTCGTCGTCGCGACCTGGACCGCGCTGGGCGGCCAGATGCTCGCGCCAGGCATCGCTGGAGAAGTCTTTGGGCATCGGCCGTACCTTGGAGTTGGGGCCTGGCTCCTGCCAGTCGACCTGAAGCGCCTCCACGGCACGTTTAGCGTCCCACCAACGTTCGGCGACCACTGCGACAGCACCTGGCAACTGATGCACCGAATGCACGCCCTTCATGGTCTTGACCTGTGCTTCGTTGCGCAGGTGACCTACAGTCATTCCCAAGCGTGGTGCATGTTGGACTGCGGCCTGGAGCATACCGTCGACTTTGATGTCGATGCTGTACTGAGCCTTGCCGGTGGATTTGTCGTAGGCATCGATGCGGCGCACTGGCTTACCGATCCAGCGGAACCGGCTTGGGTCACGCAGTTTGACACTGGCTGGATCTGGAACAGGCAGATCCATCGCCTGCTCGGCCAACTCCCCGTAGGACAGACTTCGACCGGATGCCGCGTGCAACACCTTGCCAGGTTCGGTGGACAGTTCGGTCACAGGCACGCCCCACTGGGCGGCCGCAACTTGCATCAGCATTGTCCGCGCCAGGGCGCCTAGGCGCCGCATGATCGGATAGCTCATGCGCACCGACATGCTGCCGCCAGTAACACGCATTCCATTCTCCGTGACGATGTAGGCTTCGCCGGGTGGGGCGCTGTCGACCACGAAGGTGGACGGGTCGGCGTCTAGCTCTTCACCGACGATCTGTGCCATGGCGGTGTAGGTACCTTGCCCGCCTTCCATGAAGGGGCACAGTAGGCGCACGGTACTGTCCGGGCGGATTTCCAGGAACGCTGGCACTTGCGTGCCTCGCTCGGTTGTCGCTGTGATCGCAGCCTGGACCCGAGCGGATCCCATCGGCAGGCCGAAGCCCAGTACCAGCGCACCGACGGCGGCGCCGCCAAGAAAGCGTCGACGGGACAGGTTGACGGTTTCGCCAGCGGGTAAGTGCGAAAGGTCGTAATTGGGCGTCTTCATCAGATTTTGCCCCCGCGGGCCAGATCATCCATGGCGGCATGGATGGCGTTGTAGGTGCCGCAGCGGCAGAGATTGACCATTGCCGCATCGATCTGCGCATCGCTCGGCTGCGGGGTGTGCTTGAGTAGTGCGGTAGCTGCCATCACCTGGCCGGACTGGCAGTAACCGCATTGGGCGACCTGGTGCTCGACCCAGGCGGTCACGACGCGCCTGCCCACTTCGTCGTCTTCAATGGCTTCGATGGTCGTCACTTCGCGGTCGGCAACGCCGGCCACCGGTGTGACACAGGCGCGTACCACATTGCCGTCCACCAGTACCGAGCAGGCGCCGCACTGGGCCAAGCCGCAGCCATATTTGGTACCAGTCAGGCCCAGTTCGTCACGAATCACCCACAGCAGCGGCGTGTCGGCGTCGGTCTCGACCTGATAGGTCTTCTGGTTGATTTTCAGCTCCATGGCTCACCTGTAATCAGTCGGTTGATAAATCGATCTTTTGTAAGCAAAGGGTGGGCATACAATCGCCTGTTCAGGAATGACTTCGGTTCTCCTGCACACGCATCAATTGCTTTGCTGAGGGGCTTGATCTGTCACTATCGAACCGCCAAGTCGTTCGACGATCAGCGGTATGCCGCTGGCCTATCTCCGTCGGTAGAAGGCAAGCTTATTCCCAGGTTCTCACCAACGTGGAGGTCAGGGTTGCGCACGATATCGGCTATCAAACGGCCAATACTTGAACGTGTGGTCTCTGTGCCCTTGAATTCTTCACCTTTGCGCGTCAGTTCGAAGGCATCCGTAGCCTGATCGCTCAGCCAAACCGGGCGCAGGATGGTAAATTTGAGCAAAGAATTCTCGATTTCCTCAGCTGCTTGCAGATTGGTTGGTCTGGTGTATCCCGTCATTCCTTTGTCCCATGTATTGAACGGTTCGGGTAACTCGTCGTAGATGCCACCCGCGCTGATCGCGATGATCCGTGGAGCGCCCACTTCTTCCATTACATGGACCACCGTCCGAATTTTCTCACCGAGGTCCATGCCCCCCATCGTGCAGATCACGATGTCTTGACCCTGGATAGCCTTCTTCAGCGATTCAGGATCTCGGGCGTCGCCCTCGATAATGTCGACGCATTCTCTGGCAAGGTATTTGAGACGTTCGGCCCGGCGCAGGAACAGCCCCAAATGCACGTCGTTCTGCTCAAGCAAGCGGGGAATGATTTCTCGGGAGGTATGTCCATTGGCGCCTAGCAACAACACATTTTTCATCTCGCTCATCCTTTATTTACTTGGTATCTCAGCCAGACCGTGCTGTCCCTTATCCTGATACGTCAGTGCATGAATCACCACGCAAGACTCTTCAATACGAGGTCTCCAGTGTTTCATCCGCAGCTAGTTCTTGGAGAACACTACCCGCACATCGCCACGTCCAACGGTTTGCTCTAGCCCGGCTGGATCATCTATGTGGCCCAGGGAGGTATAGGAGTAGGGGGAGTTGAAAGTCTGGTAGAAGACAACCACGGTGCGGTCCCCCCAGAGCAGAAGGTCGCCGGTATTAATCCTTCCGGGGCGGATCACCGATGTGGGCAGTGCTTGCGGCAGCTCTTTCTTCTTCTCATTGCCGTTGAGTTCCTCCATGTCCAGCGTCAGCGGCAAAAGGGAAGCGAATGCGCGCGCGGCCTCGTTGTCGGCCAAGGTGATGACGAAACGACGTTCGCCAATGGTCATCAACATACGTGATTTCTCCGAACTCACGAGCGTATCTGTTACAACCTCTGCAGGTGTATCAGGCTGCGAGGCCCCAGCCGCGTACGCGGCTGGGGCACCCCACAGTGCAAAGAAAAGCATTGCCACTGCACACTGTCGGACTCCCCTCCGGCCACCAGAAAAGGGGCGGGCTTGCAGTTCCGTCGTGCCGCGTTGAGCCGCGGCGCGGTTACAGATAGTGTCGCAATTCATAAGCGCCTCTTTGCAAAGTGCAGGCGGGCTAGGCATTTTCTTGCGCTTGCACCCGCGATGTCTTAAAGGTCAGGAGAGATGCAACCAGCAATACAATGGCACTCGCGATGAAGGTACTTTGATAGCCGTTGCTATCGAACAGCACTCCACCAATGGTGGACCCCAAAGCGATGGAAAACTGGACTACCGCGACCATCAGTCCGCCACCCGCTTCGGCATCGTTTGGCATTGTCTGCGCGATCCAGCTCCACCAACCTACCGGAGCGGACGTCGCTACCAGCCCCCACAGGCCCAGTAGAATTGCGACGGGTATCATCCAGCCTCCGAACCCAATCAGAGCTACCGCAATTACAGCCATCAGAATCGGAGCGATCATGAGGGGGCGGTAAAGGCTGCGTTCAAGAACCTGGCCGATGATTATGGTGCCAACAAAGCCTGCTATTCCGATCACCAGCAAAACCAGTGACAGCGTGGACACGTTGACCTTGGTCACCGTTTCAAGGAATGGACGCAAGTAGGTGAACAGTGCGAACTGTCCCATGAAGAATGCTCCGCATCCTGCCATGCCGTAGGCGACAGTGCGGCTTTTGAGCACTTTGAATACGTTGCCAGTACCAGATGCCCGGGCCTCTGGCTTCAGAGAAGGCAACGCGCGCCATTGCCAAACCAATGTAATCACGGCCACGGGGACCAAGGCGAAGAACGCCCCTCGCCAACCGATGATGCTGCCTAGATAGCTTCCCAGCGGAGCAGCAATCACGGTTGCCAGTGCATTGCCGCCGTTGAATATGGCCAGGGCTCTGGGTACTTGGTTGGGAGGTACCAATCGAATCGCCATGGCTGCCGACATCGACCAAAAACCACCGATTACGACGCCAATGAGTGCGCGACCTACCATGTATGTTACGTAGTTAGGTGCCAATGCCACGATGCAGCCAGACACACCCATTAACACTGTCAACAGCAGAAGCAGCTTTTTGCGATCCATATCTCCGGCCAGGGCCGAAATCGACAGGCTGGTCAGCACTGCGAAAGCGCCGGAGATTGCGATGCCTTGTCCAGCCATTCCTTCTGTGATTCGAAGATCGCCAGCGATAGGAGTCAGCAAGCTGACGGGCATGAATTCGGAGGCGACGAGTGCGAACACGCAGAGTGACATCGCAAATACACCGCTCCAGAAGGCGGGTTTTTCGCCATCAACCGCTTCGATTGACGCTTGCATAGGTATGTCTGAGCTACTGGAAGTCATGGGGTTTCTTTGATTTTTCCTGTTTCGAAAGCGTAATAGAGCATGCAAATCTGCTGAAGAAGGGCATGGCGAATTGAAGTGACCCAGGCAGCAGTGAGGCCTTGAGAGTGCATCGTTGTGTTCATGAGTGGCAGCAACGTAGCGAGCCCCAGAGCACTGATCGACCTAACCCCTAGGTGGGGTGACTTTTTGTCATGTGATCGTCTTGGCAGTGATACCTCTGCCTCGGTTGTACGTTGTACTAAGGCTCGTATAAGCCCTGGGTCTATTTTCCCCTGGCAAACAGATTGGAACTAGCTAACTAATGCTTAAAGAGCCTATTAGCCAGGCTAATCAAACGGGGCTTGTATGGGGGGCTGAGAAAAGTAGCTTACGAGCGTGCAGAGCGTATCTACTGCAGTGTTTGGATACGAGGGCAGTAACCGAGGATTGATACGTGCTGGATCTTCCTCGGGTTGAATGTCTGAGTTGTGTTGATTCTGGCGCTTCAAATTTACAGCTGATGGAAAATGAAGTCTGTGCTGGCACCCCCTTCCAGGGCGTAAGAACGACGCTCGAGCGCTTCCAGCAGATCTTCATCTTCTGCTTTGATACGCCATGTAGACTGCGACGAATCCCTGGCCTCGAGGCTCTCAAGGGCGACCAGCATTGCCTCACTCGTGGGCATGTGGATGGTGAGTCCGTTACCTTTCCACGCTGCGACTGTCAGTCCCATCGCCTCGCATAATTGAATCTTCCGTTGAGCATCGTCTCGATCTGCCTGACGAGATTGCAAGATCTGATTTGTGAGTTCGCGATCAGAGCCCAGCAGGGCTCCTTGATCCCAGCTTTCAGGAGGGCAATCTTTTGAGGATGGTGACAGAGCAATGAATGGGTTGATCTCCATTGGGTAAATCCGGCAGACCAGAGGCCGCTCGGCATAGATGGAGCAGAGATCATCCTCCCCGAGATTGGGACATTGAGGGATGACATTGGCCGCGAAGATTGCGATCACTTGCAGTGAGGCAGATCCGCATGTGACCGGCGCTGATCGCAATGTGTTGTAGTCGAATTCAGGTGCCCCTTGGGGCCACGCTGTCTCGTCGAATGCCTCCAGCAACACGGCAACGGAATGGCCACGACGGAGCCAAGCATGCGTTTCGTTTAGGGTCAGAGGCACAAACCGACCGCGACAACAGGCGCCGCATCCCACGCAAGCGAAGCGGGTGTCGTTAGTCTCATTGTTAGATTGGATCACTAGGTAAACTCCGAACAAGCTGTTCCTCAGCCGGAAATAGACGGCTTGGGGATTGCTTCGGGATGGTAAGAGCGCTTGCCTTCACTTCCTTGGCTCGAGCGCGACATCCGACCGTACTAGGCCTTCCCACCAAGGTGTAAAAGTCTGTGTGCGGCCATCCAGGTAAGCTGGCTGGCCGATCTCTGGTGTCCAAAGCGCGTAGGTGCGGCCCTGGCTGGCAGCCGTGATGCGTTTGAACGGGTCGTTCCAATCATGCGGAGAAAGCGAAAAACGGCCGGTATGCGCGGGTATCAGTACCTTCGCTCCCAAGTCTTCGGCCGCCTGTGCCGCCTGCTCTGGATTCATGTGGACGTTGGCCCAGCGTGCATCGTATTGACCCATGTCGAGAGCCACCCAGTCGAATGGGCCAAGCCGTTGGCCGATCTCGGAAAAATGTGGTCCGTAACCTGAGTCGCCGCTGAAGAAAAACCGGTGCTTGGGGGTAACTAGCGCATAACCGGCCCATAGGGATTGGTCGCGAGTGAGCGTACGACCCGAAAAATGACGCGCCGGGGTGATGTGTATCTGTACCTGTGGAGTTAGCGCGACGACCTCGTTCCAGTCGGCCTCGCGGACGTTGCCCTGGTCATACCCCCAAGCCTCGAAATGCGCGCCTACCCCAAGCCCCACGATCACATGACGGACTTTGGGGCGTAGGGCAACGATGGTCGGGTAGTCCAGATGATCGTAGTGGTCGTGGCTGATCAGCAGGGCATCGATCTGCGGCATGTCCTGTGCGCTATAAAGGCTAGTGCCATCGAACGCGCGGACGGCGCCAGGCACCGGTGCGGCGTTGGTGCTGAAGACCGGGTCGATCAGGATGCGTTGACCGTCCAGTTGTATGAAAAAGGAGGAGTGCCCCAGCCACCTAGTGGCACGGTCTTCATGAGGGTCCTCATAGGAGTCGTGGAGTGGGTTTGAGTAGGCACGCTTACGCCGCCAGATGCCTGGCTGGCAAGCGTGGCGGTGCTGCCCAGGGCGAGCCCTGCGCTGGCTACCGCAAGCCCGGAGAGAAAGTCGCGTCGAGTTGTCATTGCAAACCTCCTTGTTCAATTGGCAACTTGCTGTGCTTGCCAAGGTAGGTTGGTGGGTCCGACCTTGAATACATCGAAGCGAACATTGCTCTCGCAAGCAGCAGGGGGCGCTATTCGCGTAATGCTTTCGGCGCAGTGCAATGAACTTCGGTCTATCCATGGTCGAACGCGCACCGTCATGGCGTGGAGCTTTGAATCCTTAGGCCAGATGCTGCTTGAAGAACGAGGTCAGCTTGTCAAAGGGGATCACATCTGCACGGTCATACAGATCGGTGTGATTGGCGCCCGGGATGATGACGAGCTCCTTGGGTTGAGCGGCTGCCGCATAAGCGGTTTCACTGAAGTAGCGTGAGTGGGCCTTTTCCCCGTGAATGAACAGCACCGGGCGTGGCGAGATTTCCTTGATGTAGGTCAGTATCGGCATGTTCATGAACGAGATGGGGGTCGTGATCGTCCAAGCATTGCCGGAATTGACCGAGCGTTGATGGAAGCCGCGCTTCGTCATGTAGTAATCGTGGTAGTCCACCGCGAACTGCGGTTCGCCACCCTTGAGTTCGTTGTAGGGTGGCTGGTAGGCCGGAGCGCCTTTTTCGGCATCCACCCAGCGCTGGCGGCTCAACTGCTCTAAGGTCTGAGTACGCTGATCAAGGGTTACGCTGTCGTTGTAGCCCTTGGACATAACGCGAGTCATGTCGTACATGGTGCTGGCAACAACCGCCTTGACGCGCTTGTCCGCAGCGACGGCATTCAGAACCATTCCGCCCCAGCCGCATATTCCGATGACGCCAATGCGATCGCGATCAACTGCCGCTAGCAGACCTAGGTAATCAACAGCGGCACTGACATCTTCTGTATTGATGTCTGGCGATGCGACATTACGCGGTTCGCCGCCGCTTTCGCCGGTGTAGGACGGATCGAATGCCAAAGTGATGAAGCCGCGTTCCGCCATGGTCTGTGCGTAGAGGCCGGACGACTGCTCCTTCACCGCCCCGAATGGGCCGCAAACAACTATCCCCGCCAGCTTTTCATTGGCATTTTTTGGTCGATAAAGGTCAGCAGCCAAGGTGATGCCGTAGCGATTCTTGAACGTTACTTTCGTGTGGTCGACTTTGCTGCTTTTTGCGAATGTCTTGTCCCACTTGTCGGTCAGGTTCAGCTGTGATTGGGCGGCGACCGCATCGGCCGCAATGCTGCCTACGCTCAATACCGCGATTCCAGTGCCGGTCATCTTCAACATGTTTCGACGGCTAACGTCCGTGCTGTCCAAGAAGGCGGTTGAATTGCCAGTTTCGCTGGTCTCAGTCATTGGAAATTTCCTCTCCTGTTCGCCTGTAATGATTAGGCTTGATTGGGATGAAAAAGTCGCTCACTGCTGGTGCAGGCACGCATATTTTAGATTGCGTTGGTGGCCTGGAGTGGCGTTGCGGCGCCCTTCCTCCAGTGTGCGGGGTGGGGGCGCTGCCCTTGTTTACGTAAAGTGGCTGACTTGTCGCGGACTGAATCGTTTGTGCAATTAGTGGCCTTCATTCTCGCGTGCTCACCAAGTCGCGACTAGCTAACTAATGCTTAAAGGGTCTATAAGTGGTGCTAATGAGATTGTCGTGAGAGACTAGGCACATGATTAAGCGCAACCTCAATGATCTTCTCTCCTTTGTCACCGTCGCCCGTGAAGGAAGCTTCACGCGGGCGGCTGCGTTGCTGGGCGTGACACAATCGGCTTTGAGTCAGGCCATCAGCGGCCTTGAGGCCCGTTTGGAGATACGCCTGCTGACCCGCACCACGCGTAGCGTTTCCCCTACAGTTGCTGGCGAACGCCTGTTACAGGCGATCGGGCATCGTTTCGAGGAGATTGAGGCAGAGCTTGAGGTGTTGACAGAGCTGCGCGATAAGCCCGCAGGCATAGTGCGAATAACCTGTGGGGACCATGTACTGAAGACTACGCTGCTGCCAAAAGTCGCGCCTTTGCTCCATAAATATCCAGATGTCCAGGTTGAGTTCGACGTTAGCTACGGGTTCAGGGACATCGTGGCTGACCGCTTCGATGCCGGCGTACGCTTGGGCGACACCATCGACAAAGACATGATTGCAGTACCGATCGGTCCCAAGTTGCGCATGGCGGCAGTCGCTGCACCGAGTTACTTTGCCAAAAATCCAAAGCCTAAGCGGCCGCAAGACCTGACAACGCACAGCTGTATCAACCTGCGCTTTCCCACGCACGGTGGCCTTTATGTCTGGGAGTTCGGCCGCAAAGGGAAGGAGCTCAATGTCCGCGTCGAGGGACAGGTCACGCTCAATAGTACCCCGCATATCGTACAAGCTGCGCTGGAGGGCTTGGGTATTGCCTTCCTCCCTGAGCAAGAGTTTGCGCCCCATATCGATGAAGGTCGGCTCATCCGAGTGTTGGATGATTGGTGTGCACCGTTTGAGGGTTATTACCTCTATTATCCGAGTCGGCGTCAGCCTTCACCCGCTTTCTCTTTGGTCCTTGATGCGCTGCGCTCGAAGGATGCATCAGGAAAGAGACGTCGCTAGCGCTGGCGCTTAAACGAACGCGAAGGAGCCAGATGATTTCCTCTATTCGACACATCGCTGCTTTTCTTGCCGCGGCTGTGGCCACTGGTGCCTTCGCAAGCATCGTCCAGACCCAGATAGTGTTTGGCCACCTCGTCGAACTCGGCGCCCCGGTAACCACCTCGGTCAGGGTGTGGACTACGCTAGAAGACTTGGCGAGATTCGGTCCTGTAATGTTCGGCATCGCCGTCGCTGCGCTGTTCCCTGCGGTTTTGGTCGGGCATTTGTTAATAGGGGGCTCGCGGTCAACCTGGCGCATGATGGTTTTTGCGACGCTGTCCGTTATATGCCTATGGGTTTTGCTCTGGCTGATGCGCTCGGTGATCCCCATGCCCGCGATACCGGGAAGCCGGGAGCTTCTCGGCCATTCGTTGATGTCGTTGACCGCAATCGTTGCTGGGCTTGTGTATGCCCGAATGACTTCGCCTGTACATTTGTCGCGTGTCGGTGAGTGGCGGCATACCGGGCGCTATGCCATGGCAGCGGCACTGCTCGTAATTGCTCCCTTAGTGAGCTTTTTCATCATGGCGCCTGGGCCAGGTGGTAAACCCGCAGCCGTAGACCCTGGCAGCTATGTGGTCCAAACTGTGATTACAGGGTTAAACCGGCCATGGTCCGTGGCATCTCTGCCCGACGGCCGAGCGCTCGTCACGGAGATGAGCGGACGTTTACTGATTGTCGCTGTCGATGGTACGTCCTCACAGGTCGAGCTCAATGGTTTACCACCAATCTTTCAGCAAGGCGGCGTCACTGGGTTGATGGACGTGGTTCTGGATCCGCAGTTCGAGCAGAACGGTTGGCTCTACCTGACGATGGGCTACGGCGATGCTGATGCGAATGGAACACGCCTGTTGCGGGCCAGACTGGTAGGCGACCGGATCGAGGATGTTCGTGTGCTGTTCAGTTCGACGTTGAAGGCGCGTGCGGGCAACAACGGGGGGCGTATAGCATTTCTTGGTGACGGCACGCTGGTGCTTTCGCTGGGCGACGGCAGTGTTCGGCGTGAGGAGGCGCAAAACCTCGCTAACCATTTAGGCAAAGTGGTCCGGCTGGACCGCCAGGGCAGGCCGCCCGCGGACAACCCGTTTGTTGATCAAGCCGGTGCTGCTCCAGAGATCTATAGCGTCGGGCATCGCAACGCCCAAGGTATTGCTGTCGACCCAACAACCGGTGACTTGCTGATCACTGAGCACGGTGCTCGCGGCGGCGATGAAATCAACCAAATCTTGCCGGGTGGGAACTACGGTTGGCCAATTGTCACTGGAGGCATCGATTATCCCTTCGCGCAAATCACCCCATTCCGCAGATTGCGCGGATATCAGGATGCAATTCTGGAGTGGATTCCATCGATAGCGCCTGCTGGTCTGGCAATCTACGACGGCCCGATGTTTCCGGAGTGGCGTGGGGATCTCCTGGTACCGGCGCTTAAAGAGCGTGCGGTGCGCCGTGTTTTGCGTGATGGACGCCGCGTCGTAGGGCAGCAGTTGCTACTGGGCGATTTGAACGAGCGAATCCGAGATGTCAAAGTCGCTTCTGATGGTGCGGTCTACGTGCTCACCGATGGGCAAAATGCCAAACTTCTGCGTATTTCGGCTCCGCTGTGAAAATATCGCCCCGAATTTATGCTTGCGTAAACACATTCAAGGCGAAGAGCGATCAGTTCAGCAGGGAAAACACACTGAAGCATCGAGTAAAAAAAGCCCGCGCATGCGGGCTAGGAGCAATCCGCTCAGTCAAGCGCAGCTATGAAGCAGCAAACCAAACCGGGTGGCTTTTCATCATCCAGACGGCCATGGCTGCTAGCACAAATGCCAGTGCGAAAAGCACATAGAGTTCGGCTGACTTCCAGTTGGCGTCGATGAGCCGACCCGCGACAAGCGGAGAAATGATCGCGCCCACCCGCCCAATCCCGATGCCCCACCCAAGCGCGGTCACACGCTGCTCCGTGGAGTACAGGCTTGGCGTCAGGGCATACACATCATCGGAGATAGACAGCGAAGATGCTTGCCGACATACGGTATCGCTGACGAAGCGGGGCATAGCACTGCACGATCGCGTGCTCGTTATCGCGCTTGAGAGAGAACAATTGCTGATAGCTGATTTGAAGAGCGAGGAAGTCGAGCTCCTGATCAGCATGCTTCATCGCATGAGCGCGCAGTTGGAAGCCGTAAATGCTGTTGAGCCCAGCCAGTAGGAGGGCGTGGGTGCTGACTAAGCTCTTTACAACGGCATTTCGCTGCGCGTGGCAGTAAGGAAGAAGGGGGCTAAGCCGGATTGATATTTTGAAGGTGTTGCTCTAAAGCCTTTCTTGCGCGATCACCCATAGCTGCATCAGCGTGTTCAGTGAGGAGCTGGCACAACTGCCGCAGTTGTGAAACGGTGATTCCGGTATTTGTGCTTATCTTCATGTGGGCCTGCAATTGTGGTTCCACTCCACCTAGTGCGGACAACATGCCCAAGGTTGCCAGTTCCCGGGTTTGCCAGTCCACGTTGTCCCGCTCGAAGATGTCACCGAAGAGGTGGGTGCGTAAAAACTGATTGGCAATCGGGGCAAAGTCAAATAGAGGCCCCTCGACCGGAGAACCCGACAGTTTGGTCTGATTGGCTGTGCCGGCGGCTAGCAGGGCGTCGCCTTGGGGAATCGAACGGCTAGGGGCTCTACCCATAGTGTCGTTGATTCCGCGCTGTTTGCGTGATTCCTGGACGTTCATCAGTGCCGTCAGTGCGTTGAGCGACCGAGGGAAGCCGGCGTAGGCGTAAAGCTGGATGAGCACTTCGCGGAGTTCGCTGACCGTCAGTCCAACATCTAACGCCTGGTTCAATGCATCATTAAGGCGCGGCATATCACCCACGGCGGCAAACGCAGCCAACACGACAACGGCTTGTTGCTGTAGGCTAAGTTTCGTGGAGTTGGTTTGATAGGTGTTGGGGTCGCTCATCGAATTCAGCTCTCCGATAGGGTCCGGCCAGGCTAGTTCCGTAGCACCTAGGCCAATAATGAATGTAAGGGCGGTAGCCACTCGGCCCCACTTACTGAGCGCGTGGCCCGCTGTATTGTTCATCGGTCACCTTCTCCATCCAGTGGACGTTCTCGCCTTCAGCCATACCAGTCACGGCCAGGTGGGTCATGCTCGTTGTTGCAGAAGCACCATGCCAGTGCTTGATGCCTGGCGGACACGACACTACATCCCCCGGACGAATCTCTTTGATCGCACCACCCCATTGCTGAGTCAGCCCAACGCCCGCGGTGACGACTAAGCGCTGGCCTGTGGGGTGGGTGTGCCACGCACTGCGCGCACCCGGTTCAAATGTCACAAGGCTACCCGAGGCGTTAATGCCAGAGTCCGCGGGCCATATCGGATCAATCCGTACTGCACCCGTGAAAAACTGTCTAGAGCCAACCATGGAGGGCTGTGTGCCGACCCTAGTGATTTCCTGCTTCCGCTGTGCAGCTTCTTCTGTCGCGTCGGCCAAAGGTAGCTGTAAGGTAGAAAGGCAGATCACTGCCAGGATGGGGCGAGCATTCATGGTGTGTCTCTCCAGATTTGGGGTTGCGATACTGCGGCTTTCCTCAATTCAATCTCGTTGGACTGAGCTGTTTAAAAAGATGTCGTCAGTAACAGCTTCCAGCCAGTCGACGGCCTTGCCATCCAGAATCTCATTGATCGCAATATGCTGCATGGCTGTGGTATCAGTCGCGCCATGCCAATGACGCCTGCCACAGTTGCACCAGATTAGATCACCCGCTCGGATCTCAGTTTTGGGCCCTCCCTCGCACTGTGTCCAACCCACGCCGTCCGTAACCAGTAAAGCTTGGCCCAAAGGGTGGGTGTGCCAGTGGGTACGAGCACCCGGCTCGAAATTGACCACTGCGACGCCAATGCGAGCAGGAGCTGGAGCCGTGAAGATGCGGTCGATCCGCACGCGTCCGGTGAACCAGTCAGCAGGCCCTTGGATCGCTTTAGTTGAACCGGCACGGTGCACTTGCATGTCGGCGGCAGAATGCTGGTTTGCAGTCATGTTGTTTCTAGCCTCACGAAAATCAGATTGAGATAACTTTACCGATTGCGATTTAATTCGATAATTAGTTAAATCGAGAATTCGGTTTGAAGCTGAGCTTAATAATGAAGGCAGATAATCTGAGCGATCTTGTGGTTTTTGTTGCGGTAGCCAGGGAGAGCAATTTCACCCGTGCGGCGGCGCGTCTGGGTGTATCACCGTCAGCCGTTAGCCAGACAATTCGTAGCCTGGAGGAGCGCCTCGGCGTACGGTTACTCACACGTACCACCCGAAGTGTTACGAGAACGCAAGCAGGGGACCGGTTGTTGCAGGATGTCGCGCCATTGCTGGAACAGATCGAAGGTCATCTTGGGGCGCTGACGGAGTTCGGGCAACATCCGTCAGGGACGGTGCGCATCTCGGCCGACGAATTTGCTGCGCGTCACGTTCTTTGGCCGAAGCTTCGACCTGTGATCGAGTCCTATCCCGAGGTCACGATTGAATTGACGACTGATTACGGCCTGACAGACATCGTCGCCGAGCGATTCGATGCTGGAGTACGGTTGGGTGGCATCATTGACGCGGATATGGTGGCTGTGCCCATCGGCCCTCCTATGCGAATGGTTACCGTAGCCTCACCTTCCTATCTAAAGGGTTATGGCGCTCCCCAGCGGCCTGAGGAGTTAATGGGGCACCGGTGTATTAATTTGCGATTACCCACGCACGGCGGCCTTTATCCTTGGGAATTTACCCGCGGTGGCGACGAATTCCGTATTCGAGTGCAAGGGCCCCTTATTATGAACAGCTCTTTACAGATACTCGATGCTTGTCTGGCCGGGGTGGGGTTGGCTCAAGTGACCGATGTGCACGCTCAGGAGCATCTCAGTAGTGGGGCGCTCGAGGAAGTATTGCGTGAGTGGTCGGAAGCCTTTCCTGGCTATCATCTTTATTATCCGTCACGGCGACAGCAAACCGCTGCGTTCAAGGTGGTTTTGGATGCGTTACGTGTCGCGGGGGCGTCATGAGCTCAGGTCGGCAGATGGTTTTTCAGCCGCTGTAGAGTTAGATCTGGCTTTTCCTATTTCACTGTCAAACTGCTTGAATTACCGACGTCGGATCAAAGGACTGGCGTCCTGTAGGCAGGCGGAAAGTTCGCTACTGAAAACGTGGTCTTAAGTCTTTGTTCCTGTCCTGCTCCCTTTAGTTTATGACTAGTCTACAGTTTCTGGAGCTCGAAGGATGTTTTCAAGGCGCTCTCCCAGTGTATTCCATGCCTCATTTTTTTCCTTGGCATAGTCATAATGTAGATAGTGTCGACGCACCTTTGAACCTCCCAGTAAGTGATTCTGGCACCGATCAATGATCTCAAGTGTCACACCTAGTTCTTGCATCATGGTCGCTCCCGTACGGCGCAAATCATGCGGAGTCCATTCGCCCTTGTTACCTTGGCTTAGTACCAGTGAGTCATCGTGATGGCGGCCAGATAATGGCTTGCTGCGATTTTTGAAACAGCATTGACGGTCTCCGATCAGCTTGCTGACTGTTTTGGTATCAACGTGACTGCTTTCGTCCTTACTGGGAAAGCAGAAGGGTGTGTGGCCGGTTTCTTCTCTAAGACGTTTGAATTGAGCCAGGGCGAATTTGGATAGGAATACATGGTGATCCTGCCGTTTGCCCTTATGCCCTTTAGTGGCTTCTGCTGGGACAAACCAAGTGCCTTTCTCTAGGTCGAGATGTCGCCATTCGGATTTCAGTAGTTCACCAATGCGACAGAGCGTGCTGAGGCAGATCCAGACTGCGCATTGCACGCGAGAGTTCACGGGTCTGATACCGGAATATTTCTTGCCAGCGGGCAGGGCATCATAATCTCGCGTTAAACGAGTGAAAATCTGTTGCAGCTCCTGGATCTCGCCACTGGATAAAAGCCGATCGCGCTGCTCCTGATAGTCATGATCGAGGAGTTTGTTGACGTCAACCAGGTCGGAGGGGTTTCCGTCGACCATCAACGTGCGCCACGGTTTACGTTTCTCGGCCCACCGCAGCATCTGCCCTATGTCCTTGCTGCGAATAACTACGGTGCGGTTTAGGCCGCGGGCCTTGACCGAACGCAGGACGGTGAGCAGGTCTTTTTCAGTTACGGTGCGGAGCGGTTTGTCGCCAATAGCCGGAAGCACGTCTTTGGAGAAGCTACGGCGCAGTTCTGCGTTGCCGTCCTGACGAGACACTCCGTCGCGCAGCCACGCTTCAAAGAGATCGGCAAATGTCTTGTTTTCTGCAGCCTGACGTTCGGCCTCAGCGATGGTTGCAGCTACTGCAGCTTGAGCCTCAATCTTAGATGCCTTTCGGGCAGTGGCGGGATCTATGCCTTTGTGGACACTCGCTTTCACTGCGTCTCGCTCAACACGAATCTGCGCTAGCGATTTTTTTGGCCAACTGCCCAGGCGGTGGTCGCGTTTGGCTCCACCCATTTTGAACTCAAAGCGGAACAAAGCTGTAACGCCGCGCACACCGGCACGAACTCTGGCGGTCAAGCCACCCTCTTCGCGTAGCGTTATGCCATCGTCGGCAGGGGTGAGTGCTTCGAGTTGCTTCACTGTGATCTTCGCCAATCTCTACCCCTAGCCAAGGTCGACCTCGGATTTTTGCCCCACTTTTGCCCCACCGAATCGTTTGGCTGAGGGTGGAAGTAAGTGGATAAGAATAGATCACAATATAGCCATTAGGCCACGTATTTACTAGCTTTAAGGCGATCTAGGACGGGCCGTAGCATTCCATAGAAATGCAGTAAATAAGCGCATGGGGTGCAAGGGGTCGAGTGTTCGAATCACTCCGTCCCGACCATATATTTCAGTGACTTAGGCCATTTCCGAAAGGGATGGCCTTTTTCATGTGCGTGACTTTTGCGTGACTTCTCAGGATTTTACGCCTGTCTCCTCTTCAAAATGGTCAGCACCGGCCCACGCGAGTCCGCCGCTGAAACTTTGTTTGCCGCCTCTATCAACTGCTTCAGCTCCGCGCCAGAATAGTGACTGGTCACGATTCCGTTCTTGTGGCCAAGTAGCGACTTTCGATCTTCCTCTGTTACACCAGCTGCTTTCAGGCGCCTGCCGAAAGTGTGCTTAAAGTCGTGAACCCTGATAGAAGCGAACCCAGAGTGTGCCGGCCGCAAGTGTTGCTCCTGCCAGAGCTTTGCCGCGCGCACCCTCGCTTTCTTCCAAGCAGAGTCGTTCATCATGTGCATCCTGGTGCCGTTGTAGGGAAACACCCATTCCCGGTTTATCCCGCGCTGCCCGTCGAAGATCGATTTTGCCACGCTGTTCAGCACCACCAGACGCTCATCCCGGTTCTTCACGCCAGAGTTCTCGTGCCGACCGCTGAGGTCGACAGGTATCAGGAACACGCTGGTTCCGAGCTCGGGTACTGAAATCTCCCACTCCCACCTCAGCTTGCAGACTTCCTGCTCGCGGCAGCCCATGTTCACCTTGAACAGGCCCATCCGCTGCAGATGGTCCGGCAACTCCCCGAAGAGAATCGACTGTTCGTCCCACGACATGGGGTAGGACTTCCGACTGGCTCTCTTCTGCTCCAGCTTGGCCAGCGGCGGAATGCTGTCGAGCCACGGTCTGCGCTCTTCGTCCCGCCATTTCCGGCAAGCCAGCGACAGAACGCGAATCACACGCTCGATCGCGATGTTGACCGTTCTGTTGCTGACTGCCTTCCTCACCTTCCCATCCGGCAAGTCTTCGTCCGTCTGCCGGTCCCGAATGAACGGGGCCAGCGCCTGGTCGTCGATGTGCGTCAGCTGCAGGTCGCCCAGGTATGGGTCCAGTTGCTGCAAGCACAAAGCCGTAAGTTTGATCGACGGCTGATCCTTGTGCTCGAGAAGTACCTGGTGGCCGACTCGCGGAACGTCCGCATCTGCCGGATGCCATACACCTTGCGCTGGCGGATCTGCTGGCCACTACTTTCCAGCCCGGCAGAAGAGCCAGTCAGCGTCTCTCTAGGTGCCGTTAACCGGGCCGCCATTGCCGTACTGATCTGTTGGCCCTTGGATATGCGCTTCAGAACCACAGATCCTCGATCGATCGTTCGTCAACGTCGCCTGGCGCTATGTGCCCCTGCCTGATCAGGTTGCGGAGCCACTGCGCGGCGTATGGGTCGATTTCGTTGTAATACGCGGCCATGTGGCTCCTCGCCGGGGAGGCGTTATCGTTGAATAGGGGAAGGCGCTGGCGGCCAGCGCGTGGTGTCACGTTTTGCGGCCGGAATCGTTTTTTGGTATAACGCGCGGCCATTTCAAAGGAAGGAACCTCATGAAACGCACCATCATTAGCGCTATGCTTGTCGCCGTTACTGCGCTGTCACTCAGTGGCTGCTTCGAGTCCGAAGCTGAGAAGCAGGCCAAAATTGAAGAGCAGAAGTCCAAGGACTTTTTTGACATGGGTGGCCCTACCGACCGCAGCAAGAGCAAGGGTTACGTACCGTGAGCCGAAGGCTTCCGTAGAACCTCAACGCCGCCGAACCCAAGGCGGCGTTTTCGTTTGCGGGGAATGTGCTAGCGGACAGCGCTGTGGTGAAATGCTTCGGCACGCTTACCGAACAAGGAGAGTGGTAATGAAATTGCGTGAAAGAATTCGGGCGTTCCAGCAATGGTTCAACCCGAAGCGCAGACGGTGGGCTGGCGTGACCCTGATCGCGCTTGGGGTGGTCGGGATGTTTCTCAATCCGCAAAGCCGGTGGACCTTAGTGCTAGGAACTGGAATCTACTGGTTCTTCACGGCTTTGCCGCCCGTCCTCGGCGGTAGGCGCTGAGGCGCCGGCGGGCAGCGCCGTCTGGGTGAATGTGGCATCCGGTGATATGCTTCGCCGCTTACCAAACAAGGAGAGTGGTATGCGCTTTAGAGAAAGGTTCGGAACCATGCAGGAATGGCTCACACCGAAGCGTTTGCGCCGTATCGGCTTTGCGCTGTTGGCGATATGGGGAGGCCTATCAGCGATGTATCCAGGCCAGCATCTTGCCTGGCTGGTTGTGCTCGCGTCATGCATTTTGGCGTCGGCGTATATCCCAAACCCTATCAGGAAGCGTTGAGGCGCTGGCGGGCAGCGCATAGTGTCAGGTTTTGCGGCCGGAATCGATTTTTGGTATAACGCCCGGCCATTTCACAGGAAGGAACCTCATGAAACGCACCATCATTGGAGCAATTCTTGTCGCAGTAACCTCGCTTTCTCTCAGCGGCTGCTTCGAGGCAGAGGCCGAACATAAGCCGAAGGAACAGAAGGAAGTCAGCGATAAGTTCTATGAGATCTCGGAGCCTGATGAAAGTCAGGACGAGGGCTTCAAGCCCTAATTCACTGCCGCCACCAACGTCGCCGGTATAGGGCGGCGTTTTTCTCATTGTCAGGCCGGCCGCCCAGCAACTGCTGGGTGCCGTTGATGTCGACGTGCACCTCTGTGGCGTACCGCTTGATGTCGTCCTTCTCCCACTCGCGGGTTTCCAGCTTGCCCTCGATGTAGCACTGGGACCCTTTGCGCAGGTACTCGCCGGCAATCTCAGCTACATTCAAACGACTCAGCCACCTTCGGGCGGCTTTGTTGTTTCTGGGGGCGCGGAAGTTTTCGGGGCTGCATCCGATTTTATTCGTCAATCTCGTCAACATCGGCCGGCGAGAGTCAGTATGTGGATGCTCTCTTCGCAGCCTCAATCTGCTCGCTAGGCTCAGCGCCGAGTTGTGGAGGGTGATGCGCCCGTCTGAGCCGGAGCCATGACAACCTTCTGAGCCTGTCGGTCCCGGCTGGATTAAAAGGGATTCTTAGTTTTCCCGCGTGGGCGCTTCGCCTGATGAAGCAAGCAGATGCGAATGCATTTGTGATGTAAGGATTTCGATTCTTTCACTCATTTGCTTTGTCACTTCCGTTAGGTGTGTATTTTGCTCCAATAACTGCAGTAGCTGCTTGCTGTGTATCTCTGCGTCCCGCTGCCGTCGTTGATTGGCCATGGCAATGGCTTCTCGATGTCGTGCGTCTGCTTCGGAGGTTGCTTTGTCACGGTCGGCTTGGCGAGTTTGGGCCAGAAGAATGAGAGGGGCCGCGTAAGCCGCCGGCAGGCTAAAGGCCAGATTCAGTAGTATGAAGGGATACGGGTCGAACGCTGATAGCCCCGATAAGCTGATACCCATCCAAATAATGACTACCAGTGACTGGGACCCTAGAAATAACGGGGTGCCGAAGAAACGGGCGAATGCCTCAGATCTGCGGGCAAATGCATCATTCCCAAAAGGGTGATGCATATGTTCATGGGCGCGGAGAAACCTGAGATGGTCGACGTCTTCATGAGTTTCCTGAGGTTTAGACTGCTCAGAGGTTAGTGGGTCCATCTGCTGGCTCCCTGTGCGTTTCCCCCGTCCAGTCTGGTCTAGGCCCCGCATTCCCAGTAGGCGCACCCTTCAGCGAGAAGGCGTTATCGTTGGATAGGCATTAAAAGGGCCGGCGGTGGAGGCCTACTCCGAGCCGCCGGCAATGACGATGATTACTCCACGCTACAAACCCAGCGATGGTTATGCCGGTATGGCGCTCTGGTAAATGCGACGTCTGTTACAAGGGTCATGCCGCGCTCTTGAAGGGCTTCGGTCAGTTGAGCGAGTGTCTCTGCTTCGATAGTCATTGCTGTTACCTCGTCAGATTTACTGCGTTCATAAATCCTGACCGGTTGGGCAACCGCGGGATTCAATTTTTTTTGATCGAGGCTTCGAGGCTACGCGGCTACACGTGGGTCAGTGAGAGGGCGCTCACGATGCAGGTTGAGCCGTCGTCTGCTGCAGTGGCATCGGTGTAATCAACCTGGTTGTAGACGCCGCCATGGAAGTTCAGCAGCGATGAGCGCCACGAGCTGTCCATATGGAGGCTGCCGGACGATGCGGCCTTGCCATTGCAACTGGCGGTCACAGTCAAAGCGCCCGAGGCGAGCACGCGGAGGGTGACGGTGAACTTTGCACCCAGGGGCACGCCTTTGAGCAGCGTGGTGTTGACCGGGGTGGCCTGGTTGAACGTTTCGCGGAACCCCAGGGTGATGTTGCCTTTGCTCCAGAACACCTTCACCGGCGGGCTGTCATCGTCCTTCACGTGCAGTTGCGAGATCACCACTTTCTGCGCGGAGTTGACTTTGGTCAGCGTCATTTCCTGCATGTTGATGTGCTCGGCTGCGCTGGCCAGTAACCAGTAGTTGGGCTCTTTCCATTCACAGCGCGTGCGATGGGTGCTTTTACTCGACGCGCCTTTGGTTGGCGCCGAAAACTGAACTGAGCCATCGGCCAGGGCAGTCACCACGTTCGGGTAACGGGCAAGCGCTTCGGCACCGCTGAGCTCGAGGGCTACGGGGTTGGCAGGTGAAGTGGCCACAGGGGTCGTGATCGTTAGATTGCTGATGTTCACGGTCATGAGTATGTCTCCTGACGATAAAGATCCTGGTCAGTGCATGCGCCTGCTAGTGCCGGGGTAAGGCCTTTGGATTTCAGGGCAAGCGCTCGCGAATACTTTAGACAGTGCACCGTCAGCGTCAATCAACCCAGCGCCATAGCGGCTCGTCTAACAGCCCAACCCCGCTGAGCTGGGTCTGGCCTTGAATCTTCTCCAGCTCCAGCACATTGCACCCGTCACACGCTGACAGCGCCTCAATCAACGGGGCACTGTGCGATACCACCCAAACCTGGCTACGTTGCGAGGCGCGAATGATCAGCCGCGCCAACGCAGGCAGCAGGTCAGCATGCAAACTGGTTTCCGGCTCGTTGAGCACCATCAGCGACGGCGGCCGTGGCGTCAGCAGTGCGGCCATCAACAACAGGTAACGCAAGGTGCCATCCGACAGCTCCGCACCACCCAACGGCCGCAACAGCCCATGCTGATGCAGGCGTACGCTGAACAACCCACCCGGCGGCGCATCGATCTCCAGGCGGCTACCCGGGAAGGCGTCATCCAGTGCTGCTACGAGGTCTTCAACTTCGCCAATCTCGATGATGGTCTGCAACGCCGAGGCAAGGTTGCGGCCATCGTGATGCAGCACTGGCGAGCGCGTGCCCAACTGCGGTTGGCGGCAGGGCGCGTCGCGGTCGATGCGAAAGTGATCGTAGAACCGCCAGCTGTTGATGAACGCGCGCAGCTCGCCGATCTCCGGTGCCTGGCGTGGCCGGCCGACGATGTTGAAAAAGCTCTCGCAACTGTCGGCATGCTGATCCAGCACCGTCCAGCTGTTGCCCTCTCGGGCACGAACCATCGCGTTTTTACGTTCAACCAACAGGGACGCTGGCCGGTACGCACCGGCGCCCCAGATGGCTTCGGTTTTGATCTCCGGGTCGAGCATGAATGCGGTGGGATAGGGCAGGGGGATCGGCAGGCCGAGGGAGATGGCGAAGCCGAAATCTTCGGTGGCGAAGCCGAGGCGCAAGCGTTTGGCTTCGCTTGGGTGCTGGCCTTGGATGGGCACTTCGCTGCGTTTCATGCGGGCGCTGGCCTGGGGGCCGGCCCACCAGGTCGAATCCAGGCCGCCTTCGCGGGCGAGCGCTTCGATCACGCCGCCTTGGGCGGTTTCGGCGAGCAGGCGCAGGGCCTTGTAGAGGTTGGATTTGCCGCTGCCGTTGGCACCCGTCACCAGGTTGAGTTGGCCTAACGGCAGCACGAGGTGGTTGATCGAGCGGTAGTTGCCGATGGCGAGGGTGGTGAGCATGTGGTGCGTCCCAGCTTGAACTGAGTGGCCGATTGTGGCGGAACTGGGGCTCGCTTACTACCGATCAAGATGGCTTCGGGAGTGAGGGACGGTCGCCTTCGAGCTGGTCCAACAGGGCACGAACCATCGTGTTCAGGTGATGGGACGCGGCGACCATGCGCTGGTCGCCTAGCATGACGCCCGTGTGGTTGAGGTGGCGGGCACAGTCCATCAGTTTTGCGGCTTGGGCTTTGGCTACCGTGCCAGGTGTTCCCGGGATGACGGTGAACAAGGGTTGGCTTAGCCCGTAGCGGTGGTCTGGATTGCCTGGATTTGCGCTGGTTGGGAGGGTGTCATTTGGCATGGATGCCTTCTCTCAGGGGCTTGAGTTGCTGGGGCCGCTGTGCGGCCCTTCGCGGGCAAGCCCGCTCCTACAATGACGGTGCTGGCCCGCGAGGGTCGTTACCGTTCAGGTTTTCATCATGCCCAGTTCAGCATCGTCAAGCAGGGCCTTGGCCAGGGCGCAGAGGTAGTGGGAGGCCCACAGCAACTGCGGCTTGTCTTCCATCAGGCCGTCGATGGACAGATCGCGGGCGTAGCCCATCAGTTCGGAGGCTTGTTCGCGGGCGTTCTGGCAGGGGATGCCGGGTTCGATGCGGAACAAAGGGTGGGTGTGGTTTTCACCTTGGTAGAAGGTGGTTTTGCCGACGGTGAAGTGGGTTTCTTCGGTGGCCATTGATTGATCTCCCTGAAGTTGTAGATGCCTGGGCTGACCGCTGGAAGTGGCAGGCCAGGCAGATCATGCTGCGGGCTAGTGCATTGGCTGCGGGGCGGCTGGTTTTTGTATTTGAACCAGCGCGGACTCGAGCAATTTGCGCAGTGTTTCCAGCTCGTGCATTGAGGCCATGATCAACAAGGACACGGGGGATCTGGGCTGCATCAGCATCGCCTGCTGGGCAACGACTTCCGCGCAGAGTGCGTAGTCGGCGGCCATTATCAGCGTGTCTTCGAGGGAGTGGAGATAGTGGGGTGGATCGGGAACGATCTTCAGCATGGTGTGGCTCCTGTCGTAGTGGAGCAACCACCAACCGCGGCTAAACGAATGGGTGGCAGCTGTACGCGGGTTAGCCGACCGGGACGTCAGGCACCCGGCGCACCCGAAGGTGCCCCACGCACAGCCGCCATAAAGGCGCTAATGCCGATTGCTCGGTATTGCACGGCTGTTGTGTCCGACGATTTTTTGGGCGGCTAACCCAGTCGTTGAGTGACAACGACGGGCCGACACTAAAGTCCACTTTTAGCGGGTGCAACGAAAAACAGGCGTCGGCAGTATCTTTGGGAAATGCCCTACAAGAAAGGGGCTTAATCTGATTTTTTTAGCCGTTGGCTGTAACAGGATATTAGGGAAATTCAACGCGCGGTTGAGCATGTCCCAGCTTGAACTGAGTGGCCGATTGTGGCGGAACCGGGGCTCGCTTACTACCGATCAGATGACTTCGGCAGTGGGGGACGGCCGCCTTCGAGCTGGTCCAACAGGGCACGAACCATCGTGTTCAGGTGATGGGACGCGGCGACCATGCGCTGGTCGCCTAGCATGACGCCCGTGTGGTTGAGATGGCGGGCACAGTCCATCAGTTTTGTGGCTTGGGCTTTGGCTACCGTGCCAGGTGTTCCCGGGATGACGGTGAACAAGGGTTGGCTTAGCCCGTAGCGGTGGTCTGGGTTGCCTGGATTTGCGCTGGTTGGGAGGGTGTCATTTGGCATGGATGGCTTCTCTCAGGGGCTTGAGTTGCTGGGGCCGCTGTGCGGCCCTTCGCGGGCAAGCCCGCTCCTACAATGACGGTGCTGGCCCGCAAGGGTAGTTACCGTTCAGGTTTTCATCATGCCCAGTTCAGCATCGTCGAGCAGGGCCTTGGCCAGGGCGCAGAGGTAGTGGGAGGCCCACAGCAACTGCGGCTTGTCTTCCATCAGGCCGTCGATGGACAGGTCGCGGGCGTAGCCCATCAGTTCGGAGGCTTGTTCGCGGGCGTTCTGGCAGGGGATGCCGGGTTCGATGCGGAACAAAGGGTGGGTGTGGTTTTCACCTTGGTAGAAGGTGGTTTTGCCGACGGTGAAGTGGGTTTCTTCGGTGGCCATTGCTTGATCTCCCTGAAGTTGTAGATGCCTGGGCTGACCGCTGGAAGTGGCAGGCCAGGCAGATCATGCTGCGGGCTAGTGCATTGGCTGCGGGGCGGCTGGTTTTTGTATTTGAACCAGCGCGGACTCGAGCAATTTGCGCAGTGTTTCCAGCTCGTGCATTGAGGCCATGATCAACAAGGACACGGGGGATCTGGGCTGCATCAGCATCGCCTGCTGGGCAACGACTTCCGCGCAGAGTGCGTAGTCGGCGGCCATTATCAGCGTGTCTTCGAGGGAGTGGAGATTGTGGGGTGGATCGGGGACTACTTTCAGCATAAACCCTCTCAGTGCCGTCAAGGGCTGCCGCACTCCCGCTGTCAAACGGAAGGGTGGCAGCTGTTCGTGGGTTGACAGACCGAGGGCACTGAGAATCCCGGCGCACACAAAGGTGCCCCACGTACAGCTGCCATAACTGGCATTGCACATGCACTCAGTGACTCACGGTCTGTCAAAACCGTATCGCTGATTAGTAGCGATTGGCCGAGACTATGATTCACGTTTTGCGGGTGCAACGAAAAACAGGCGTCGGCAGTATCTTTGGGAAATGCCCTACAAGAAAGGGGCTTAATCTGATTTTCTTAGCCGTTGGCTGTAACAGTGGATTACTGCTTCGTAACTCCCAATAATTTTGCTATAACTTCGGGCCCCTCAATGGACTGAGCCTGATGATGTTTCGCGAATCCCTTCTTCTCATTGCCACCGCTGTCCTCCTGACGGCCTGTGGCGACGATGCTGCCCGCTATGCAGTCTCCGATGAGCACTGCCAACCCGACTACCTGAAGACACTGCCTGCCGATGGCGCGCGGGATTCGCTGGTCGAAAAGTGCATGGCTCGATAGCGGGTCAACTTGCTCCAACCGCAAGACATGGAAGCGGCCACCCTACGTGGTCCTTTTACTAATGGACGTTTTGAAGACAGAGGTCTCTATGCTCGCCAAGAAAATGCTGTTCGCAGGTCTGATCGCCACGCTCGCCGGGTGCGGGACGATTGGTAACAATGTCGTTTCGGATGCAGAACTTGCCCGCAAGGCCGCCTTTGCCCTGGATACCACGGCCGACCAGGTCACCATTTCCGATCGCTCCGGCGAAGTCTCCGGCGCCATCAACTTCGTTGCCGCTACCCGTGGCCGCAAGCACCAGTGCTATATCACCACAGTGATGGGCGCAGTGAGCTCCAGCGCCATCTGCTCGGGGGCAAACTCGGTAAACAGTGCCAACGCCGGTTCCAGTGCCGGTAACAGTAACTGCAACGCGCTGCAGAGTGCCGCTGGGCAATGCCGCTGAACTGACGCTCTCGCCAGCTTTGCACGAGGGCTGGCGGGAGAACGCGTGAGTGTGAATCTTTTTTTGTCCGCTGGGTCAAGTAATGAGTCCCTTCCGTCCGAGAGGTTCTCATGCACGCTTACACCGTACGTTATGTACTCAACGGCACTCCCTCCATTCACACCTTTGAACTCAAGCAGCCCAGCCTTGCCCTTCACGAGGCGGCGCTCCACTTGATGGTGCTGCACTTCGGCGATGGCGAGAACAGCCTGGTTATGCCGCCTGCCGATGCGGCCCCTGAAGAAATCCTGGCCCAAGCCGAGGTGCTCGGTTTGTCACAGATCGAGGTGGGCTGATCCTTTCCGTCGTCACAGGCGTTGGGTCCGCTTGGCAAAGCAGGCCCGCGTCTTCAGACTGGTGTGCGCAGTGCATCCCCTCGGCATGATGGCCAGCTGATTCGCTCTCGGCCGCGGTTGGAAACTCATAACTAAGGAAGGTCATGGCCTACCCGAGATGCATTAAATCGCTCAGCCTGTTGTTAGCCGCGACCACGCTAGCCGCCTGCGTCCCCTGGAAGCGCGAGCGCGCCGCCTACGCCGACCTGTGCCAATCCGAATTCCAGTTCAAAGTCCCCGGCCCCAAAGGCGAAAGCACCCTCTACCTGGAAACCTACCTCTACGACCACGCCGCCCTATGGGGCGAGAAGCGGTACGAACAAGCCTTGTACGTTCAATACCCGGGCGAGAAATACCCACGCCCCGAGTTCTACGTCCAGCTCATTGCCTACAACAAAGACCGCCAACGCCCTTCAACCCACTCCAGCGGTGGCGAGCCGCCAATCCCGATCGTCTACGACAGCCGCCAGGCCTACATTACCTTCGAAGACGGCTCCCGCCTGAACGCGCGGCCTGAGCTTTACCTGGGCATCAACGAAACCTACGACTTTCCGGTCGTGTACGCACCCGCCGCACGCCCATCGCCTTACGACATCAACAGCGACGAAGTGCAGCGCAACATCCCCAAGATGACCAACAACAAGCGCTACGGCTCTGCCTATGTGATTTTCCAGACCGACAAGTTCGATGCCGATTCCAAATGGACCATCCACCTGGGCGCGCTCGAGGTGCAAGGCCAGAAGCTACCAATCCCACCGCTGGAGCTCTGCTACCACCCCGTGAAGAAGTGGATGGGTATCGAGCCTTTGATGCGGCCATAAGCTGATGGAATGTCCAAAAATGACGATTGAAGCCTTCGCCCCGTACCAGCATCTTGCCGCCGAGCTGCTGAAGCATCTGCCAAGCGGGCAGAAGGACGGCTCCCACGACCTGTCCCACATCCATCGCGTATGGGTCAACGCTCAGCGAATCCGGCAGGTAGAGGGCGGCGACCTTGAAGTGCTGTTCGCGGCCACGGTGCTACACGATTGCGTGGCCGTGGAGAAGAATTCGCCACTTCGCGGGCAGGCATCGACGCTGTCGGCAGAAAAGGCCGCTTCAGTCCTGGCTGCCATGGGCTGGCCCGTGCGGCGTATCGAGCAGGTGGCGCATGCGGTCAAAACCCACAGCTATTCGGCTGGCTTCGAGCCTTTGACGCCGGAGGCCAAAATTCTGCAAGACAGCGACCGCCTCGATGCAATCGGGGCGGTGGGTATCGCCCGGTGCTTCTATGTGGCGGGGCGCATGGGTTCGTCGCTGTACGATTTCACCAACCCCAGCGCGCAGGGTAGGGCGTATCAAGACACAACCTTCGCCATCGAGCACTTTCATACCAAGCTGCTGCAGCTTGCGTCAGGGTTCCAGACCGGCGAAGGGGCGCGGCTTGCGGCCTTACGCCATGCGAGGCTCCAAGCGTATCTCGACGATTTCATGGATGAGGTCGGTACGCTCGGCAATCTCGCTTGAACTGCTCAACAACAGGTGTGCCTAACGAACATCACCCAGAGGGCAGCACCATGACCGAGCAGAAAGACGACCCCAAACAAAGCCAGGTACCGGCGCATTCCACGGAAGAGGAAAAGGCCAAGCTCAAGGACAGGAACAAGGACGGCATCCCGCCCGGCGCCGAGTGAAGCTCGCACCCTGAACCCTAAGCGCAACTGGAGAACGATCATGGCAATCGATCACAATGGCCCCGATGCCCCTTACCCCGGCCCCGCCGAGGGCGCACCCGATACTGGCGCAGGCCACGGCTCGGGGCTGGAGCAAGCCGAGTCCGAACCCAAGCAAGGCGTTGGTGAGAAATGGTCGCAGAACCGGCCCGAAGACTGGAACCCGCCACCTGGCAACCCCGGGTCGGATCAGGATGCCCAGGTCGAGCGGGATAACGGCACCGCGCGCACAGACGAGGACAAACTGCAGCAGCGCGGGAGCAGGGAAGGCGAAGTGCCGCTGCCTGCCGACGACCAGTCGCCGGTAGATGAAGAGATGAGGGATGTGGACGCCAACAATTCGGTCTCCAGCGAGCACCCGAAACCCCGCTGAGCAACGCGACGAGGGATGCAGCGATGAACATCGAGCAAACCGTAGCAGGTGGCAGCGACCGCGACATGCCCCCTTCACCCGACCCGGCAGTGGACCCTGACCACCCCGCGGTCCCTGATCCGGATGACGATCCGCTGATGAATGAGGAAGAGGGCGGCGACCGGCAGGGGGCTGATGATGACGCACAAACGGTCAGGCAAAGCGTCGAGCAACCTTACGATTATCAGCCGCCGGGTAACAAATAAAGAGTTCGGTGCTGGGCCTGTGGAAGCGGCCTTGTGTCGCGAAGGGGCTGCTCCCACACACATACACACGCACATCCCCAAAGCCTCATCCAGCTCAAAGCGCTTGAGTCATCCGATTGAACGTTTCAGCACCCCACGCCGTCGGTACTTCCAAGTCTTTCGCATTTGGAGGCAATCCCCATGAAGTACCGCGCACTCGGCAACACCGGCCTGCTCGTTTCCGAACTGGTCATCGGCACCGTCCCATTCGGTGGGCGGGGGGCGTTCGAAAAGACCGGTAGCGTCGATGTCACCCAAGCCAGGCGCATGTTCGACATGGCCTTCGACGCCGGGGTGAACTTGGTCGACACCGCAGACCTTTACTCACAGGGCCTGGCCGAGGAAATCGTCGGCCAGGCCCTGGGCCAGCGGCGCGATTCGATCATCCTCGCCAGCAAGGCGCGCAGCCCGATGGGCGACAACCCCAACGACAGCGGCGCCTCGCGCTACCACCTGGTCCGCGCCTGCGAAGCCAGCCTCAAGCGCCTGGGCACTGACCATATCGACCTCTACCAGATCCACAACTGGGACGGCATCACGCCGGTGGAAGAAACGCTGTCGGCCCTGGACCACCTGGTGCAAAGCGGCAAAATCCGCTACTTCGGCACCTCCAACTACACCGCCTGGCAAATGATGAAAACCCTCGGCAGCGCCCAGCTCAACGGCTGCCAGCAACCCGTTTCCCAGCAGATCTACTACACCCCTGAAGCCCGCGAGGCCGAGTACGAGCTGCTGCCCATGGCGCTGGACCAAGGCTTCGCCACCCTGGTGTGGGGGCCGTTGGGGGAGGGGTTGTTGACCGGCAAGGTGCGGCGCGGGCACAAGACGCCGGCCGGCACGCGCCAGGGCAATGACTGGCCAGAGCCCTACGTGCACGACAAAGAGCGTGCGTACGACATCATCGAAGCGCTGATCGAGGTTGGCCAGCGCCACGGCTGTTCGCCGGCGCGGGTTTGCCTGGCCTGGCTCAAGGACCGGCCGGGCATCACCAGCGTGATCACCGCCGGGCGCACGGTGGAGCAGTTGCAAGACAACCTGCAGGCGGTGGAGCTGGTGCTGACGGCTGAAGACCAGCAGCAGATCGAGCGGGTGACGCGCATTGCGCCCCAGTACCCGTACTGGCACCGGATTGCGGCGGGCATGGACCGGATCGACCCGGCAGAGGCGCCGTTCATCGAGCTGCACCGGCAGACGATGAAGCTGCAATCGGAGTAAAAGGCTGAAGCGGCGGGGCGGCGCTGGTCATTCAAGGCTGCCCCGTGCCCGCCGTATCAGGCACCGCCGCGGAAACAGCTCACGCCCCATGCCGTAAGCTTGAACGGCAGATGAAAGTGCTCCCCGGTATCGCCAATGCCAAAGCGGTAGATCAGCTCGTCCATGAACGGCGTGTCGGGCAGTGCAGCACCCCGCGCCCGATAAAACGCCGCTACCTGAAGGCGCACCTCGTAAACACCCACAGCAAACCGCTCGTTGAGCTCATCCAGTTGCGGCAGCAGCCCCCGCTCGTCCACGTGACCTTCAATCATGGGCGCTTGCCCGACCGCGCCGATACTCACCGCCATCCCCTGCGCCACGCGCCCGCTGGCAATATCGACGACATGGATCGAAACACCCCGGTTCATTTCCAGAACCCGTCATGCGCGGTGGCCGCCTCGTCCTCAAGCATCGGGCCGTGCACGCACACATCCCGCTGGCCACGGGCAAACACCTCGCGGCAGGGCAGGGAGAATGTCGGGTTCTCCGGATGCGCGCCGGTCAAGCCCAGCAGCGTGTGTTCCGACAGCGCGTACACCACGCGGCCGATGCCAGTCCAATAGACGGCGCCGGCACACATGCAGCAAGGCTCGGCACTGGTATAGAGCGTGCACTCGGCCAGCGCCTCCGGCGGCAGCGCTTTGGCGGCCAGGGCGGCGGCGACCAGTTCGGCGTGCTGGGTGGGGTCGCCTTCGGGTGGCATGGAGTTGTTGCCGGCGCTGGCGATCACCCGGCCGCTGGCATCGGCGACGATCGCCGCAAAAGGGTGGCGCCCGCGTTCGCGGGATTGCTCCGACAGGCGAATCGACTGGCGCAGCAGGTCCAGGTCGAGGGCGCTAACGCCGCTGGCAGCAGGCTGGTTGGAAGTAGTCATGACGGCTCCTTGGGTAGGCAGGTGGTAAGCGCGCCGTTGGGCGCGCAGCAAAACGGCTCACTTGGCCACGCTGGCATCGGCGGCGTGCGGGCCAGTGGCCTTGTCGTTGTTGAGCAGCAGGTTGAGGGTGATGGCGGCGATGGCGCCGAGGAAGATGCCGCTTTCCAGCACAAGCTTCAGCGGGCCGCTCAGGTGGTGGAACAGCGCGGGGAACGACATCGGCAACACACCGATACTCACCGACACGGCGACGATAATGCCGTTGCGGGTGCCTTCGAAGCGCACGCGTGACAGCTCCTGGATGCCCGCCACGGTGGTCATGCCGAACATGACGATGGCGCAGCCGCCCAGCACCGGCGTGGGCACGGCGGCGATCAGTGCGCCGAGTTTCGGGAACAGGCCCATCAACACCATGATCGCGCCAGCGGCGGCCACCACGAAGCGGCTCTTGACGTTGGAAAGGGCGATCAGCCCGGTGTTCTGGGTGAAGGCGTTGTACGGGAAGCTGTTGAACAGGCCGCCGAGCATGGTCGAAAACCCGTCGGCACGGAACGCGTTGCCGAGCGTGGCCTGGTCGGTGGGCTTGCCGACCAGTTTGCCGATGGCCAGGCAGTTGCCGGTGGTCTCGGCCATGATCACCAGCATCGCCAGCAGCATGATCAGGATCGGCACGCTGGAGAACTGCGGCGCACCAAAGGCCATCGGCGGGCTGAGTTCGAACCACGCGGCTTGGCCGACGTTGCCAAAGTGCGTCATGCCGAAGGCCGCCGCCAGCAGGCTGCCGCACACCAGGCCGATCAGTACGCTGAGGTTGCCGATGAAGCCTGAAAAGCGTGCGTACACCACCAGCGTGATGGCCACGGTCGCCATGCCCAGCAGCAAGTTGGCGGGCTTGCCGAAGTCCGGCGCGTCGGGGTTGCCGCCACCCAGCCAGATGGCTGCTGCGGGCATCAGCGAGATGCCGATGATGGTGATCAGGCTGCCGATTACCACGGGCGGAAAGAACCGCAGCAGCCGGCTGAACAAGGGGGCGATGGCGATGGTGATGGCCCCCGCGGCGATCACTGCGCCAAACACGTCCTGCAGGCCGAACTGCTTGCCGATCATGATCATCGGCGCCAAAGCGATGAACGAGCAGCCCTGAATCAACGGCAGCCGCGCGCCGAAGCGCCAGAAGCCGAGGGTCTGGATCAGTGTGGCGATGCCTGAGGTGAACAGGTTGGCGTTGATCAGCGTGACGATCTGCGCCTGGGTCAGGCCCAGCGCACTGCCGAGGATGAGCGGGACGGCGACGGCGCCGGCATACATCACCAGCACGTGCTGCAGGCCAAAGGTGAACAGCTGCCGCAGTGGTAATACTTCGTCCACAGCGTGGACCGGGGTTGGGCTCATGGCGTGAATCTCCTGTAGGTGCGGCTCTTTTCGTTGTTTTCGGCGCCTGGAGTGACACGCAGTGCAGGGAAGCACGGGCAGCTGCCAGCGTTGTCGAGGGTGATAATCCTGCGAAACAAGCGATGGAACAAATGAGTAACCATCGTTAGCATCGATGGTTCACGTGACCATGCGGGGGTTGGAGATGCGCTTTTCGCTGGAGCAATTGCAGGTGTTCGTCGCAGCGGTGCAGGCGGGGTCATTTTCCGCCGCAGCCAGGCGGCTGGGGCGTACTCAGTCGACGGTCAGTGCGGCGATCAGCAACCTGGAGGCGGACCTGGGCGTGGAGCTGTTCGACCGCAGCAGCCGCATCCCGGCATTGACTGCGGCTGGCCATAAATTGTTGTTGCGGGCGGAAGGTATTCTTGAGCGTTGCTATGCCCTGGAGGGCAGCGCCGACAGCTTGGCGGAACAGGCGGAACCCGCGCTCACGCTGGCCATCGAGGTGCCTTACGGCTCGCTGATCCCGGCGCTGAAAGCGTTTGACGAGGCCTTCCCTTTTGTCGACCTGCTGATTCGCCACCCCGTGCACGGCGATGTGAGCGAAATGGTGCACAAGGGCGAGGCAGACCTCGGGATCGCTTTTTCCCAGCCGGGTTACCCGCCGACGCTGGCCTTCCAGCAGTTGGGCAAGCTGATCATGGCCCACGTCTGCCATGCCAGGCACCCGCTGGCGCAGCTGCAAACCTGCCCCTTCGCCGCCCTGCATGCCCACCGCCGCCTGGCGTTCTTCGGCCACGCCCAAAAGCTGCCCAGCAGCGAATACCTGCGCGCCGCGCAGGTGTGGCAGGCCGAGAGTTACCTGGCGCTGGTGGAGATGGTGCGCGGTGGCTTGGGCTGGGCGACGTTGCCGCGGCAGTTGGTGCAGCGCGAGCTTGATTCGGGGGAGCTCATCGAGCTGCAGCTGGAGGCCTATCCGCATACTGACTGGCTGGTGGGCGTGGACCTGCTGTGGCACCAGAAGCGCCGACCGGGCAGGGCGGCGCAGTGGTTGCGGGACTGCCTGCGGCGGACCAAGGTGTACGAGCTGGACCGGCGAGGTATGCCTACCACGCTGTAGGCCGCGCTTTATGTCTTCGCTGTCGTCTATATTTCAACGTACATCGCATATCGCAAGGGATGCTCGTATGGCCAACTTCAAAGCGTTGATTGCGCTATTCACGTCGGCTGCCCTGATGGTGGGGTCTGGTACTGCCTCGGCCGACCCAGGTAACGGCAAGGGCAATGACAACGGGCAGGGGCAGGGCAAGGGCCAGGCTCAGCACGGCCATGGGCAAGGTAATGCGGGGGGTAAAAAGTCCGGTTCTGGCGATGCGGATTGGCATGGCGGGCCGTCCATCGATCGGGGGGATGTGCTCGGTATCCTCGGCGGTCACCGCAGCTACTGGAGCCCAGGCCCCGCCTTGCCACCTGGTATCCAGAAAAACCTGGCGCGGGGTAAGCCACTGCCGCCCGGTATCGCCAAGAAGCTCGATGGCCGGCTACTGGGGCAACTGCCTCACTACGACGGGTACGAGTGGATGCAGGCCGGGGTGGACCTGATACTCGTGGCAGTTGCGACCGGGATCATTTACGAGGTCGTTAATGGGGCGTTCGATTGAGGCGCCCAGATTGTAAAGAGTTGGAAAAGCTCCCACAGGCTGGCCGTCAGCGCATCTAGAATCCGCGCGCTGCCCAACCTGGCGTCAGGCAGGCAGCCGATCTTGCCTTTGGAGTTTTTCGATGAAGTTGAAACACGTTGCCCGCGCAGCTCTTGTCGCGGCTTTGGTATCTACCCTGTCGGGTTGCTGGATGTTCATGCCGCCGGGCGGCGGTGGTGGTGGTGGGCACGGCGGCGGCCATGGCGGCTTTGGCATGGGTGGCCACGGCGGCGGCCCTCGCTGATTTCCGACCTTCAGTCTGTGTAATCGTGCAAAGAAGAATGGGCGCAATGCGTTGCTGACTGTGTGGGAGCCGGCTTGCCGGCGATGCAGGCGCCGCAGTGTTGGGCACCGGCTTCGCCGGTGATCGCTGGCAAGCCAGCTCCCACAGTGATTGCGCAGGATATGCTGTTGTTTTACAAGCTCGCCCTGGCGCTGGTGCTGCTCACCGGCCTGGCTGGCTGCAAGGAAAGCGCCTGAAGCCTGCTACGGAGCGGGCTTGCCCGCACCAGCCGCCACCAGCCCCAGTTTCACCACCCGCTCCTTGTGGGCCCGGTTCGCCACCCCAAACGGCACATGCACCATCGGCAAATCCCCTGCGGCCGACATCAGGTGGCTGCGCTGGTCATCGAAGAACATGTGCGGCTTGAGAATCGACAGCACCCGGTCCTTCTCCATCCCGCCCAGGAAGAACGACTCATCCGGCGAAACGCCCCAGTTCTTCAACGTCGTCACCACCCGTTCATGGGACGGTGCATTGCGCGCGGTGACGATGGCAATCCGCAGAATGCGCTTGTAGTCCGGGTCTTGCGCCAGCTTGCGATCCTCCAACTGGCGAATCAGCGACAGCTTGCGATAAAGGTCTGCCAGCGGCCCCGGCTGGTGCGGGATGGCCTTGTGCGCATGCTCATGGGCCTGAAATTCATTCAGGTCCTGGCGCTGCTTGTACACGCTCTCCGCCTCGTCATCGGCAATTACCCCATCGAAGTCGAAGGCCACGCGCAGCTCGGTATCGATCTCGTCATCGTAGATCTTGCTCGGCAATACAAGGCCTGCGGGGTAGTCCGCGTCAATGGCGCGCTGCACGTCGCCTTCGTGGGCACTCAGAAACAGTGACGCGTTGAATGCGGGAATGTACTCGTAAGGCGAACGGCCGGACATGAACGCCGCGCGGCTGATGTCCAGGCCGTAATGGTCGATCGAGCGGAACACCCGCAGGCCGGTCTCGGGTGAGTTGCGCGAGAGCAGCACCACTTCCACCGGCAGCTGCTCCGGGAAGGCCTTGTTGATGCTCAGGAAGCGGCGGATGAAGGGGAAGGCGACGCCCTTGGGAAAGGGCACATCGAGGTTGGCTTCCTGGTGCAGGCGGTAGGCTTCTACACCATCGGTCTGGTAGATATCGTCGGACACGGTCAGGTCGAACAAGGCACTGGAGGCAACGCCGACGACGAGTTTCTGTTCGATGGGGTAGGGCATGGGCGGCTTCCTGAGGGAGAGGCGGGGTGAAGCTTGGCTCAATGTCGCGGCTGTCGGTGATCAAGCCGCGCTTAGTGCATCACGATAGTACGCTCATCACCGTGATACTCATCGCGCACTTTGCAGACGCGTGTCTCCCTGTGCAAAGTCTTTGGCCGCTTTGTACGCCGGCATCATCTGCCAGGGCCAAGCGTGTATCGCAACTAACTGTCGTGACTTACCTGATTACAGAGAGGTTGAACGAACCATCCAGGTTGCATTCCTGGTGATCCCCGCCCATGCCCTCTGGCAAAAACGCCGTGAGGTCATAGGGCAGCAGCACCGTATCCAACGCAAACGAGAAGGGCACGTCTACCAGGCCTATCCAGGCGCCTTCGTTGCGGATGGCGAAATTCCAGCCAAAACGCGTGCCCGGATACACACAGCGCTCGCCATCAAGGTGGGTCAACAGGCTCCAGCAGCCGCTCAGCATCAGTGCCAACGCCAGCACTAAGCCTCTGGCAATCCATCGCATCATAGGTCGAACTTCCGTTTCATCGTTTTGGTCATCCTGTCGGCGTCCTTGACGGCCGGCAGTGTACCTTACCGGTCGCTGATCTGAATCAACCCCGTCCACCAATCCACCACTATGCTGAAGCCTTCAACCCACGCTCAATCAGGTCAACAAGGAGGCCTCCATGAAAGCTGCAGTTGTTGCCAAAGGGCAGCGCGTCGACGTGGTGGAAAAGACCCTGCGCCCGCTCGCGCACGGCGAAGCGCTGTTGAAGATGCAGTGCTGTGGCGTGTGCCACACCGACCTGCACGTCAAGAACGGCGATTTCGGTGACAAGACCGGCGTGATCCTCGGCCACGAGGGCATTGGCGTGGTCGTGGAAGTGGGGCCGGGCGTCACCTCGCTCAAGCCGGGGGACCGGGCCAGTGTGGCGTGGTTTTTCCAGGGCTGCGGGCATTGCGAATATTGCAACAGCGGTAACGAAACGCTGTGCCGCGAGGTGAAGAACTCCGGGTACACCGTCGACGGCGGCATGGCCGAGGCCTGCATCGTGGTGGCCGACTACGCGGTAAAAGTGCCGGACGGGCTCGACTCGGCGGCGGCCAGCAGCATCACCTGCGCGGGTGTGACAACCTACAAGGCGGTGAAGTCGTCGAACATCCGGCCTGGGCAGTGGATTGCCATTTATGGCCTCGGCGGCCTGGGCAACCTGGCGCTGCAGTATGCGAAAAATGTGTTCAACGCGCGGGTCATCGCGATTGATGTCAATGATGAGCAGCTGGCGTTCGCCAATGAAATGGGCGCCGACCTGGTGGTCAATGCGCGCACTGAAGATGTGGCCAAAGTGATCCAGGCTAAAACCGGTGGCGCACATGCTGCCGTGGTAACGGCGGTGTCGAAAAGCGCCTTCAACTCGGCGGTCGATGCGCTGCGTGCCGGTGGCCGGCTGGTAGCTGTCGGCTTGCCGCCAGAGGCCATGAGCCTGGACATTCCACGCCTGGTACTCGACGGCATCGAGGTGGTCGGCTCGCTGGTCGGTACCCGGCAGGATCTGGCGGAGGCCTTCGAGTTCGCGGCGCAAGGCAAGGTGGTGCCGAGAGTGACACTGCGGCCGATCGAAGACATCAACGACATCTTCGAGGAAATGCTTGAAGGGAAGATCAAGGGCCGCATGGTGATCAACTTCGCGGATTGAGGTAGCGGCACCCCTCAACACTCGTGTGGGAGCGGGCTTGCCCCGCGAACGGGCCCGGCGAGGCACTGGTGGTGTATGGCCAGGGCTTCGCCCTGGTTCGCGGGGCAAGCCCGCTCCCACAAAATCAGCACTGAGCCCGCGCAGATAGTGTGGGGGCCGGCTTGCCGGCGATCACCGGCGAAGCCGGTGCCATCCAATGAGGTGCCTGCATCGCCGGCAAGCCGGCTCCCACAAAGTCAGCGGCGCATGTACGACCCTTGATCCATGCGCGAAAGCGCAGCCTACTTAGCCTGGCCGCGGCCCAAAGCTTCGGCCACGGCATTCACGAACACTGCCTGCTCGTCATACAGCGAGCTCGGCGTTTCGGCATTCTTCCAGGTCGACCACTGCACCACCACCAGGTGCTCGGCGGGGTTGATGGCAATGGTCTGGCCGAAGATCCCCAACGCCCAGAACGTCTGGTCGCTGTGCGCCGTTTTCTTCGGCTCGGCCTGGGCATCCGGCGCGGGCGCGTTGTACCACCACTGGTAGCCATACTGCCCGTTCGGCGCTGCGGCGGTCACCGAGCCCTTGGCCTGGGTCCAGTGCGTGGAGCGCGCAATCCAGTCATCCGGCAGGAGCTTTTCACCGCCTGGCAACTGGCCGCCGCTGAGCACGAACTGGCCGAACCGGCCCCAGTCGCGCAGGGTAGCGTTGAAACCGTGGCCGCCCATGTCGACCTTGCCGGGCACTAGCGCGTGCCACACGCCGTCCTGTTGCATGGCATAGCGGCTCCAGACTTGCTTCTCCAGGTAGTGGGCGATGGTCTGGCCGGTGGCGTTTTCCAGCACCCGGCCCACCAGCCAGGCGCCGCCCGTGTTGTACGACCAGACCTCGCCAGGCTTGACCCCCGGCTTGCGCTTCACCGAGCGCACCAGGTTGAGTACGCACTGGTACGGGTCGGGTTTGGCTTCGCACTGGGTCATGTGCGAAAAGTCGGAATTCTTCGACGCGTAGTTCTCGTCCCAGACCACCCCGGAGGTGTGTTGCATCAGCTGGTGCAGGGTCACGTCTGCCCAGGCACTGCCTTTGAGTTCGGGGGCGTACTGGGTGATCTTGTCGTCCACCGACTTGATCTTGCCTTCCTTGATGGCCACGCCCACCAGCACGCTGACCACCGACTTGGCCACCGAGCGTGAGGTCCACAACGTCTGCGCGGTATTGCCTTGCGCATAATGCTCATAGGCCACCTTGCCATCCTTGAGCACCAGCAGGCCGGTCACGCTTTGGTGATGCAGGTAGTCGGCCAGGCCTTGGGGCTTGCCATCCAGGGTGTAGCGCACATCGGCGAGCTTGTGGGCGGCTTCGGGCAGCGGGTAGGGCTTGGCGCCGTGGGTGGCGAAGACGTCACCGCCGTACAGGCGGTAGGTGTTGCGAAAACCGACCACGCGGGTGGCCTGGTCCCAGGTGAGCATGTCCTTGGCGGCGGGCAGCACCTTGTCGAAGGGTTGCGGGCACGCCTGCAGCCCGGGCACGCCGCACGGCCCCTTGGCGTCGTCGGCATGCACCGCGCCGGTCATGGCGGCCAGCACGGACAACACGGTGAAGGATCGTTTTATTGTTGGTATCGCCAGCATGGGCGGCTCCTCGTTGGGCGTGGAAGTACGCCTTGCGAGTGTCGAGAACTTGCGGGACGCGGAAAAGCACAATAAATTTTCAGCCACTATTAAAAAAACTGACAGCCCAAGGACGTTCAACCATGACGATTGACCGGCTGCCACCGCTGAATGCGGTGCGCGCCTTCGAAGTGGCTGCGCGTTTGGGCAGTTACGTGGCGGCGGCCCGCGCGTTGCACGTCACTCAGCCAGCGATTGGCCGGCACGTGAAAATCCTCGAAGACTGGCTGGGCGTGCGCCTGCTCGACCGTTCGCCGCGTGGCGTCAGCCTGACCCAGGACGGTGCGCACTATTACCAGGCGGTGGCCGAGTCGCTGCAGCTGCTGGCAGACGCCGGCATGCGCTGCGGGCGGCGCAGTGCCGAGCGCTGGTTGCGCATTATGTGTGTGCCGGCGTTCGCGTCGCGCTGGCTGACGCCGCGGATAGAAGCGCTGCGTGCACTGCGCCCGGAACTGAAGATTGCCATTGAACCCAACGCCACTTTCACCAGCGTCGATGCCCGCCAGGCCGACCTTGGGATTGCCTATGGCCTGCCTGGGGAGTTGGCCGGCGTGCGCGAGGTGTTGATCCGCCCGCAAGTGTTTGCCGTGTGCTCCCCAAACTACCGGGCGCAGTTGCCCGCGCAGCTGTCCGTTCGCGACTTGCCCCGCTGCAAGCTCATCCATGTCGACGACGGCAACTGGTGGAGCAGCTGGTTTGCCGCCCAGGGCATACGGGTGAGGGCCAAGGCCGATACTTCGCACATGAGCAATGACATCGTGCTGAACCTGGCGCAAAGCGGGCACGGGATTGCCTTGGCCACCGACGTGCTGGTCGGGCGCGAATTGGCGGCGGGGAGCCTGGTGCGCTGTGTGGAGCAGGGCGTACCGCTGGAGAGTTACCAGGTGCTCGCACCTTCGCCGATGCTGGGTGAGGATGCGTTGTGGTTCATCGAATGGCTGAGGGCGAGCCTGCGCGAGGCTTACCCCGCAGCTGTGGTATGAGGCAATTGTCACCAGGTGATTGGCTGGCCATCCCACGCCCAGAAGCTGCCACTGTCCGCCGGCCCATGGCGGGCAATCTGTTCAAGGATGCACTGCGCGGCAAAGGCAGGCTCGAACAGTTGTTCAGCGGGCACGTTCGCCTGAAACGGCTGCGACAGGCCGGTGTCGGTGGTGCCGGGGTGAAGTAACAGCACGGTGGACGCGGGGTTGAGGCGTTTGAGCTCGATGCTCGCGGTGTGCAGCAACTGGTTCAGCGCCGCCTTGCTGGCGCGGTAGCTGTACCAGCCGCCCAGGCGATTGTCACTGATCGAACCCACGCGCGCTGAAAGGGCGGCGAAGGTGCAAGGTTGCTTGCGCAACAATGGCAGCAGGTGTTTGAGCAATAATATCGGGGCGAAGGCGTTGGTGGCGAAACTGGCCTGCAGGCTTGCCAGGTCAAGTTGCGCCAAGGCCTTTTCCGCTTTGGCGCCGCCCTGCTGCAGGATCCCCAAAGTGCAGATCACCCAATCAAGGTGGGTACAGTGTCGGCCAACTTCCTGCGCAAGCGCGGCGAGCGACGGTTCGCTGCGGGCGTCGCAATCCAGCCGAAGCAGGCGCTCGCCATGGGTCGAGGCGAGGGCTGCCAGCGACGCCTCGCCGCTGGCCTGGCGCGATACCGCACATACCTGCCCCACGTCGGCACGGGCAAGCAGCTGCGTACAGAGCGCCAAGCCGATGCCCTGGCTGGCGCCACAGATGAGTACATTCAGCGCCATGGCGCTGTGCCTACTCGCGCTCGAGCCGCTTGAGCAGCGCCTTGGCCACACCCTCCGAGGAGGCAGGGTTCTGCCCGGTGATCAAGTGGCCGTCCTCCACCACGTAGCTTGCCCAGTCTGCAGCCTTGGAATACTCGCCGCCTTGGCTCTTGAGCATGTCTTCGACCAGAAACGGCACCACCTGGGTAAGCCCGACGGCGTCTTCCTCGCTGTTGGCGAACCCGGTCACCTGCTTGCCCTTGACCACGGGGTGGCCGTCCGGTGCGTTGACGTGCTTGAACACGCCCGGTGCATGGCAGACGGCGGCAATCGGCTTGTTGGAGGCGTAAAAGGCTTCCAGCAGGGTTTTGGAGTCCTTGTCCTCGGCCAGGTCCCACAGCGGCCCATGGCCACCGGGGTAGAACACGGCGTCGAAGTTGTAAGGGTCGATTTCGCTCAGCGGCACCGTGTCGGCCAGCGCCATTTGCCCTTCGGTGTCGGTGCGAAAACGCCGGGTGGCGTCGGTCTGCGCGTCGTCCTCGTCGCTCTTTGGGTCCAGGGGCGGCTGGCCGCCCTTGGGCGAGGCCAGGGTGACGTCGGCGTTGGCGTCGATGAACACATAGTAGGGAGCGGCGAACTCTTCCAGCCAGAAGCCGGTTTTTTTGCCGGTATCACCCAACTGATCGTGGGATGTCAGCACCATCAGGATCTTTTTCATCAGAGCCAGTCCTCCAAGCGTGAATGGGCAGCGCGCCGTTCGCCCTGCATTACTGTGGGAGGCCGCAGCAGGGCAGACGTTCCCTGCGCGGGGTATTTCAGGTGGACTATCAACGCTGCCGCGTGGCCATGTGTCATGCCAGCACCAGCGGCCACCCCTGGTGATTGGCAACCATGAAGTCCACGAACACCCGCACGCGTGCCGGCATCGCCGGGCCGCCGACGAACACGGCGTGGATCGGCTCCCGGTCGCCGGGGTTGAAAGCCTCCAGCAGCGGCACCAGTTCGCCGCTTCGCAGCTCGTCGGCCACGGTAAAGGTACCGATCCGCGCAATGCCGGCCCCCACCTTGGCCATTTGCGCCAGCGCCTCGCCGCTGCTGCACTCGATGTTGCCGGCCACCTTCAGCGAAAACGCCTGCCCCTCGCGAACGAACGGCCATTCGGACACCGCACGGCGGAAGTTGAAACGCAGGCAGTTGTGCCGGGCCAGGTCTTCAGGTTGCTGGGGGGCACCGCAGCGTTCGAGGTACGCGGGCGAGGCGACGATGACTTCGCCGGTGTCGCCAATGAAGCGAGCACTCAGCGAGCTGTCCGGCAGATGGCCGAAGCGCAAGGCGACATCGGCCTGGCCGCCGAGAATGTCGGTGACCTCGTCACTCAGCGTCAGGTCGACCAGCACTTGCGGGTACAGGGCGCTGAACGCGGCCACCAGCGGCACCACGGTTTGCCTGCCGTGGCCAAGCGCGGCGCTGACCCTCAGCCGGCCCCGGGGCACGCCTTGGTCGGTGATGGCTTCTTCGACTTCGACCAGGTCGGCCAGGATGCGCCGTGCCCCGTGCAGGTAGGCGTCGCCCTCGGCGGTCAGGGTGATCGCCCGGGTGGTGCGCAACAGCAGGCGCGTGCCCAGGCGTTGTTCGGTGCGGGCGATGATGCGGCTGACGGCCGACGGTGTCAGGCCGAGTGCACGCGCGGCTGCCGACAGGCTGCCTTCGTCCACCACCTTGGCAAATACCTCCATCTCGCCGGATCGGCCGTTGTAGTCCATTTGTGCCTCTTGCGCAAAGGTGGTTGCCAGAAAAGCGGTCTAGTGCTTTGAAAGCTGGAATCGTAGCATTCCACGCACAGATTAGGAGCTTTGTCATGCGTATCAATCCACCTCTCGTCGCACTCTCCGTCGGTGCCTTCGGCATCGGCGTCACCGAGTTCGCACCCATGGGCATGTTGCCCAGTATCGCCGCCGACCTCGGCGTGTCGATCCCCGCTGCGGGGCTGCTCGTCAGCGCCTACGCCATTGGCGTGCTTATCGGCGCTCCGCTGATGACTTTGGCCACCGGCAAGATCCCGCGGCGGTATTTGCTGATCGGGCTGATGGCGATTTTCACCTTGGGCAACCTGATGTCGGCGCTGGCCACCGATTACCAGAGCCTGCTGATCGCCCGCGTGGTCACATCGCTCAACCATGGCGCGTTCTTTGGCGTCGGCTCTATCGTCGCGGCCAGCCTGGTGGCGCCGGAAAAACGCGCCGGGGCCGTGGCGGCAATGTTCATGGGGCTGACACTGGCCACCATTGGCGGCGTGCCGATGGCGACCTGGTTCGGCGAGCTGATGGGCTGGCGTACCGCGTTCTGGGGCATTGCCGGCCTTGGCCTGGTGACGATGGTGGCGCTGTGGTTTGCCTTGCCCAACCTGAAACTGCCTGCCAGCGATGGCGCGCTGGCCGAAATCCGCGTGCTGGCCCGCGGGCCTGTGCTGTCGGCGCTGGCGCTGACGGTGGTGGGCTCCAGTGCGATGTTCACGGTGTTCACCTACATCGCGCCTATCCTGCACAGCGAGGCTGGCGCCTCGACCACCTTCATCACGGCCATGCTGGTGCTGTTCGGTGTCGGCCTGACCTTGGGCAACGTGTGGGGTGGCAAGGCAGCGGACCGCTCGGTGGACCGCACCTTGATCGTCTCGCTGGCGGTGCTGATTGCGGTGTTGCTGGTGTTCCCGCTGGTGCTGGGCTGGCCGCTGCCGACTGCCGTGGCGATCCTGGTCTGGGGCGCGGCCAGCTTCGCCCTGGTGCCGCCGCTGCAGATGCGTGTGATGGAAGCCGCCAAGGACGCGCCTAACCTGGCGTCGGCGGTGAACATCGGTGCGTTCAACCTGGGCAATGCCATCGGGGCTGCATTGGGTGGTGCGGTGATCAATGCGGGGTTGGGTTATCCGGCGATTTCCGTCGCAGGGGCGACGATGGCGGGGCTGGGGCTGCTGATGACGGTGGCCTGGCGTGCACGGCCGCAAACGCTGGCGAACCAGCTGTCATAGGTCTTCACAAACCTTACAGAGGTAGCAGAGGACATTGTGGGAGCCGGCTTGCCGGCGATGCAGGCACCGCGGTGCATGGCACCGGCCTTGCCGGTGATCGCCGGCAAGCCGGCTCCCACAGAGGTCCCGTCTAGGTTGCAGAACCTTGTTTGTGCCTCGGTGCCAAGTAGCCCGCCGCACACTTGAGCGCAAACCCCAGCACAACCGCTACCCCCGCACTGACGAATATCGTCTCGCGCCCCGCGCTCTGCTGCTGCACTGCCACGAACGCAGGCGCCAATGCTGCCGCGCCCATCTGCAGAATACTCACCCAGGGTGTCAGCGTGCCCTTCGGGTCGTTGGTGGCTATCGCCCCCATGTAATACGTCAGCGCCAGCACCCAGCCAAAGTTCATCAGGAACAACGCCCCGCAAAGCTGCTCTGCATCATGGGAATAGCGTGCCAGCAGCACGATCGACAGCAGCACCAGCAGCGAGCCGAAACCGATCATCGGCCCCCGCCTTACCCGTGCCCCCAGCAGGCTCGGCAGCGCGCCGCCAGGCAGGCCACCGAGTATTCCCAAGCCGAAGGCCCAGCCCACATCCACCGGCCCGATCCCACGCTCACGCGCCAGCTGGTCGACAAACCCCCAGATGCAATAAATGGCCAGCTGCAGGCATAGCATCCCCAGCAACGCATAGCGCCCGAGCAGTGCCGAGCCGCCACCGCACTGTGCCAGCTGCTGCGGCGCCTGGTGATGCAGCCGGGAGGGGATCACCAGCGCAGCCGCGGCAATCAACACGAACCAAAAGCCCATGGAGGCGATCGCCCCGCGGTTGCCAATCAGCGCTGCCAACTGCGGCATGCACGTGGCGTACAGCGCGAACACCGCCGTCTGGATCAGCAGCGACAGCCCGTACGAGCGATCCTGCCCGGGCATGCGCCCCAGCCCACTGATCGCCCCTGCGTACAACAGCCCAGCGGCCATGCCGCAGGCCAGGCGGCAGACGATCAGCGCCGTCAGCGAATCCAGCGCGCCGCTCAGCAGGTTCAGTGCGCCAGCCACCAGTGCGGCGGCAAGGTACAGGCCGCGGCCAGGGCACCGCCGCCCCAGCACAGGCAGCAGCAAGCTGCCCAGCAAGGTGCCGGCCATTTCGACGGAAAGAATCCAGCCTTGCTGGCTTAGGTTGAGGTTCAGCCGCTCGCTCACCAGGCCGATGAAGATCGGTTGCACGCCAATGATGATCAGCGCCGTGGCGGCGATGTAAATCAGGGCGGCACGCAGAAGCAGGGTGTTTTTATTGTTGTGCATTGGAGGGTCCCGGGTGCGGCAAGGTGTGCGGCCCGCAGGCCGCGGCGGTCAGGTCAGGCGTGGGGGAGGGTGCCTGCGTCGTGGGTAATGCGGCCGTTCATCAGCGTCAGCGCCACCTCGGTCTTGCCGATCTGGTAGCGGTCCAGCTCGAACAAGTCCTGCTCGAGGATGATGATGTCCGCCCGCTTGCCCTCGGTGATCGAGCCGATCTCCTTTTCCAGGCCCAGTTGATAGGCACCGTTGAGGGTATAGGCGGCAATCAGCTGCGGAATGCTCAGGCGTTCGTCGGCATCGGGCATCACCGGCGCACCGGGCTCGCCGCTGAGCTGGCGGGTGTGGCCCGACTCGATATGCTCCACGGGTTTGTGCTGGCAGCGGCACTGGCACACCAGCCCGTCCATGCCGATGGACACGGTCACGCCCTGGTCGATGAAGCTGCGGAACTTGTACATCGAGGCCCAGCGCTTGAAACCGTACGATTGCTGAATGGCCTCGGCATAGGCATCGACCACGCCCCATTGCAGCTGGGTGTTGGCCATGACACCGATGCGGCGAAAGCGCGGGATGTCGTCGGGGTGAGTGAGGAAGGCGTGGGTGATGACGTGGCGGCGGTCGCGCGGCGGGTTGCAGGCGAAGGTGCGCTCGAACACGTCCAGGGCCATGCGCACGGCGGCATCACCCACCGCGTGCACCATCACGTCGATGCCGTTGGCGTCGGCGTTGCGCACATGGTTTTCGAACACGGCTTGCGGCATGGTCGTCGAGCCGCAGCTGTGCGGTTTGTCGCAATAGGGTTCCAGCAGGTAGGCGGTGTGGTTCAGCTCGGTGCCATCGAGCATCAGCTTGAGGGTCTGTGCCTTGACCAGCGGCGAGGCATAGCGGGCGCGCAGGTCCTGCAGGCAGGCCACCGGGTCATCCTCGGTGCCCATGTTGATGTAGCTGCCCACCACGCGCAGTTTCAGGCGCTGCTCGCGCTCCAGTTGCTGCAGGGTTTCGTAGAGCAGGGCTTGGTCGCCGGCGGGGTCGAGAAAGCCTGCATCGAACACGGTGGTGATGCCAGCCGCCACCAGCTTTTCTTGCCAGAACGGGATGGAGCGCAGGTACAGGTCGATGCCTGTGGGCAGGTAACCGGCTTCGCTCAGGCGCTGCATCAGCAACGAATAGGCAGCGCAATCGATGATGATGCCGGTGGGCTCGCCCGTCACCGGGTCTTTCTCGAACCAGCTGGCGCCTTCTTCAACTGGCGGGGTGTCGCGGTCGATGCCGGCGGCTTTCAGGGCGAAGGTATTGACCCACATGGTGTGGTAATCGGTGGACAACAGGCACACCGGCTTGTCCGGGCAGATTTCGTCCAGCACTTCGCGGCGCAGCCATTCGGCGGGCATCAGCGGCTGGATCCAGCCCATGCCGGTGATGGCCTTCTCGGTCGGGTTGGCCTCGACATAACGCTTGAGCAGGGCCAGCACTTCGCGCGGGTCTTCATGGTTGACCAGCGCCTGGAAAGCGAAGGCGGTGCTCGAGAAGTGCCAGTGCGACTCGACGAAGCCCGGCAGCACCAGCTTGCCGTCGGCATCTACCAGCCGCGTGGCGGGGCCGGCGTGGGCCATGACACTGGTGTGGTCGCCCACGCAGACGATGCGTTCACCGTGCACCGCCACGGCGTTGGCCCAGGGCCGGTGCGGGTCGACGGTGTAGATGCGGGCGTTATGGATGATGAGGTCTGCAGCGGTGCGCATGGCGGCTCCCTGGGTCAAAATGCCGCGCTAGTTTTGCGTCGATAAAAAGTTTTAGTCAATAAAATATTTTTACGAATATGGCGATGTTGTATGCTGGCCATCCCGACCGGTTCGGTTCGACAAAGGTAGTGACGTGAGCGGATTACGCGAACAGCAAAAGGCCCAGCGCCGGGAAACCATCAGCCGTACTGCGCTTGGCCTGTTCGAGGCGCAGGGCTACCAGACCACCACCATGGAACAGATCGCCCGCCTGGCCGCGGTGTCGGTGCCCACGGTGTTTGCCTACTTCGGCAGCAAGCAGGAGATCCTCCTGGAAAAGCTGCGCGAAGCCGACCACCGCGCCGTCACCCAGGCCCGCCGCCGCTTGCCCGAGTTCGAGGATGCGCTGGATGCCTTGTGCTGTTACGAGGAGCACCTCACCGACTATGCGTTCGCGGTGCTGCCTGCACCGCTGTGGCGCGAGATGCTGCCGCCCTTGTTGCCGCTGCTGGGCGGTGAGCAGCGCGATCTGCCTGCAGCGTACAAGCGGGTCAACGACGCGCTGGTCGATGAGCTCAAGCATTTGCTGCAAGACTTGTGCGACAGCGGCAAGCTACGGGCGGACCTGGATGTGGGCTATGCCGCGTTCCTGATCAACGACTACGGGCATCTGCAGCTGCTGCGCCTGTGCAACTGCCAGACGCTGGACATGCCCTCGCACCGCGCGCAGGTGCGCAGGTTCATGGCCATGCTGCTGGCCGGCATGCGTGGTTGAGAGCACCTTCATGGCACTGACCCTACGGCCTGAAGCAACTCCGGAGCAGGTGTAGACTTGTCGCCCTCCCTTCGTCGATAAGGACATCGTCATGCAGCCCGACAAGGCCTGTGCAGTGGTTCTTTCAAGCACTACACCCCCCAGAATCCTTCTGTTTCGCCATCCCCAGGCGGGGGTGCAACTGGTCAAAGGCAGCCTGCAACCGGGCGAAGCACCGAGTGCGGCCGCGCTGCGGGAGCTGCGCGAGGAGTCAGGCATCAGCACCGCTGTGATCAAGCGGGATCTGGGTAACTGGGAGGCGGGTTATCAAGGGCAGGTGTGGTCGTTGCAATTGTGTGAAACCGACGAGGCTTTACCTGAGCAGTGGTCGCATCAGACGCTCGATGATCATGGCCATGTGTTCTCGTTTTTCTGGGCGTTTTTCGATGAGTTGCCTTATGCAGATTGCCACCCGGTGTATCAGCGCGCATTGGCCCATTTGGACCGGATCCTGCCCATGTACGGCTACACGTTGTTGATGCCGCAGCCGGCCGATGTCGACGCGCTGCTGGATTTCCTGCCTCTTCTGTACCCAGGCGAAATACCTATCAAGACCTACACCGTAGAGGGCAGCAACACTTGGCCGACCTATGCGGCTGTGGTTGACGACTTTTATCGCGAAGCGGGCAAGGCATGCTGGACCCAATCCGATTATCGGCGCGGTGGCACTGAAGGCCTGCTGAGCAACCCCTCTGCCATCGAGCAGGCCAGCCTGGCCGAGATCCAGCGCATGCTGACCTACTGCGTGAGGGGCGAGCGCTTTTGCGATGGGCACTGGGGGGCAATGATCGAGCAGGGCCACGTGTTGCACATACTGAATCGACTGAAGCGCCTGAGCGAACGTCCCTAAATCCGCGTCTCGGCGGCGGCCAGTGCCCGACGGTATCCAGGCACAAACCTCTTGGATTTGAGTGCCTGCGTAAAATAGAATCACTAGCATTTACGCCATTGCAGGGTATTCCCATGAGCGACGCCGCGACGCCCCCGGAGCACAGCCTGCCCGCCCTGTACCGTGATCACCGTGGCTGGCTGGAAGCCTGGCTGCGCCGGCGCATGGGCAATGCCTGGGATGCGGCCGACCTGAGCCAGGACACCTTCCTCAAAGTGCTGGCCAGCGCCCAGCCGCTGGCAGAAATCCGCGAACCGCGCGCCTACTTGCTGACGGTAGGCAAGCGCCTGCTGAGCAACTTCCACAAGCGTCGGAGCCTGGAGCAGGCCTACCTGGACGCCTTGGCGCAACTCCCCGAACACAGCCTGCCGTCGCCGGAGCAGCGCTGGATACTGCTGGAAACCCTGCAAGCACTCGACGAATTGCTCGATGGCCTCCAGGCCCCGGTACGCAAGGCGTTCCTCTGGAGCCAGCTGGAAGGCCTGACCTACCGCGAAATTGCCGAGCGCCTAGACATTTGCGAACGCACCGTAAAACGCTACATGGCGCAGGCCTACGAGCACTGCCTGCTGGCGCAGCTGTAATGGCTGCACCTTGCGTAGAGGCCCGCGAAGTGGTGCGTGCCGCAGCGCGCTGGCTGGCGCTGCTGGAGTCGGGCGATGCCACTGAGGGCGACCTCCAGCGCCTGGCGCAATGGCGCGCCAGCAGCAGCCTTAACGAAAGCGCCTGGCAAAAGGCCCAGTTGCTGCGCCAGCGCTTCGCTCAGCTGCCGGGCGAACTGGCAATGGCGACGCTGGACCGCCCGGATGCCGGGCGCCGTGCCCTGCTCAAGCAGGCGCTTGGGGTGGCCGCAGTGGTCCCGGCCGCCTGGTTGCTTGGCCGGCAGGTGCCGTTGGAGGCGTGGGCTGCCGACGTGCACACTGCTGTGGGTGAGCGCAGGCGATTGCTGTTGAACGATGGCACCGCCTTGCAGTTGAACACCGACAGTGCAGTCAACATCGATCTGGCTGCACGAAGGCTGACGCTGGTACGCGGCGAGGTTGCTATCACGGTTCCCACCGGCGTCAGCATGATGGTGCAGGTGCCCTTTGGCCGCGTTGCCGTCAGCGCTGGCGAGGCCTGTATTCGGCTGTTCGATCAGGCCTGCCAGGTTGCGGTGATCCACGGCACGGCCAGCTTGCAACCGCTGCGCGGGGTAGCCTTGGCGTTGCAGGCAGGGCAGCAGGCCAGCCTGCAAGCCACAGGCGTTGGCACTGTAACGGTGCTGGATGATCTGCTGCTGGGCTGGCGTGATGGTGTGCTAAGGCTGGACGACCGGCCATTGGGCGACCTGCTGCGCGAATTGCGCAGGTACCGCGCCGGTGTGCTGCGTTGGCAGCCGGCGCTGGAAACCCTGCGCGTTACCGGCACCTTCCGCCTCGACGACACCGACCGCGTGCTGGCATTGCTGGCTGCCAGCCTGCCACTGGAGGTGCATGCACGTACCCGTTACTGGGTTACGCTGGCGGCGCGAGAAAATCGCGCGTGAGGCTGTCCCCTTTTTCCTACTCGCCGGTCATCAGCAGTAGGAAACAATAACGGGAGCCTCGTTCGATGCCTGCAGTACTGCCTTGCCGCCCACGCCCATGGATGCACCTCGGGTTCACCCTGAGCCTGCTGTTGAGCTCACCCGCCTGGGCCGATGACCTTGCCCGGCGCGCCTACCAAGTGCCCGCGGGCAGCCTGGGCGCCGCGTTAACCCGCTTTGCCGACCAGGCAGGTGTTAGCCTCTCGCTGGACCCGGCGTTGCTCAACGGCCGGCAGAGTCAGGGGCTGTCTGGCAGCTACAGCGTGGCCGAAGGCTTCCTGCAGTTATTGCAGGGCAGTGGCCTGCAACTGCAGCAGGTAGGCGAGGGCGCTTACACCCTGGTACCTGCACCGCAGGGCGGCGATGCGCTGGAACTCGCGCCCACCAGCATCGTGGGGGGAGCTGTGGCTGGCGGCGACGCTCAGCCCTATGCCGGCGGCCAGGTGGCACGCCGAGGCGCGCAAGGCCTGCTCGGTTCGCGCGACTTCATGGACACGCCGTTCAGCATCACCACCTACACCAGCGAACTGGTGAAGAACCAGCAGGCGCGCACCCTGGGCGACCTGATCGCCAGCGACCCGTCGGTGCGCGCCACCAACCCGGCAGGTGGGCGTTTCGAGCAGTTCACCATTCGCGGCTTCAGCCTGTTCAACAGCGATGTGGCCTACAACGGCCTGTACGGCATCCTGCCGACGTATTCCATCGACATGGAAATGGCCGACCGGGTCGACATCATCAAAGGCCCGAGCCAGCTGATCAATGGCATCTCGCCCCGTGGCAGCATGGGCGGCGGCATCAACGTGGTGCCCAAGCGCGCGGGCGAGACGGCCATCACCGAGTTCACCGGCAGCTATGCCTCGAACAGCCAGGCGGGCGGCGCGGTGGATATTGGCCGGCGCTTTGGCGAAGGCGACCGGTTCGGCGTGCGCTTCAACGGGGTGAAGCAGGCGGGCGATACCGAGTGGGACCACCAGCGCGTCGAGCGCGAAATGGCCGTGCTAGGCCTGGACTTTCGCGGTGAGCGCCTGCGCCTTTCGGCCGACCTTGGCCACACCGAACGCGACACCGATGCGCCGCAGGAACGGGTGCTGGTCAGCGCCAATGCCAAGGTCCCGACCGCCGACGACGTGCGTCACAACTACGCCCAGGCCTGGAGCCAGGCGCGCACCAACGACACCTTTGGTGCGCTGAATGCCGAGTACGACATCAGCGATTCATTGCTGGCTTATGGTGCGGTCGGTGCGCGAAAGAGCAACCATGATTTCCTGCGGCATAACGTATCGATCATCAACGATGCCGGCGACTTCACCGTGCAGCCGCGTGACTTCACCCGCGATGAATCGGTGCGCACCGCCATGGCCGGGCTGCGCAACTGGTTCCGCACCGGGCCGGTCAGCCATGAGCTGAACCTGTCGGCCAGCTACTTCTACATGGACTTCGAGAACGGCGGCGCGCGCTATGCCTCCGCGCCCAGCAACCTCTACAACCCGGTCGCGACACCCACGCCAGGCACGCCCACGCGCATCGACCCCAAGGTGTATACGGAAAACCGCTTCAGCGGGCTGGCGCTGGCCGACACCCTTGGGTTTTTCGACGACCGCCTATTGCTGACACTCGGAGCCCGCTGGCAGCGGGTGCAGGTAGATGACTGGAGCGACGGCGTCAAAGGTGACACCGCTTATGACGAGGAGAAGGTTTCGCCTTCGGGCGGTGCGCTGCTCCAGGTGACCGACCAGCTGTCGCTGTACGCCAACTACATGGAGGGCCTGAGCCAGGGCAAGATCGCCCCGTCGACCTCGGTCAACGAAGACCAGATCTTCCCGCCGTTCACCAGCCGCCAGGTCGAGGTCGGGGCCAAGTACGACCTGGGCCGCGTCGCCTTCACCGCCAGCGCCTTTCGCATTCGCCAGCCCGCCTACGAGACCAACGCCCAATCACGGGTGTTCGGCCCCAACGGCAAGCGCGACAACCGCGGCATCGAGCTCAGCGTATTCGGCGAACCCCTCAAAGGCGTTCGCCTGCTGGGTGGGCTGATGTATATCGACAGCGAGCTGACCAACACCGTGGGCGGCACCTTTGACGGCAACCGTGCACCGGCGACGCCTGAGTACAACGTCAACCTTGGCGCCGAATGGGATGTACCCGGGCTGGCCGGGCTGACCTTGACCGCGCGCGGCATTCACTCCAGCTCGCAGTACCTTGACCAGGGCAACAGCAAGCAGATTGACGGCTGGGAGCGCTTCGACCTCGGCGCGCGGTATGCCTTCAAGGTCGATGCCACCCAGGTCACCCTGCGTGCCAGTGTCGAGAACGTGCTGGATGAGCGCTACTGGGCATCAGCCGGAGCCTCGGATGACAGCGAGCCGGGGCTGACGCTGTCCACGCCCCGGACCTGGCTGCTGTCGGCGACCCTGGGCTTTTGACCTGAAAGCGGTCGCAATCACCCGCGCCTTGTCTGGCACTGCGCAGATACCGGTTTTACGACTGCTGCGCAGCCGATCGCAGGCAAGCCAGCTCCTACAGGGCAAAGCGTACGGCGTACCATCGCGTCCGTGCAGCACAACCCCCCGACCTGGCTGCTGTCGGCGACCCTGGGCTTTTGACCAAAGTCTGAAAGTGATCGCAATCCCTGTAGGAGCTGGCTTGCCTGCGATCGGCTGCGAAGCAGTCGTAAATGCTGCAACCGCATACTGCCTGGCACAGCGCGGATACCGGTTTTACGACTGCTGCGCAGCCGATCGCAGGCAAGCCAGCTCCTACAGGGCAAACCCTACGGCGTACCGTTACGTCCGTGCAGCACAAACCCTGGCCGATCCGTCAGCCGCTTGAAATACTCACTGACCGCCGGCAACGGCGGGTGCTCGAAGGGCGTTTCGAACCAGCGGTTGACCGACAGCCCGATGGGGATGTCCGCCAGGGTGAAGCGGTCCCCGGCGACGTAGGCGCCGGTTGCGGCCAACTGCTGGTCGAGGATGCCCATGTACCGCGACCAGTCGGCGCACCCTGCGGCGAGCGCCTGGGCGTCCTGATGCGCAGGCGAATGCCGTACCAGCGACATGAACGCGTAGCTCCAGGACCGGTTCAGGTCCGAGGCCTGCCAGTCGATCCACTGATCCACGCGAGCCCTGGCTTTCGCCTCGGTCGGGTACACCGCCGCATCGCCATAACGCGTGGCCAAGTAGCGGATGATGGTGTTGGATTCCCACAGCGTGAAGTCGCCGTCCTGAATCACCGGGACCATGGCGTTGGGGTTCAACGCCAGGAACTGCGGGGCGTCGGTCGCTTGAAAGCCCGTGCCCCAGTCTTCGCGTTCAAAAGGGATATCGAATTCGCTGCAGGCCCACAGGACCTTGCGCACGTTGATGGAAGACGCCCTGCCCAATATCCGTAACATGCTGTCAGTCCTTTACCGGGAAGCGCCGATCGTCAACCACGGCCCTTCCTCGGTCAAGCGCAAAAACAGCGGTCAGTAACGCACCTCCACCCCCACGTACGCCCCGACCCCGTCGCCCGGCCAGAAGGCCGCCGTGTCCTGCCCGCCTGCGTTGTACACCGGCGTGATGGCCGTCACATAGGCCTTGTTGGCGAGGTTCTTCAGGTCCAGCGAGACCTTCCAGTTACCCTTGGGCGCTTCATAGCCCAGGTTCGCCCCCCAGATGGTGTAGGACGGCGCGTACAGGCTGTTGGCGTAGTCCGCTGCGGTGCGCGACGCCGACTGCACATTCACCCCGGTGTACCAGCCACTGTGGTCCTGGTATTGCAGCTCGCCTTGGTAGATATGCTTGGGCACGCCCGGTAGCTGGTTGTCGCCGAAGGTTTCGTCGTGGCGGTAGTAGAAATCGTTGTAGGTGTACACCTGACGCCAGCGCACCAGGTCGCCCTGGCCGTTTTCCCACAAGCGCGTATTAAGGCCGGCCTCGACGCCCTGGTGGATGGTCGGCGAGGCGTTGAACGCACCAGTGACTGCGGCGGCGGTCGAGGTGGCGGGGATGATCTGCACGTTCAGCAGCTCGTCGTGGATCCACGAGCGGTACAGCGCCAGGCTACCGTCGAAGATGCCATGCGAGCCCTTGATGCCGACCTCGAAGGTGTTGGCCTTCTGTTCGACCAGCGGGCGGATGTACGGCAGGGCAGGGCCGGAGCCGGAGTATTCCCACGAGGCAGGTGGGTCGATGCTGCGGCTGAAGTTGGTGAACAGCTGCAGGTTGGGGCTGAACTCGTAGCGCAGGCCGATACGTGGGGCCACGCTCCAGTTGTCGTAGTCCACGTGCTGCGGGAAGGCCGTGGTGTTGGGGTTGACCGCGTGGTCGATGTCGACCTTGCGCCGCACGTTGACGAACGACACGCCGCTGGTAAGCCACAGGTTGTCGACCAGGTTGAGGTCGTTGCCCAGCGCGATCACCCGGTCGAACGAGTCCTTGTAGTCGACTTTCTTCAGCGACACTTTGTCGTCGTTGGCCGAGTTCACCCCGCCACGCAGGTGCTGGGTGGAGGTGAAGGCGATGTTGCTGCGGCTTTCATGGCCGAACAGGGTATCGACGCGGTCGTAGCCCAGCAGCAGGCCGAGGTCGTGCCAGTCCCAGTAGCTGGGGTTGCTCGGGCTGCGCGGGCTGTTGGTGTGGCGGTAGTCGTGGTACGACAGGCCGACGGTCAGGCGGGCGTCATCGTCGAAGGTGTAGGTGGTCTTGCTGCCCAGCCAGATACTGCCCGGGCGGCGCGCACCGGCACCGCTGCTTTCGGCGGTGGCGCTGGCACGGCGGCTGTGGTGCAGGGCGCCATCGAGCGTGGTGGCGCTGGGGTCGTTGTGGCTTTCGTCGCGGTAGCGCAGCAGCAGGCGGGTTTCCAGTTTCGGGCTGAAGCGGTAACCGGCGTTGGCAACGATGCCCGAGCTCTTCGACAAGCTGTAGTCGCGGTAGCCTTCGTTGCGGTAATTGTCGGCTTGCAGGTAGTAGTCCAGGTCGCCTTCGACACCGCCGTAGCTGATGCTTTGCTTCTGGTAGTGGTAGCTGCCGGCCTCGGCGCGCACGCGCAGGCCGGGGGCGCTGTAGCCGCTGTGGTTGACGAAGTTCACCGCGCCGCCCAGGGTCAGCGCGCCGTACTGGAAGGCGTTGGCGCCACGCAGTATCTCGGTGTAGTTGACACCGCTGGTGTTGAGGAACTCGTAGGGCGTACCGCCCGGGCCGGTCAGCGGCAGGCCGTCGAAGAGGAACTTGATGCCCTCGCGAAAGTAACCCGGCGAGGTGTTGGCACCCGAGCCGCGGATCGAGATTTTCGCCGCATCGTTGCCGCCGGTGGACTGTACGAACACACCGGGCTGGTAGGCAAGGGTGTCCTGCAGGGTGGCGGTGCGGCCCTTGGCGACTTCTTCGCTGTCGACCACGCTGGTGCCGCCGGGCACTTCGGCCAGTGCGCTGGCGGCCTGTTGCACTTCGGTCTGCTTGTTGCCCTGCACGGTCACCGTGCCCAGGGCCTGGTCAGCCGCCAGTACCGTGACCGGGGCCAGCAGGGCCGTGGCCACGGTGGCCAGGGCGGCCTGGCGGATGGCCAGGCGCAGTGGATGGGGTTGAATCGCACGCATCGTCGTATCCCTTGAAAGTCATCGTAGGTCCTCGGCGTTCTATGGGAATAGTCAGGCCTGTCACCAAGTGCAGGAGCAGTTTTTGTGCCAGATGGCAAAGTGCCGGAAGTTGTGGGGTTGGTCGGTTGTTGCAAATAACCCAGTGAACAAAACAACAAGTTTTTGTTGCGCGGATGTTGGCGGCTGAACAGTTGTTGTTATATGCAAATTACCAAATCAAAGCCCTGCCCCAGAGGGCCTGCGTCACGGCTGATGTTCGCTCTGCAACAGGCAATGAACAGTTTGTGTGGCATCACAACTTGCCACCATGGAAAAGCCCAGCAAATAGGCGGCAAAAGGCTGGCACGACTACTGCAATACCCTTTGCAAAGCAGTTTGGCGATCTTCGCAACCGTCGCGAATATCAGCCTTATATATAAAGGGAGTATGTGCAGTGCGTGCGAAAGTTCGACCCTACAGTCACTCGCTGGCCACGGCCGCCAGCCTGCCGGTGTTGCTGACGCTGCTCTGCCCAGCCGTGGTAGCCGAGGCGGCGGAGTCTACCCTGCAAACCGTGACGGTCACCGGCGCAGCGGCCACCGGCGCGCAGCAGGACCAGAAGCGCCTGCAGAAGGTTGCCGGCAACACGGCGGTGGTCGACAATCGCCAGGTCGAACAAGGCCGTGCGGCCAACGCCGAGGACGTACTGGCGATGCAACCGGGCGTGTTCGCCCAAGGCACCAGCGGTACTGCAGCGAACAAGATCTCCATCCGCGGCTCGGGCCTGAACACCTTCTACCAAGGCTATGTGCTGGGCACCAAGTTCCTCTTCGACGGCCTGCCGATCACCGGCCCCGGCGGTACCCAGGAAGACTTCCTCGACATGCAGGCGGTGGACCACACCGAAGTGCTCTACGGCGCCAACGCCTACGAATACGCCGCGTTGTCGCTGGGCGGGGCGATCAACATGGTCAGCAAGACCGGGCGCACCGACCCGGGCAACTACGCCCGCTTCGAGGTGGGCAGCTACGGCTACCGCAAGCAGCAGTTGAGCACCGGGGGCGTGGTCGGCGACAGCGACTACTACATCAACGTGCTGCACAACGAACGCGACGGCTACCAGGACCATGCCAGCAACGAGGGCCGTGGCCTCGCCGCCAACTTCGGCCACGTGTTCAGCCCCAAGCTTCAGACGCGGTTGTTCGTCAAATACCGTGAAGAGCAGTTGATCAATGGCAACACCCTGACCCGCCAGCAGCTCAAGCACGACCCGCGCAGCAACGTCGCACCCACCGGCCGGCGCAAGGACGGCACCACCTTCGTCGGCAACAAGACCACCTACACCTTCGATGACGGCAACCAGCTCGAAGTGGGCGCTTCGTACAACAACTACCCGCTGCTCAACGGCTGGCGCTACGCCGTGGCGCCGCAGGACTGGCGGTCCAAGGACATCAGCCTGAGCCTGCGCTACCTGCGCACCGGTGACCGCTTTCTCGGCCTGCCCAGCAATAGCAGCATCATCTTCAGCAACACCCGCGCATACCTCGCCGACGTGAAGGCCCATAGCCGCGCCACGGGCGCGAAAATTCAGGAAACCAACTACACCGGATCGCGCGACACCGTGCTGACCTTTGCCAACGAGCTGCAACTGGCGGACGACCTGTGGCTGTCGTCCGGGTTGTCGTTCATCAATATCCGCCGCAAGGCCGAGATCGAAGGCACCACCCTCACAACGGCCAACCCCAGCAACCTCCCCACCGGTGTCGAGTACGTAGAGAACGACCTGGCCCCGCGCCTGGGCCTGCGCTACCAGATCAACCCCGACTTCACCGTGTTCAGCAACGTCAGCCGCAGCATCGACCCGCCGGTAACCTGGCAGCTGGGCTCCACCAGCAACCCGTTCCTGTACGACGTGCGGCCGCAGAAGGCGACCACGTTCGAGGTGGGTGTGCGTGGCAGCCACGGTATTTTCGACGGCAGCCTGACGCTGTACCGCTCGTGGGTGCAAAAGGAGCTGCTCACCGTGGTGGTGCGCCAGGCCTCCGCCACCCAGGACCAGCTCACCGCCACCTCCAACGCCAGCCCGACCCTTCACCAAGGCATCGAAGCCGGGCTCAGCGCCTTGCTCTGGGCTGGCGCCAACGGCGATACCCTGGACCTGCGCCAGGCCTACACGCTCAACGACTTCCACTACCGCCACGACGACACCTTCGGCGGCAACGAACTGCCCAGCCTGCCGCGCCAGGTGTACCAAGCCGAGCTGGCCTACCGCCAGGCCAGCGGCTTCTACGCCTCGCTCAACCTGCGCACCGCCAGCAGCTACTACATCGACTACGCCAACACCTGGCAGGCACCGTCATACGTGTTGTGGGGCGCCAAGGTCGGTTACCAGGCGCCGAGCAAGCGGTGGGAGGTGTTCGCCGACCTGCGCAACCTCACCGACGAGCGCTACGCCAGCGCGGCCAACACCGCCTACAACGCCAATGGCGGTGACTCGGCCAACTTCTACCCGGGGGACGCCTTTTCGGTGACCACCGGCGTGGCGTTCCGATTCTGATGCGCGCGCCGCTGCAGCACCTCATCCCATTGGCCGGCGCGCTGTTGCTGGCCGCCTGCTCGCCGCCGACGCCACCGGACACCGCCAGCACCCTCAAGGGTGAAACGGTGCGCGACGTGGGCGGGGTACTGCGCTACGCGCCGGGTGATTTTGTCGAACAGCAGCCGGGCCGGCGCGGCGGCACCTTGCGCGTGTCTGCCGCAGGCGACGCTGGCAGCTTCGATATACATGCACTGTCCCACGGCAACATTGCCTGGATGGGCCGGGTATTGTTCGACTGCCTGGTCTACCAGACCGAAGACGGCACCCTGACGCCGTGGCTGGCAAAAAGCTGGGACATCAGCGCCGATGGCCTGACCTACACCTTTCACCTGCGCGACGACGTCACCTTCAGCGACGGCGAGCGCTTCAATGCCGAAGCGGTACGGGTCAACCTCGAACACATGCGCGACCCGAAGACCAAGTCGCCGCTGGCCGCCGCCTATATCGCGCCGTACCTGAAGGGCCGCGTGGTCGATGAGTTCACCTTCGAGGCCACTTTGCGCGAGCCTTATGCGCCGTTCCTCGATGTGCTGTCGCAAGGCTGGCTGGGGATGATCTCGCCGCGGCAAATCCTCGAGGCGCCCGCGACCATCGCCAGCAAACCCATCGGCAGCGGCCCGTTCGTGCTCACCCGTTGGGTGCGTGTGCAGGGCGCCACCTTCGAGCGCCGCCGTGGCTACGACTGGGCGCCGCCCGCCACGCACCACCAGGGCGAGGCCTACCTTGACCGCATAGAGCTGAGCTACGTGCCCGAAGCCATGATCCGCTACACCTCGCTGGAGGCCGGCGACAGCGACATGGCCCTGGATGCACCGGCGCAAAATGCCGAGGCAATCCGCGCCAACCCCGACCTGGTGTTGCGCAGCCGCATCCGCAAGGGCATCCCGTTTCGCAGCATCACCTTCAATGTCGAGCGCGCGCCGTTCGATGACGTGCGCGTGCGTCAGGCCGTGGCCAAGGCCATCGACCGCCAGGGCCTGGCGTGGATTTCCGGTTTTGGCGAATACCTGGCCAACGACGGCTTCCTGGCCGTCAACACACCCGGCTACGACCCGACGGCCCAGGCGGCACTGGCGTTCGACCCGGCAGCGGCCAACCGCCTGCTCGATGCTGCCGGCTGGACCGGCCGAGATGACCAAGGCGTTCGTACCCGCAACGGCCAGCGCCTGGCCGCGACCCTGCTGACCTACGACAACCCGGCATTCCCCGCCAACGTCGCCGTCGCCACCCAGGCCGACCTGCGCAAGGTCGGTTTCGACCTGGACATCCAGTTGCTGCCCATCACCCGGGTTTCCGAGCTGCGCTATGCCGGCGACTTCGATGCGCTCGGCGGTGGCTACTGGCACACCAACACCGCCGATGGGCTGTACATCCTCTACCACAGCCAGTCGATCCCGAGCGCCCGCATGCTTGGGCAGAACGTTGGCCATTTCCGCGATGCGCAGGTTGACCAGCTGCTGGGCGAGGCCCGCGGCAGTACCGACCCGGCGCGCCGCCAGCAGCTGTACCGCGAGGCCCAGCAACGCCTTGCCCAGACCATGCCGTCGGTGCCCTCGGTGGAGGCGCAGATGCTGCTGGCCTACCGCAAGGCCGTCGGCGGTGTGCTGTTCGACGGTTCGCACAACGTTCCCCTGTTCACCGGCGTGTGGCTGGCCAAGGAGCAACCATGAAACTGCTGCCAACCCTGCTGCGCCGCCTGCGTGACGGCGTGATCGTGCTATGGGCTGCCGCCACTCTGACCTTCATCGCCGTGCAGCAGAGTGCCGGCGATACCGCGCTGGCCATCCTCGGCGGGCCGGACGCCATGCCCACACCAGCGATGCTCGCCCAGGTGCGTGCCGATTACGGCCTCGATGAACCGCTGTGGGTGCAATACGGCCACTACCTGGCGCGGCTGGCGCAGGGCGACCTGGGCGAGTCGTACCGCTTGCGCATCCCGGTCAGCCAGGCCATCGGCGAGCAGGTGGGTGCCACCTTGGCCCTGGCCAGCACCGCGGCGCTGCTGGCGGTGCTGTTGGCGCTGGTGTCGGCGCTGCTCACCGCCAACCGCGGCCGGCGCCTGCGCGCATTGGTGTCGGGTGTGGAACTGGTGCTGTCGTCGACCCCCAACTTCGTCATCGGCACCTTGCTGCTGCTGGCCTTCGCCTTCTACTTCCATGTGCTGCCGCCCTCAGGTTCCAGCGGTTGGCGCTCGCTGGTGCTGCCGACCCTGGCCCTGGCGTTGCCGATTGCCGCAGTGCTGGCCCAGGTGCTGCGCCAGTCACTGGAGCAGGTGCTGGAGCAACCCTTCATCACCCAGGCCCGGGCGCGCGGCATGTCCGACACCGCCGTACGCCTGCGCCATGCCCTGCGCCACGCGCTGGTGCCGCTGGTAACCCTGGCCGGCTACGTGTTCGCCAGCCTGCTGGGCGGCGCGGTGGTGCTCGAACTGCTGTTCGGCCGCCAGGGCATCGGCCGGCTGATGCTCGAAGCCACCGGTAACAAGGACGTGCCCCTGGTACTGGGCGTGACCCTGCTGGCGGCGGCCATCTACGTGCTGGTGAACCTGCTGGTGGACCTGCTGACCCAGGCCATCGACCCGCGCACTGCGCGCCGCTGAATTCAACAGAAAGGAACCTTCATGAGTCAAACACCCCTTACCGACGCCGAACTGGATGCACGCTTCGCGCCTGTGTATGCCCGCATCGCCGAGGGCGCTGTGGAACGTGAACAGCAGCGCACCCTGGCCTTCGAGCCCGTCGCCTGGTTACGCGAGGCGGGCCTGGGGGCCTTGCGTGTGCCGCGCAGCCACGGTGGCCTCGGTGCCAGCCTGGCGCAGTTGCTGCGCCAGCTGGTGCGCCTGGGCCAGGCCGATTCCAACCTGCCACAGATCTTCCGTGCCCACTTCGGCTTCGTCGAAGGGCGCCTGGCGTCCAACGATGCCGCCTCGCAGGACTACTGGTTTGCCCGCGTGGCAGCCGGTGAGCTGTGGGGCGCGGCCATGGCCGAACGCACCGACAGCACCGGCAACACCGTGCAGCTCAGCGACGCTGACGACGGCTATCGCCTGGACGGCGAGAAGTACTACTGCACCGGCACCCTCTACGCCGACTGGGTGGCAGCGGTGGCCAACCATGGCGATGATTTCGTCAGCCTGGCGGTGCCCACCCGTGCTGCGGGGGTGGAGCGGGCCGATGACTGGGACGGTTTCGGCCAGCGCCTGACCGGCAGCGGCACCACGCGCTTTACCCAGGTGGCGGTGCAACCGCAGCACGTGCTGCGGCGCTTCGCCAAGGGCGAACTGCGCGCCGAATCCTACCTCACCGCGTTCTACCAGGCTGTGCACCTGGCCACCCTGGCCGGCATCGGCCGCGCCGTGTTGGCCGATGCCGTGGCCTTCGTTCAGGGCCGCACCCGTGCCTTCGGCGTGCCGGGCCAGTCGCAGCCGGCCGATGACCCACTGGTGCAAGCGGTGATCGGGCGCCTGGCAAGCCTGGCCTTCGCCGCCGAAGCGCAGGTGACGGCGGTGGGCCAGAGCCTGCAGGCCGTGTTCGAAGCCGGGCAGGCGGGCGAGGTGCCGGAGCAGCTGTACACCGATGCCGAGATCCACACCTTCCAGGCCCAGCAAATCGTGCTGCCGCAGGTGCTGCAGGCCAGCACCTTGCTGTTTGAAGTTGGCGGCGCTTCGGCCACCAGCAATGCCCGGCGCCTCGACCGCCACTGGCGCAACGCCCGCACCCTGGCCTCGCACAACCCGGCCATCTACCGCGAGCAGGCCCTGGGCAACTACTACCTCAATGGCATCAGCCCGGCCCAGGCCTGGCGTGCGCGCCAGGCCGCCGCCAGCGAAGGGCAGGGCAGCGGCGACGAAGCCAGCGCGGTCTGAACAGGAGAACCACCATGAGCAACAAACCCGCACAGATGAGCCTGGGCATGAACATCCTCGGCTTCGGCTCGCACGCCGGCGCCTGGCGCCAGGGCGAGGCGGCGATCGACGCCTACATCGACGTCAACTACTACCGCGACATTGCCCGTTTGTCCGAGCGTGGCTGCCTGGATGCGATCTTCCTCGCCGATGGCCCGGCACTGCCGCCGGATGTTTCCAGCCAGCCCGGCGGGCGCCTGGAACCGACCGTGCTGCTGACCGCAGTGGCCGCCGCCACCGATCGCATCGGTGTAATCGCCACCTGTTCAAGCACCTACAACGAGCCGTTCAACCTGGCCCGGCGCATCGCCTCGCTGGACCACATCAGCGGTGGCCGCGCGGCCTGGAACGTGGTCACCAATGCCGGTGACGCGGCGGCGCAGAACTTCGGCCTGGCGGGTGCGCCGATGCATGTGGACCGCTATGGCCGTGCCGAAGAGTTTGTCGATGTGACGCTGAAGCTGTGGGACAGCTGGGAGGATGACGCGGTGATTGGTGACCGCGCCGGCGGGCGCTTTGCCGACCCGCGCAAGGTCCACACCCTGGACTTTCAGGGCAAGCACTTTCAGGTCAAGGGCCCACTGAACCTGCCGCGCTCGCCGCAAGGCCGGCCAGTGGTGGTGCAGGCAGGCTCGTCCGAAGGCGGCAAGGCGCTGGGTTCGCGCTACGCCGATGCGATCTTCACCACCCAGACCACCCTGGCCGACGGGCTGGCCTTTTATCAGGAAATGAAAGCCCGGGCCAAGGCCTGGGGGCGTAACCCGCAGCACCTGAAGATCATGCCAGGGCTGTCGACGGTGATCGGCAGTACCGAAGCCGAAGCGCATGCGCGGTTCGACGAGCTCAACGCCTGGCATGGCGAGCATGGCCTGCTGCAGCAAGTGGCCGGGCGCATCGGCATCGATGCCAGCCAGCTGGACCCGGACGCGCCGCTGCCCTGGGCGAAGATTGGCGCAGTGGCGGATTTCGAGCGCGGTTCGCACGGGTTCCTGGAGGCCCAACTGAACCTCGCGCGCAGCGAGAACCTGACCATTCGCCAGCTGTCGCGGCGGATTCTGGTGGGGCACCGGTTGGCGGTGGGCACCCCGGAGCAGGTCGCCGACACCCTTGCCGAGTGGTTCCTGGCGGGCGCGGGAGATGGCTTCAACATCATGCCCGACATGTTCCCCTCGGGCGCCCGGGTGTTTGTCGAGGAGGTGGTGCCGTTGCTGCAAAAACGCGGGCTGTTCCGCACCGAGTACAGCGGCACGACGTTGCGCGAGCACCTGGGGTTGCCCAAGGCGGTGAACCAGTTTGCCGAGGCCAGGCGCGAGACAGCGCCGGCTGTTTAAGGGGGCGCTGCGCACCCCATTCGCGGGGCAAGCCCGCTCCCACAGAGATCACCACCGGCCCACCCTTCACCCCATCACCCAAGGACTCACACCATGCTCTATCGCCCGCTCCCGCAGAGATCACCACCGGCCCTGTAGGAGCTGGCTTGCCGGCGATGGGCTGCAAAGCAGCCCCAAGATCCACCCTTCACCCCATCACCCAAGGATTCACACCATGCTCTATCGCCCACTAGGCCACACCGACCTGCAAGTCAGCCTGCTCAGCCTCGGCACCATGACCTGGGGCCACCAGAACACCGAACAGGACGCCCACCAGCAACTGGACGCCGCCATCGCTGCCGGTATCAATTTCATCGACACTGCCGAGATGTACCCCACCCCCACCCGCGCTGAAACCTGGACCACCACCGAGCGTTACATCGGCACCTGGCTGGCCGCCCGGGGCCAGCGCGACCAGGTGCTGCTGGCCAGCAAGATCGCCGGCCCCGCCCGCGACCCAGGGGCCCAGGCGCACATCCGCGATGGCCTGTCGCACCACGACCGCAAGAACATCGTCGCCGCGCTGGAGGGCAGCCTGCGCCGCTTGCAGACCGATTACCTGGACCTCTACCAACTGCATTGGCCCGACCGCAGCAGCAACTTCTTCGGCATCCGCGAATACCCCTATGCCGATGACCACCCGCAAACCGCTGCCATCGAAGAAACCCTCGCCGTGCTCGACGAGCAGGTCAAAGCCGGCAAGGTGCGTCACATTGGCGTGTCCAACGAAACGCCATGGGGCGTGGCGCGTTTCCTGCGCCACAGCGAGGACCAGCACCTTGCGCGCATTGCCAGCATCCAGAACCCCTACAGCCTGCTCAACCGCCAGTACGAGAACGGCCTGTCGGAGTTCAGCCACCGCGAGGGCATCAGCCTGCTGGCCTACTCGCCGCTGGCCTTCGGCGCGCTGACCGGCAAGTACCTGAACGGCGCGCGGCCAGAGGGCTCACGGTTGTCGTCGGTGTACCGCACGTTCAACCGCTACGGCAGCGAGGAGGCCAACAGCGCCATTGCCAGCTATGTGCAGATAGCCCGCGCGCACGGCCTGACCCCGGCGCAGCTGGCCCTGGCCTTCGTTATCCGTCAGCCGTTCGTGGCCAGCGCTATAACCGGGCAAACCAACTTGGCGCAGTTGCAGGAAAACCTCAGTGCGCTGGACGTGCAACTCAGTGACGACGTGCTGGCCGAGATCCAGGCCGTGCACCGGCGCATCCCCAACCCTTCGCCGTGAGGTGAATGGCAAGGGCTTTGCCCCGCGAAGCGGCCGGCCCAGGCACCACAAAAAAGGACTGACATGACCGCAATTGCACTCACCCCTCCAGCCTCGATCAGCCGCTCCATCTGGCCATCCCGCCCCGGCCTGTGGCTGGCCTGGGCCATGCTCGGCCTGTTGCTGCTGGCTGTGGCGCTGCCCAGTTGGCTCTCCCCAGCCGACCCGCTGGCCGCCGACGCGCGGCTGGCGTATCAACCGCCCAGCAGCACCTTCTGGCTAGGCACCGACGAAAACGGCCGGGACCTGCTCAGCCGCCTTGTCCACGGCGCCCGGCCATCACTGTTCATCGGCCTGGCCGCCACCCTGGTCGGCCTGGGCCTGGGCACATTGCTCGGCCTGCTGGCGGGGCTTAGCCCGCACTGGCTGGACAACCTGCTGATGCGCGCCGTGGACGTGCTGCTGGCGTTCCCCGACCTGCTACTGGCGCTGGTGATCATCACCCTGTTCGGCCAGGGCACCACCAACCTGATCCTCGCCGTGGGGGTCGCTTCGGTGCCGCGCTATGCCCGGCTGGTGCGTGCGCAAACCCTGACCATCCGCCATGCCGGTTTCGTCGAGGCGGCAGTGGCCCTGGGCCGCAGGCCTGTGGCGGTGGTACTGACCCACGTGCTGCCCAACGCCGTGCAGCCCGTGCTGATCCTCGCCTGTATCGGCCTTGGTGGCGCGATCACCGCCGCCGCCGCCCTGAGCTTTCTCGGTTTTGGCGCACCACCACCGGCAGCCGAGTGGGGCGCGATGATGGCCGTGGCCCGCAACTTCATGGCCAACGCGCCCTGGCTGATGGCCTGGCCGGCGCTGGCGATCACCTTGACTGTCATTTCCATCAGCGTCATCGGCCGTGACTGGCTGCGGCGCAGTGAGGGTAGAAGCGTATGAACAACGTCGACACACAGCCACCGCTGGTGGATATTCGCGACCTATGGGTAGGCTTCAAGGGCGTACCGGTGGTGCGCGGCGTCAACCTGCAGCTGCACGCCGGGCAGTGCCTGGCGCTGGTGGGCGAATCCGGCTCGGGCAAGAGCGTGACCGCGCGCACCTTGGTTGGCCTGACCGGCCCGGGGGCTGACGTGCAGGCGCAACGGTTGGCCTTTGCCGGGAAAGACCTGCGCGGGCTTGACGAGGCCGCGTGGCAGCGCCTGCGTGGCGGGCGCATCGGTTTTGTCATGCAGGACGCGCTGGGCTCGCTCGACCCCCTACGCCGCGTGGGCGCCGAGATCGAGGAGCCGCTGTACCTGCACACCCGGCTAGGCGCCGAGCAGCGCCGCCTGCACGTGCTGGAGCTGTTGCGGCAAGTCGGTGTGCCAGAGCCGCAGGTGCGGGCACGGCAGTACCCGTGGCAACTGTCGGGCGGCTTGCGCCAGCGTGCGCTGATTGCCTCGGCCATCGCCTGCCAGCCACGGCTGCTGATTGCCGACGAGCCGACCACCGCGCTCGACGCCACGGTGCAGGCGCAGATCCTCGACCTGCTGGAGCAGCTGCGTGCCCGTGACAACAGCTTGCTGATGGTCAGCCATGACCTGGCGGTGGTTGCACGCCTGGCCGACTGGGTCGCGGTGATGCGCCATGGCGAAGTGGTCGAGCAAGGCAGCGTCGAACAGATTCTGCAGGACCCCCAGGACCCTTATACCCAGCGCCTGCTGAGCGCGGCGCGGGCGGTGCATTTCCAGCGCCCTGCGACGGCTGCACTGGCGCTGGTGGAGGAAGACGTGAATCCGCAACCAGCGCTGCTGCAAGCCCGTGGCTTGAGCAAAGCCTTCGTTGGCCCGGATGGCCGGCCCCGCCAGGTGCTGGACGACGTGTCAGTGCAATTGCGTGCAGGGCAGACCTTGGGGGTGGTGGGTGAATCCGGCTCCGGCAAGAGCACCCTGGGCCGCATCCTGCTCGGCCTGGAGCGCCCGGAGCAGGGCAGTGTGCAGTTTGCCGGGCAGGACTGGCTGGCGCTTTCTGCCGAGCAACAGCGCCAGGCCCGCCAAGGCATCCAGGTGGTGTTCCAGGACCCACTGGCCTCGTTCGACCCGCGTTACACCGTGCTGCGGGTGTTGTCCGAGGCGCTGGCCCAGGCCGGCGTGCCGCGTGGGCTGCGGCGTACCGAGGCGGCGGCGCTGCTGGAGCGGGTGCAACTGCCGGCGAGTGTGCTTGACCGCCGCCCCCTGGAGCTGTCTGGCGGGCAACGCCAGCGCATCGCCATCGCTCGGGCACTGGCGATGAAACCGAGGGTGCTGGTGCTGGATGAGCCGGTGTCGGCGCTGGATGTGTCGGTGCAGGCGCGGATCCTGGCGTTGCTGGCCGAGCTCAAGGCCGAGCTGAATCTGGCGTGCGTGTTCATCTCGCATGATTTGGGTGTGGTCGAGCAGGTCAGCGATCAGGTGCTGGTGATGCAGGGCGGCAAGGTGGTGGAGCAGGGCGCTGCGGCGCAGGTGCTGGGGCAGCCGCGTCATGCCTACACCCGCGCCCTGCTCGATGCCGTGCCCGGCCTGCCGGCCGCGCGGCCCAGCTGGGTCAGCCGGATTGCAGTGTGATCTGCCTGGCCGCCGTTGTTTGCAAGTGCAGCGGCGAGCCAGTAATCCTGACCCTTCGACCAACAGCGCGCTTCCCCCCAACCCCCCACTCACGGATAATCCCACCCAAATCCAATAAATACCCCGTGAGCACTCATGAGCCACCCCGTAGCCCCCCTCGACCAGCCCGAGACCGAAGGGACACGCAAATCGCGCAAGAACAACCCCGAGAAAACCCGCGAGGACATCCTCCAGGTGGCCATCAACGAGTTCGTCCAGCAAGGCCTGGCCGGCGCGCGGGTGGACGCCATTGCCGAGCGCACGGCCACCTCCAAGCGCATGATCTACTACTACTTCGGCAGCAAGGAGCAGCTGTACGTCGAGTGCCTGGTCAAGCTGTACGGTGACATCCGCAAAACCGAGCACCGCCTGGACCTTGAGTCGCTGCCGGCCGTGCAGGCGATCCAGCGCCTGACCGAGTTCACCTTCGACCACCACGACCGCAATGTCGACTTCGTGCGCATGGTCTGCACCGAGAACATCCACTACGGCGAGTACGTCAAGAAAACCCCGGCCATCCGCGAGATGAGCAGCCTGGTGCTGCAAGCCTTGGGCCGCACGCTGGAGCGCGGTGTGGCGGAGGGCGTGTTCCGCCCTGGCATCGAGGTCATCGACTTGCACATGCTGATGAGCGCGTTCTGCTTCTATCGGGTATCGAACCGCCACACCTTTGGCGATATCTTCCAGATCGATCTGCTCGACGAGCAGGTCAAGCTGCGCCACAAGGCGATGATTTGCGAAGCGGTGCTACGCTACATTCAGGCCTGAGCGCCGTTCACTCGCCCAGCCGTTGCTCGCGCGACGGCGGGTAGCCGAAGTAGGCCGCGTAGCACTTGCTGAAGTGCGACACCGACACGAAGCCGCAGGCCACCGCCACTTCCATCACCGACAGGTCGGAGTATTGCAGCAGGCGGCGGCTCTTGGTGATGCGCAGCTCCATGTAGTAGCGCCGCGGCGAGGTGCCCAACTGAGCCTGGAACAGGCGGTCGATCTGCCGGCGTGAACGGCCGCTGTAGGCCGCCAGCTGGTCGAGGCTGAGGGTTTCTTCGAGGTTGTTTTCCATCAGCTCGACGATGGTGCGCAGGTGCAGGCTCATCGACTTCTTCGCCCCGGGCCCGACCTGGCGATAACGCGCGCCGGAGAACGACAAGATCTCTTCGACACCTTCGGCCAGGCCGTCACCGTACAGGCGGCGGACCAGGCCTAGCATCAACTCCATGGCGCCGTTGGGGCTGGCGGCGCTGAGGCGGTCGCGGTCGAGGGTGAAGCTGGCCGGGGTGATGCGGGTTTGCGGGCTGCGCTCGGACAGGCTGGCGCGCTGCTCGGGGTGGATGCTGCAGCCGTAGTCATCCAGTGCCCCCGCGCGGCCGAGGAACCATGCGCCATTCCATAGACCACCCAAGGCCATGCCGTGGGCGGCGCAGTCACCCAGCATGCGGTCGAGTTCAGGGTACTTGAGCGGTGTGCGCAGGCCGCCGCAGACGATCAACAGGTCCAGGCCCTTGAGGTCGCCAGCAGTAAGCTCGGTGGCCACCAGCTCCAGGCCCAGGTCGCTCAGCACCCGGTCGCCGTCCAGCGACAACGGGGTGAACTGGAAACTGTCGGCGCGCAGCAGGTTGGCGGTGACCAGCACGTCCAGGGCCACGGTGAAGCTGGCCATCGAGAAGTGCTCGAGCAGCACGAAGTCGACCCGGTAGGGCGCCTGCGGGCTGCCGGCGGCGCTCTTGAGGCGCAGCATGTTGCTGGTGCTGGTCTTCTTGCTGAACTGACGTGGGCTGGGCACTCTGGACTCCGCTTCCTGGCTGGCCGGGAGAGTGTGGCGGGTGGCCGGGGGAAAGACAATCGCCAGGGGGGCGCGTGTCGTAGTGAAGGTCGTATCGAGGCAAGTGGGCGGTGCAGTGGCGGATACGCAGGCGCAGTGCTTCAATCCGAATTGAACCCTTACCGCTGCGAGCTACCCAACCCAGTACATGCCAACGGGAGAGTGCTTATGGAAATCGGAACGATGTGGATCATTGTCGCGGCCTTGGTCATCCTGCTGGAGATTTTCGCCATCTGGCACATCATCGGCAGCGAGCGACGCGCCGAGCGCAAGATGCTGTGGATCGTCTTCGTCGTCTATGCACCGATCCCTGGTTTGCTGTTCTGGATGTGGCGCGGGCCGCGCGCGGTGAAGGGCAGGTCGGTATTGCAAGAGAAATGACAGGGGGCATCAGGGGCGAGGCGCCTGATGCCGTCGAAAGTGGCAATGCGCAAGGGGCAAACAAACGCGGTGTTGATGCGCAGCCGCGTATGCCGGGAAAAAGCCTACGACAGCCCTTGACCTCGACTTGACTCGAGGTTGCAGACTCGGGCGCTCAATCACACGATGGAGCGCCCAATGCCCCCTGCCTTCAAGCTGTTCAACCCGCAAGGCCTTTACGACCCCAGTGCCAATGCCTATTCCCATGTTGCCGAGGTGCGCGCCGGTAGCCGGCTGCTGTTCGCTGCCGGGCAAGGGGGTGAAGATGCCGGGGGCCGATTGTCGCCGCGCTTCGCCGAGCAGGCGCGTCAGGCGTTGGCCAACGTCCAGGCTGCCCTTGCCGCGAGTGGAGCCAGGCTTGACCAGGTGTGCAAGCTGACGTTGTTGATCGTCGACCACAGCGAGGAACGCCTGCGCGAGTGGGTGGCCGAGGCTGATCGTGCCTGGGGGGAGCATATGAAGCCCACCTGTACGCTGATCCCGGTGCCGCGCTTGGCACTGGAGGGCATGTTGGTCGAGATTGAGGCGGTTGCAGCGGTGGTGTGAGCCATAATTGTGGGTGGCAGTACCGGCCTCTCGCGGGCTTGCCTGCGAAGAGCCCGGTACCTTCAATACAGAACCCTTAGAATGACCCCTTTTGCCCGAGCCCAACCATGCTGCCCATCGAACTGCTCCCGACCACCGCCGACCAGGCCGAACTGATCCGCAACCTGTATCAGTTCTATGCCTACGAGTCTTCCGACTGGGAACAGGAAGACGTCGAGGTGGACGGGCGCTTCTATGTCCATGAAGAGCACCTGCAGCGCTACTGGGCATGCGAAGGCTGGAGCGCCAACCTGGTGCTGGTGGACGGTTTCATCGCAGGCTTCGTGCTGGTCGAGCGCAGCGAGCTGCCAGGCATCGACGCCAGTGAGCTGGCCGACCTGTTCATCCTCAAGCGCTATCGCCGCCAGGGTATCGGCCGGGCTGTGGCGCAACAGATGCTCACGGGCCCGGGCGACTGGCTGTTGCGTTGCTATGCGCTGGACCCGGTAGCCGTGGCCTTCTGCAAGGCCGTCGTGGCCAACCTGCCGCGGCGGGTGCAGCAGCTGGTGCTGGACGATGACCCGGACCTGCTCAACTACAAGGTCACTTCCTCACTGCATTGAGTGGCCCCTTGAAGCAAAATTTTGTGAGCCACTTCACAAAATTCACTCGCACGGCATAATGCCAGCACGTCAAATCAAGACCCAGCCGCTCTGGCCTGGGGTTCCTTTTCGTGCGCGTCGCAGGTTCAGGGAAATTTCATGTCGCTAGTCGCAAGCCCCGACATCATGTACCGGCTGTTGATCCAGAGCGTGGTGGACTATGCCATCTACCTGCTCACCCCCGACGGTATCGTCGCCAACTGGAACCCCGGCGCCCAGCGGGCCAAGGGTTACCTCGCCGATGAAATCGTCGGCAAGCATTATTCGCTGTTCTACAGCGAGACCGAGCGCGCCGCCGGGCTGCCGCAGCAGAACCTTGAGCAGGCACGCCACACCGGCCGCTTCGAGGAGGTCGGCTTGCGCCTGCGCAAGGACGGCTCTGCCTTCCACGCCCATGTGGTGATCGATGCCGTGCGCGACGACAGTGGCAACCTGGTCGGCTTCGCCAAGGTCACCCGCGACATCTCCGAGCGCCGCCAGCAGGAGCTCGAGCTGCTGCAGGCCAAGGAGCTGGCGGAGCAGTACAGCCAGGAAATGGCCAAACTGTCGCAGTTTCTGGACTCGGTGATCGCCAATATTCCGGCCAGCGTCATCGTCCAGGACCTGGAAACCCAGCGCATTCTGTTGGCCAACCAGCAGGCCGAACGCCTGTTCGGCGGGGGCGGCAGCAGCATGATCGGCCAGCTGCCCGGCGCCTGCCTGGCACCGGCTGCCGCCGACTACCTGGAGCAGCAGCTCAGCCGGGGTGCCCGCAACGCCAAAGGCTACGCCGCCGAAACCCGGGTGGACACCGCCTGCGGCCCGCGCACCCTGCGCAGCCGCGCGTTGCTCAGCCAGCACCGCAAGGGCCAGGCCGACTACGTGCTGTTCGTGGCCGAAGACGCCACCGAGGAGCTGGCGGCCCATGCCCAGATCCACCACATGGCGCACCACGACGCACTGACCGGCCTGCCCAACCGCACGCTGTTCAACGAGCGCCTCAAGCAAGCGCTGGTGCGTGGCCACGAGGACGAAAAACTGACCGCTGCGTTGTGCCTGGACCTGGACAACTTCAAGAACATCAACGACTCCCTCGGCCATGCCTTCGGCGACAAGCTGCTGCGCGCCCTGGGCAAGCGGCTGCGCCGCGAGCTGCGTGAGCACGACACCCTGGCGCGGCTGGGCGGTGATGAGTTCGCCGTGGTGCTGACTCGGCTGGACAGCCGTGAGGCAGCCTGCAGTACCGCACAGCGCCTGATCGATGCGATCAGCCCGCCGTTCCAGATCGAGGGCCACCAGTTCACGGTGGGCGTAAGCATCGGTATCGCGCTGGCCCCGGATGACAATGAACAGGCCGAACAGCTGCTCGGTTATGCCGACATGGCGCTGTATGAGGCCAAGCGCAACGGGCGTAACCGTTATGAGTGCTTCCATGTCGAGCTGGACGTCGCCGCCCGTCAGCGCCGCCTGGTGGAAACCGATCTGCGCACCGCGCTTCATCTGGGCCAGCTGCACCTGCATTACCAACCGGTGGTGGACCAGCTGACCAGCAGCGTGACCGGTTACGAGGCGCTGCTGCGTTGGCAGCACCCGACCCGCGGCATGGTCATGCCGATGGACTTCATCCCCATTGCCGAAGAGACCGGGCTGATTCACGAACTGGGCATCCGCGCGCTGAACCTGGCGTGCCAGGAAGCGGCCACCTGGGACAGTGAGCAGACGGTGTCGGTCAACCTGTCGCCGGTGCAGTTCAAGAACGCCAATCTGGTGCACACCGTGTCGCTTGCCCTGGCCGACTCCGGCCTGCCGGCCAGGCGCCTGGAGCTGGAAATCACCGAATCGGTACTGCTGGGGAACAGTGAAGAGAACGTGCGCACCTTGCGAGCGCTGAAAGACCTGGGGGTGTCGATTTCGCTGGACGATTTCGGCACCGGCTATTCCTCGCTGGGCTACCTGCGCTCGTTCCCGTTCGACCGGATCAAGATCGACAAATCGTTCGTGCATGACATGTGCGATAGCCGTGAAGCGATGTCGATCATCCGTGCAATCACCGAGCTGTCCAACAGCCTGATGATCAAGACCACCGCCGAAGGGGTGGAGTCGGAGGAGCAGATGCTGCGCCTGAGGGCGGAGGGGTGCTCACACTTCCAGGGGTATCTGTATGGCCGGCCGGTGCCGGCGGACGAGCGGTTGAAGCAGGTGGCTGCTGCGGTGGGTTGAAGCGGGCTGCAGTGCAGCCCATCGCCGGCAAGCCGGCTCCCACAGGTACGGCAGCGTGCGGCCGTTGTGGCAGCCGGCTTGGCGGCGCCGCGGCGCTGGCGAGTATCAGCTGTTCCAGTCCGGGGCGAAGTCCGGGTTTACCACCCGCTGATCCTTCGGCAAGCCGGCAATCAGCGCACGGTCTTGGTCATCCAGGCGCACGTCCAGCGCCGCCAGGTTGCTCAGTTGGTTCTCGCGGCTGCTGGCCTTGGGGATCACCGCGACGCCATCCTGGTCCAGCAGCCACTTCAGCGCCACCTGGCTCGGCAACACACCGTGCTTGCGGGCAATTTCCTGGATCACCGGCTGTTGCGCCGCTTGCCCGCGGGCCAGCGGCGTGTAGGCGGTGAGCAGCAGGTCGTGCTGGCGGGCGTAATCGAGCAGCGGTTGCTGGCCAAGCAGCACGTGGTATTCAACCTGGATCGCCGACAACGGCGCACCCAGCTGCTCGATCACCTGGCGCAGCAGGCCGAGCGGGAAGTTGGCCACGCCGATGCTGCGCACCTTACCCTCGTCACGCAGTGCCACCAGGGTCTCGATGCTGCGGGCCAGGTCCCAGTCCTTGCCGGGCCAATGAATGTGGAACAGGTCGACCTGCTCGGTGCCCAGCGCTCGCAGGCTGTCTTCCAGTGACTGGCGCATGGCATCAGGGGCCAGGCGGTCCCACCACACCTTGGTGGTCAGGTGGATCTGATCGCGTGGCACACTGCTGTCGCGCAGGGCTTGGCCGACGGCGGCTTCGTTGTTGTAGGCGGTGGCGGTGTCGATGTGCCGGTAACCCAGCTCCAGCGCCTGGTGGACTGCACGTGTGCACTCGGCGCCGGTCATCGGCCAGGTGCCCAGGCCGATGCTGGGCAGGTCGAGGCCGTTGCGGGTGGTGAGCCTATGCATGAAAACTCCTTGTTCGGGTTCGAGGGTCCATGGCCGATGGTGCGCGTTTCGCCTGGCAGGGGCTATGCGCGGGGCGCAGAAAGTGGTCGATCAGCGAACGGAAAATGCAATGCCCCGAATGGACGCGGCAATTGGCCTTCCTCAAGTCGTCGTATCTCTTCTAGAATCTCTGCTGGTCACACCTGCCTTCACCTGGCGCAGCATGCCGCCGCGCCGCCATCGAGAACGCCATGAGTTCCAGCACACCGCTGTCCGGAGTCAACCACCCCTTGCGCGGCATCGTCCTGGTGGTGGTGGCGACGTTCCTGTTCGCCAGCCACGATGCCTTGTCCAAATTCCTCGGCGGGCTGTACCCGATCATCATGGTGGTATGGGCGCGTTATGTGGTGCACACCTTGCTGATGGCCGGGATCTTCCTGCCCAAGTCGGGCCTCAACGTGCTGCGCACCCGGCGCCCGGTGCTGCAGACCTTGCGTGCGCTGAGCCTGCTCAGCACCAGCCTGCTGTTCACAACCGGCTTGCAGTACCTGCCGCTGGCCGAGGCGACTTCGGTCAACTTCCTGGCCCCGGTACTGGTCACCGCGTTGTCGGCGCCGCTGCTCAAGGAGCGGGTCACGGCCGGGCAATGGGTGGCGGTGGTGCTGGGCTTCATCGGCGTGCTGGTGGTAGTGCACCCGGGCGGCGCGATGTTCACGCCGGCGATTCTGTACCCGTTCGGTTCGGCGCTGGGGTTCTGCTTCTATCAGTTGCTGACGCGCATCCTCGCCGCCTATGACAGCCCGACCACCAGCAACTTTTACGCCGGGCTGTGCAACACCCTGGTGATGAGTGCGCTGGTGCCGTTTTTCTGGGAAGTACCGCGCTGGGACCATGCGCTGCTGATGCTGGCGCTGGGCGGTTTTGGCATGAGTGCGCACCTGCTGCTGACCCAGGCCTTCCGCCACGCCGCGCCTGCGCTGCTGGCGCCGTTCAGTTACTGCCAGATCGTGTTTGCGGGGTTGCTGGGGCTGTTGATCTACGGGCAGGTGCCGGACAGCGCGAGCCTGGTGGGGATCGCTATCATCTGTTTGAGTGGGTTGGGGGCGGCTTGGATGCAGCGGAGGAAGTGAGGATCTTGGGGGGCGATAGGGGCGCTTGCCTTGAGATCTTCAGCGCCCTTGAGATCGAGCGCCGCCCGCGCGGCGCTTCGCGGGGCAAGCCCGCTCCCACATTTGTTGCAACGCGCCGTTCCAGTCAGGCCATGGTTGTTCGCCTTGGTGCATGGCTGAAGACAGGCGGGGCTCCGGCAGCGCCACCCGAAATATCTCGGCGGGCCAACAAGGCTGACAACTATGGCCTATCAGGCCATGGCACGTTGCAACAAATGTGGGAGCGGGCTTGCCCCGCGAAGCGCCGCGCGGGCGGCGCTCGATCTCAAAGGCGCTGAAGATCCCAAGGCAAGCGCTTCGCGATGCGCCGCGCGGGCGGCGCTCGATCTCATTACCGCAACACATCTAAAGGCATGCGCCCGAGGGCATCACCCAGCCCCCCAAAAAAACCAACGCCTCTCAAACCCCTCCCCCCGACCTCGCCATAAACTGCATGATCCGCTCCCGCAACCAACGCTCGGCTGGGTCATTATCCTGGGCGCCGCTCCAGACCATCGACAACTCCGCTTCGGTGATCTCGAACGGCGCCGGGTCGGCGCGCAGGCTGCCATCGTCGGCCAGGGCGCAGGCGGCATAGTCCGGTACAGTGGCGATCATCTCGGTGTTGCGCAGCAAGGCGCGCAAGCTGCCGAACTGCGGCACCGCCAGCACCACCTTGCGGCAACGGCCGATACGCGCCAGGTCGAGGTCGATGTTGCCGCTCATGTCACCGGAGAACGACACCATCACATGCGGCCTGGCGCAGTATTCGTCCAGGGTCAGCGGGCCTGGGCGGTCGTCAGCGCGCAGCACGCGCACGCCGATGTCGCGCAATTTGCGGCGTTTGGCGGTGGCCGGCAGGTCGGTGGTGTAGCTGACGCCGACCGAGATCTCGCCGCTGGCCAGCAAGCTCGGCATCAGCAAGAAGTTCGCCCGGCGTACCACCACGCTGATCTCCGGGGCCTCTTCGCGCAGGGCTTGCAGCAAGGCGGGGAACAGCCCGAACTCGGCATCGTCGGACAGCCCCAGGCGGAACACGTTGCAGCTGTTGGCCGGGTCGAACTCCCGGGCGCGGCTGATGGCCGACGAGATCACGTCCATCGCCGGGCCCAGCTCGGCGAAAATCTGCATCGCCCGAGGGGTGGGCTCCATGGCGCGCCCGCTGCGGATCAGCAGCGGGTCGTCGAACAGCTCGCGCAGGCGGGCGAGGGCGGCGCTGACGGTGGACTGGGTGATGAACAGCTTTTCGCCGACGCGGGTGAGGTTGCGTTCGATCATCAGGGCTTCGAAAAGCACCAGCAGGTTCATGTCGACGCGGCGCAGGTCATTGCGGTTCATGGGGCTTGGCTCACGGAGGGTGATGGCTTGGCGTTGTATTGAAGCACGGCGCAGGCGCTCGTGCCTTGTACAGATGTGCCGGCCTGAGCGCAGGGCAAGCCCGCTGCCACAAGAGCCAATCTATCAGCCGCCAATAGCCACTCTATTAGAAGTCTGCCCAAGCTCGACTAGTCTTGACCGTGGCCCCGCGAAACCGCGTGCGGGCGGCGCTCCAACAGCTTCATGCGCCGCGCAGTGACAGCTTCGCAAGCCCCGTGTCGGAACGTGACCGACAGGACCTGATGAGGGGTAGGCATGAGCCCATGTGCTCGGCTGAAAGAACACCTGGCATAGACCGGAAATCTGGATAACCGACCCAAAGGTAACCGCAGATGTCGAACGAATCGAAATGCCCGTTCCATCAAACCGCAGGTGGCGGCACCACCAACCGTGATTGGTGGCCCGACCAGCTCAACCTCAGGATTCTCCACCAACACTCGTCCAAGTCCAGCCCCGACCCGGACTTCGACTACGCCAAGGCGTTCAAGAGCCTCGACTTCCAGGCCCTGAAAAATGACCTGACCGCCTTGATGACCGACTCCCAGGACTGGTGGCCGGCCGACTTCGGCCATTATGGCCCGCTGTTCATCCGCATGGCCTGGCACAGCGCCGGCACCTACCGCATCGGTGATGGCCGCGGTGGCGCAGGCTCCGGCCAGCAACGCTTCGCCCCGCTCAACAGCTGGCCCGACAACGTCAGCCTGGACAAGGCCCGGCGCCTGCTGTGGCCGATCAAGCAAAAGTACGGCAACAAGATTTCCTGGGCCGACCTGATCGTGCTCACCGGCAACGTCGCCCTGGAGTCCATGGGCTTCAAGACCTTCGGTTTCTCTGGTGGCCGCGCGGACGTGTGGGAGCCGGACGAAGACGTGTACTGGGGCTCGGAAAAGGTCTGGCTGGGCGGCGACACCCGCTACGGCAAGGAGCAGGTCAAGGCCCAGCCACCCGGGCAGGGCGACCTGGTGGCCGAACCCGCCAAGCACGGCGAAGAGCAGAACCGCGACCTGTCCGCCGAGCGCAACCTGGAAAACCCCCTGGCTGCGGTGCAGATGGGCCTGATCTACGTCAACCCCGAAGGCCCGGAAGGCAACCCAGACCCGGTGGCTTCGGGCAAGGATATCCGTGAGACTTTCGGCCGCATGGCCATGAACGATGAAGAAACCGTGGCGCTGATCGCCGGTGGCCATGCCTTCGGCAAAACCCACGGTGCCGGCCCGGCCGATAACGTCGGCGCCGAACCGGAAGCCGCCGGGCTGGAGCTGCAAGGCCTGGGCTGGCCCAACAAGTTCGGCACCGGCAAGGGCGGCGACACCATCACCAGCGGCCTGGAAGTGACCTGGACCTCGACCCCGACCCGCTGGAGCAACGAGTACCTCAACAACCTGTTCAACTTCGAATGGGAGCTGACCAAGAGCCCGGCCGGCGCCCACCAGTGGCGGCCCAAAGAGGGCAAAGGCGCAGGCACCGTGCCGGATGCCCACGACCCGAGCAAAACACACGCACCGTCTATGCTCACCTCCGACCTGGCCCTGCGTTTCGACCCCCTCTACGAGCCGATCGCCCGGCGCTTCAAAGACAACCCCGAGCAGTTGGCGGACGCCTTCGCCCGTGCCTGGTACAAGCTGATCCACCGTGACATGGGCCCGCTGGCGCGTTACCTCGGGCCGGAACTGCCCAATGAAGAACTGCTGTGGCAAGACCCGCTGCCCAAAGCCGAGCCCTCGTCACTCGATGACCAGGATATCGCCGCGCTCAAGAGCAAGATCCTGGCCTCAGGGTTGAGCGTGGGGGAGCTGGTGTCCACCGCCTGGGCCTCGGCCTCGACCTTCCGTGGCTCCGACAAGCGCGGCGGTGCCAATGGCGCCCGCCTGCGCCTGGCGCCGCAGAAGGGCTGGGCTGCCAACCAGGGCGTGGACAAGGTGCTGGCGGCGCTGGAGAACATCCAGCGCGAGTTCAGCAATGGTGGCAAGCAGGTTTCGCTGGCCGACCTGATCGTGCTGGCCGGCACCGCAGCCGTGGAAAAAGCCGCCAAGGACGCAGGTTTCACCGGCAGCGTGGGCTTCCGCCCGGGCCGCGTCGACGCCACGCAGGAACAGACCGACGTCGAGTCGTTTGCCGTGCTCGAACCGTTGGCCGACGGCTTCCGCAATTTCACCAAGGACCGTTACAGCGTCAAGGCCGAGAAGCTGCTGCTGGACAAAGCCCAGCTGCTGACCCTCACCGCGCCCGAGCTGACCGTGCTGATCGGCGGCTTGCGGGTGCTGGGCGCCAACCATGGCGGCAGCAAGGACGGGGTGTTCACCGACAAGCCTGGCACCTTGAGCAACGACTTCTTCCGCAACCTGCTGGACATGGGCGTGGAGTGGAAGCCGACCTCGGCCGACAACGAAGCCTTCGAAGGGCGCGACCGCAAGACCGGGCAGGTGAAGTGGACGGGCAGCCGAGTTGACCTGGTGTTCGGCTCGCATGCCCAGTTGCGGGCACTGAGTGAGGTGTATGGCAGCAGCGATGGCAATGACAAGTTCGTCAAAGACTTCGTTGCCGCCTGGGTGAAGGTGATGGAGCTGGACCGTTTCGACTTGAAACAAATGTAATCCCTGCGGCTGCTGTGCAGCCGGTTCGCAAGCAAGCCCGCCCCCGCAGGTGACCGCGGGGGCGGGCTTGCGCGTATCTGCTTCAATGGTTGCTGGACCATTGCGCTGTTCCTGTGCAAGCTGAGGCATTCAGGAATGGACCTCGATGCAGACAGAAGGTGAACCCACGTGAACCCCGAATCCATGCTGGCGGCGCTGCCAGGTTTCGCCATTGCGCCGGAGGCGATCCAGGTATTGCCCGATGCCGCAGCCTACCGTGCCTGCCTGCTCGAGCGCATCGCCGCAGCAACCCGGCGCATCGTCATCGTCGCCCTGTACCTGCAGGAGGACGAGGCCGGGCAGGAAGTGCTCGACGCCCTGTACCAGGCCAAGGCTGCACGGCCGGGGCTGGAGATCGTCATCGTGGTCGACTGGTTCCGCGCCCGGCGTGGCCTGCTGGGGGCCGGGCGCCAGCCTGGCAATGCCGCCTGGTACCAGGCCCAGCGCCAGTTGCGCGGCCTGGACGTGGTGATTCATGGCGTGCCGGTGCAAACCCGCGAGCTGTTTGGCGTGCTGCACCTGAAGGGCAGCGTGATCGATGATTGCGTGATCTACACCGGCGCCAGCCTCAACAATGTCTACCTGCACCGGTTCGACCGCTACCGCCTGGACCGCTACCACCTGTTCGAATCGCCCGCGCTGGCCGAGGCCATGGTCGACCTGGTGCGGCGCCTGCTGCACCACACCGCCACGCCGCGCCTGGACCTGCCTGCGCCACCGGAAACGCGCAACCTGCGCGGTGATATCCGCCGCCTGCGCGCCCGGCTGCGGCGCATGGCCTATGACGCACCGGCCGCCGCGCCGGGGCAGGGCCTGCGGGTGGTGCCGCTGCTGGGTGTCGGCCGTGGCAACCCGCTCAACCGTGCCCTGTGCGCGCTGCTGGCCGCCGCCCGCTCGCAGATCATCATCAGCACGCCGTACTTCAACCCGCCACGGGTGGTGATGCGCGAAATCGACCATGCCCTGGACCGCGGCGTGCGGGTAGAGCTGATTGTCGGCCACCGTACCGCCAACGACTTCTACATCGCCCCCGGCGAGCCGTTCAGCGCCAGCGGCGCCTTGCCTTACCTGTACGAAGACAACCTGCGCGCCTTTGCCCGGCGCCGCCATGCCGGCATCACCAGCGGCCAGCTCAGCGTGCGCATCTGGAACGACCCCGGGCATACCTTTCATGCCAAAGGCGTGTGGATCGACCAGCGCTATTCGCTGCTGACCGGCAACAACCTCAACCCGCGCGGGTTTAACCTGGACCTGGAGAACGGGCTGCTGATCGATGACCCGCAGGGGCAGTGGATTGTGCCGCGCGAGGTGGAGCTGGAGGGCATCCGCCGGCATGCGCCGCAGATCAGTTCGGCCGAAGAACTGGGGGTCAAGGCCGAGCACCCCAAGGAAGTGCGCAAGTTCCTGCGGCGCTTGCGCTACAGCCGCCTTGAACCGTTGATCAAACGGGTGCTTTAAGGGCTCTCATACCTCTCTGAAAAGTCATGGCAAACGAATACAATCAGCCGTTTTCCACGTTAACCAGATAGGCCAATCCATTCATGGCGCTTGACCCACCCACGATGCTGACCATCACCATCGCCCTGGCTGCCGCCGCAGCCCTCTACCTGGCGATCGAGTGGCGCAGCGTTCGCGAACCCTCGCTGCTGTTCTGGAGCGCGGGTTTCGCCACCATCACCGTCGGCTCCACCCTGGCCCTGCTGCGCGGGATCGGCCTGTTGCTGATCGGCATCTGGTTTGCCAACGGCTTGCTGGTGGTGGCGCATGCGTTTTTCCTGATGGGCGTGTTGCGCTTTACCCAGGCCCGGCTGTCACGGGCCTGGCTGCTGCTTGTGCCGCTGTGGTGTGCCTTGCTGCTGTTACCCGCAGGGCCGCAGTGGTCGAAGATCATGCTGATGGTCAATTCGCTGCTGGTGGCGCTGCTCACCCTCAAGGCCAGCCTGCTGTTGCGCCCGCACGGCAAGTCGCTGAGTGTGGGGGCGGTGCAGCTGCGCTATGTGCTGCTCATTCACGGCCTGTTCTATGTGGCCAAGGCGATCATCGCGGTGGCCCCCGGCACGTTGATCGACCTGGCAACCTTTGGTGGCCTGATCATCCAGATTTCCTTGGTGGAAGGGGCCATGGCGATCATGCTGATCGCCCTGTCGATGACCGGCACCGTGCGCTACCGGCGCGAAGAGCGGATTGCCCGGTTGGCCGCGCGTGATCCCCTGACGGCGTTGTACAACCGCCGCGCGCTGGAAGTTCGCGCCGTGCACCTGTTCAAAGGCGTGAGCCCGGCCCGCCCGGGGGCGCTGCTGCTGATCGACATCGACAACTTCAAGCTGGTCAACGACCTGCACGGCCACGCAGCCGGTGACCGCCTGCTGGTCACGCTCAGCGAGATGATCCGTGCGGTGCTGCCGGAACGTTCACTGGCGGCGCGGCTGGGCGGCGATGAGTTCGTCATCCTGCTTGGCGATGCCAGCAGCGAGCGTGTGGTGGAGCTGGGCAGCCTGTTGCGGGGGCAGTTCCAGCAATTTGCCGAACAAGCCATGCCAACCCCGCAGGCGGTAACCCTGAGTATTGGCGCCAACCTGTTCGACCAGCCACCGGCCAGCCTGGCGGCGTTGATCGAGCAGGGGGATGTGGCGCTGTATCAGTCCAAGCGTGGCGGGCGTAACAGTATCCGCCTGGTTGACCGCACCGACGTGAGCCCGGTCAGGTAGGGGTGGATGAAACTGGGGCCGCAAAGCGGCCCCAAAGGTTCAGGTCACAACCTGATAGCAAGGCACGTACGCCGCGCCACCCGGCAGCTTCATCCGGTGCTGGTCGACAAACGCCTGCAACAGGCGCCCCAGCGGCTCCAGAACCGCACTGTCACCGCGTATCTGGTACGGCCCGTGTTCTTCGATCAAGCGGATGCCCTTGTCCTTGACGTTGCCCGCAACAATCCCGGAAAACGCCCGACGCAGGTTGGCGGCCAGCTCATGCGGCGGCAGCTCGCGGCGCAGGGCCAGTTCGGCCATGTTGGCGTGGGTCGGGTCGAACGGGTGCTGGAAGCCCTCGTCGATCTTAAGCAGCCAGTTGAAGTGGAAGGCGTCGTTGCGCTCACGGCGGAACTGCTTCACCTCCTTGAGCCCTTCGACCATCTGCCGTGCTACTTCGGCCGGGTCATCGATGATGATCTGGTAGTGGCGCTGGGCGGCTTCGCCGAGGGTGGCGCCGACGAAGGCGTGCAGCTGCAGCAGGAACGGCTCGGCACTGCGCGGCCCGGTCAGCACCACCGGGAAGGGCAGGTCCTGGTTGTCCGGGTGCATGAGGATGCCGAGCAGGTAGAGGAACTCTTCGGCCGTGCCGGCGCCGCCGGGGAAGATGATGATGCCGTGGCCGACACGCACGAAGGCTTCCAGGCGCTTCTCGATGTCCGGCAGGATCACCAGCTCGTTGACGATCGGGTTCGGCGCCTCGGCGGCGATGATGCCCGGCTCGGTAAGGCCCAGGTAACGGCTGCCGTGCATGCGCTGCTTGGCATGGGCGATGGTCGCGCCCTTCATCGGGCCTTTCATCACCCCCGGGCCGCAACCGGTGCACACGTCCAGCTTGCGCAGGCCCAGCTCATGGCCGACCTTCTTGGTGTACTGGTATTCCTCGGTGCTGATCGAATGGCCGCCCCAGCACACCACCATCTTCGGCTCCACGCCCGGGCGCAGGGTGCGGGCGTTGCGCAGCAGGTGGAAGACGTAGTCGGTGATGCCCTGGGAGCTTTCCAGGTCGATGCGCTGGCTGGCCAGCTCGCTTTCGGTGTAGACGATATCGCGCAGGGCGCTGAACAGCATTTCGCGGGTGCTGGCGATCATTTCGCCATCGACGAAAGCGTCGGCTGGGGCGTTCAGCAGCTCTAGGCGCACACCGCGGTCTTGCTGGTGGATACGCACCTCGAAGTCCCGGTAGGCTTCGAGGATGGTCTTGGCATTGTCGACATGCGCGCCGGTGTTGAGGATGGCCAGGGCGCACTGGCGGAACAGGGTGTAGAGGCTACCGGTACCGACTTCGCTCAGTTGCTGGACTTCACGTTGCGACAGCGTCTCCAGGCTGCCTTTGGGGCTGACGGATGCATTGATGACATGGCGTTGGGGCATCTAAGTCTTTCCTGTGCAGGTAAAACATCCTTCTCAGACAACACCATAAGTCATGCGAAGAGCTTTTGCACACCCAGCGTAATCGCCATCCCGCCGCCCACCAGCCACAGGTTGAGAATGGCCCCGGTGACCAACGCCCGTGGCCCGGCCTGGCGAATCTGGCTGAAGCGGGTTTCCATGCCCAGCGCGGTCATGGCCATGGTCAGGGCGAAGGTGTCCAGGCCGTTGACCGCCTGGGTCACGCTGCCCGGCAGCACCTGCAGCGAATTCACCAGCACCAGGCCCAGGAAGCCGAAGGCGAACCAGGGCATGGCGATACGGCCATTGCCTTGCGCCTGGCCCGGCTGGCGCGAACGGCTGATCCACAGGCCCACCACCAGCAGCACCGGTACCAGCAGCATCACCCGGGTCATCTTGACGATGGTGGCGATGTGCGTGGCTTCGGGGCTGACGTTGCTGGCCGCGCCCACCACCTGGGCCACCTCGTGAACGGTGCCGCCAAGGAACAGGCCGGCGCCCAGGGTATCCAGCGGTAGCCAGCCGGCATTGATCGCCAGCGGGTAGAGGAACATCGACAGGGTACCGAACAGCACCACGCTGCCTACGGCCATGGCGCTCTTGTGTGGCGCGCTGCGCAGGGCCGATTCGAATGCCAGCACCGCAGCGGCGCCACAGATGGCGCTACCGGCGGCGGTCAGCAGAGCCGTGTCGCGGTCCAGCTTGAGCAGCTTCATGCCACACCACAGGCCGATCAGCAGGGTGCTGACTACCACCAGCAGCGACACGGTCAGCCCGGACCAGCCGACTTCGGCAATTTCCTGCAGGCTCACGCGCAGGCCGAAGAACGCCACGGCAATGCGCAGCAGCCCACGGGCAGAGAAGTTGATGCCCGCCGCCCAGCTGGCCGGCACGCCGTCACGCAGGGCATTGCCGTACAAGGCGCCGGCGACGATACCGACAATCAGTGGGCTGATGCCCAGGTTGGCGATGGCAGGCAACGCCGCCAGCTGAGTGACGGCGAATGCGAACAGTGCGACGAACAGGATGCCATTGAGCCGCCCTCGGGTGGAGAGGGTAGGGGCAAACGCAGGGTTGGACGGAACCGTGGCCATGTGAGTCCTCCGGGAAATGTGTTTCGACAGGGACTACTTTATTTTGGTTATAAGCTTATAAAAAATCGTAATTTAGGATGCCAAGTATCCGTTTAGCTGATACTTTTGCAAAATGACCCCGGAACAGCTGATAACCTTCGCCACCGTTGCCGAGCACGGCAACATCAGCCATGCGGCCTTGGCCCTGCATTTGTCGCAGCCGGCTGTCTCCGGCCAGCTCAAATTGCTGCAGGAGGCGTTTGGCGAGCCCCTTTACCAGCGCGCCGGGCGGGGCGTGCGGCTGACGGCTGCAGGTGAACAACTGCTGGCCCATGCCGAGCGCCTGCGCGAAACCTTCCGCCAGGCCCAGGTGCTGCGCGAAGCCATGCGCGGGCTGGAGCGCGGCACCCTGCGAATTGGCGCGAGCACGACCCCCGCGAGCTACCTGCTGCCTTACCTGATCGCCGACTTCCATGCCCGTTATCCCGATGTGCTGGTTACCACCTCCCATGGCAACACGGCGGAAATCGTCGCAGCGCTGGACAGTGTCGATATCGCCCTGATCGAAGGCCCGCCTGGCCAGGAGTTGCCGCTAGGCACCGGCGTTACGCCTTGGCGTGAGGACGAAATCGTTGCCATCGTGCCCAGCGGCCATCCGTTGCTAGCGGATCAGCAGCAACCGCTGGAAGCACTGGGCCGCTACCCGTTGGTGTTGCGCGAGAGCGGCTCGGGGGGGCGGCAGATCGTCGAGCGGGCGTTTGCCCGCAGTGGTGTGGCGATGCGCGTGGCGCTGGAGATCGCTGGGGTGGAAGGGGTAAAGGAAGCGGTGCGGGCGGGGATGGGCATTGGCTTTGTGTCGGCGATGTCGATCCGGCATGAAGATGGCGCGCTGCGGCGTCTGCACATTGCGCCGCAGCCGTTGGTACGGCGCTTTTCGATCCTGCTGCCGCATGCCGCCACACCCTCGCGGGCGGCGGCGCGGTTCATGGAGCTGTGTGTCGGCGCGTCAAAACCCTGAAGACCTGCCCCTTGCCTAGCGGCGCCTGATGAAGCAGAGCTGCGGCGGTTTGCTGAGCAAATCAGGGCGCATAGGTACAAGTTGCTCATAACGGTAATGGCTTATACAGTTTTCGTTGTTGCGCCCAAGCGATGGGCGGTGATAAACGAGAGCCACTAGGCTTTGTATGAAGAACCCCGTGTAGGAGCTGGCTTGCCTGCGATCGGCTGCGAAGCAGTCGTAAAATCGGTATCTGCGCAGTACCAGACAGACTGCGGATAGAGGATTTACGACTGCTTCGCAGCCGATCGCAGGCAAGCCAGCTCCTACACGGGGAGCGCGATATGCGATATTTCGTACAGCGCCTGGCGAGCGGCACGCCCAACAGCCCTGGAAGATTCCCATGCAAGAGTTGCCTCCTGACGAGACAATCCGCGCGGCATTGCGCAAGTCCCATGCTCGGCTGCACAAGCAGCACGAGCTGGTGGTTGAGTACGGGGTGAAGTCATTGAAGTCGACGGATCTCGATGCCTTGCTGACCCACGCTTGTGAAGTGGTCGCGCAGGGCATGCAGACCCGCTTCGCCAAGGTGCTGACTCCGGTACCCGACAGCGATACGTTCCTGTTGTCCCACGGCGTCGGTTGGGATGAGGCGGATATCGGCAGCGCCACGGTCGGCGCCGATGAAGCCAGCCCTGCAGGGTATGCCATCGCCACCTACCGGCCCGTGCTGTCCAACCACCTGGGCCAGGAGCACCGCTTTCGCACGCCAGAATTGCTCAAGAAGTACGGCATCGAGCGGGCTATCAACGTCCCTATCAGGGGGGCGCTGACGCCGTTTGGCGTGCTTGAGGCGGACAGCAGCAATGGCGACGACTTCATCGAAAGCGATCTGGTCTTTCTGGAGGGCATTTCCAACGTCATCTCCATGGCCCTTGAGCGGCTGGCATCCGATGCCGATGCCGAATTGCCCAACCCCTATTCGGAAAGCATGCTCAATGCCAGCCCGGATTGCGTGAAGGTGTTGTCCACCAGCGGTGCAATCGAGTTCATGAATGATGCAGGGCTCTGCCTGATGCATATCGACGAACTTGCGCAGGTGCAAGGGTTGCCGTGGGCGCAACTCTGGCCCGACGAGTCCAGGCCGGTCGTGCTGGAGGCCCTCGACAAGGTGGTCGCGGGCGAGTCCACCCGGTTCGAGGCTTTTTGCCCGACCGGGCCGGCAGAACCTAAGTGGTGGGATGTCACGGTGGCGCCCATTCTGGGCGCGGATGGCCGCGTAGAAAAGCTCATCGCCGTCTCCCGGGATATCACCGAGCGCCATCATCACGAAGCCCGGTTGTTGTCCCTGATCGAAGCACAGAATACCCGGCTCGATAGAAGTGACCTGCATCTGGAAGAAATCCACCACCGCGTCAAGAACAGCCTGCACCTGGTCAATACGCTACTGCTGCTGCAGGCCAACCTGACGCCAGACGAAGCTGTGAGGATCCAGCTGGAGACGGCGGCGGGGCGGGTGGTGACCATCGCCAGTGTCCATGAACGGCTTTATCAAACCGCTGAGGAACGGGACGTGCTTGTCACCGACTACCTGAGCGCCTTGCTGGCGGACCTGGGTAAAGCCCTGGCCGATCGCAAGATTACGCTAGAAGCCGATGCGTTCATCCTACCCCCCGGCCGGATGGCACCGTTGGGCATGGTGATTTCAGAACTGATCACCAACGCCTTGAAGTATGGCAAGGGCACCATCGCAGTCCGTGTGGAAGACGCGGATGATCATGCGCTGATTTCGGTGACCGATGAGGGAGAGGGGTTCCCTGAGAACTATCCCAAGCCGACGGGGACCGGGCTCGGCATGCGGCTTGTCAAAAGCTACTCGGGTTACGGCAGCACGGCAATTTCGGTGGACAGGCAGCTTGAAAAAAGCACTATTCACGTACGTTTCAAGCTGTGAAGTGAAAGGGCCAGGGATGTTCCATCAACCCTGGCCCGAGGCAATCAGCGATCGTCCTTGTTCATCCCACTGTCTTCTTCATCATCAAGCTCGGTGCCAGGGTCCATGCCCTGTTCACGGTCGCCGTCCGAACGGCTTCCCGCGCCATGGCCACCCATCCCGCCTTGTTGTCCCGCGCCGCCAGAGCGCTGCGGGTCGTTTGCCCATTTGTCATCTGGGGTTTGGCCACCTTGCTGGCCAGGCTCGGACGTATGCTGTGGATTGTCCTTGCCAGCGGATTGCCCACCTTGCCCACCTTGGCGGCCAGATTCCCAGGCCTGGTTCGGATCGTTGGTGACCTGGTCCGGGTTCTGTTGCGGCATGCCGCCTTGTTGTCCGCCTTTACCTTGATCGTTAGCCATGATCGTGCACCTCGTGAAGTTCACACAGAAAGGCTGTGTTCAATTCCGACGCTGGGGGCGAACGGCTTGCTCCCATAACTTTCGTATTAACGGACGAGGTGCACGAAAGAACTGAAAGCCGGACGTATTGCGCCGTAAAAGCCTCCAGCCCAACAAGCCGGGCGGGGTATATGGCGTGTGGCTCAGGCCACCTTGAATACATGCTTCAGGTACGCCACGAAGTTTTCGTCACGGCACTGGGTCTTGCCCGGGCTGTCGCTGATCTTCGCCACCGGGGCGCCGTTGCAGGCGGTCATCTTGATCACGATGTTCATCGGCTCGACACCGGGAATATCACACGTCAGGTTGGTGCCGATGCCAAAGCTCACGTTGATCCGCCCGTGCAGGGCACGGTACAGCCCCAACGCCTTGGCAAAATCCAGCCCATCGGAAAAGATCAGCGTCTTGCTGCGCGGGTCGATCCCCAGCCGTTCATAGTGGGCAATGGCCTTTTCAGCCCACGCCAGGGGGTCACCTGAGTCGTGGCGCAGGCCATCGAACAGCTTGCCGAAGTACAGGTCGAAATCGGCCATGAACGCCTCCATGGTGATGCAGTCGGTCAGCGCGATACCCAGCAAGCCGCGGTATTCCCGTACCCAGCATTCCAGCGCGGCAACCTGGCTGTCGACCAGCCGCGGGCCGAGCTGCTGGTGGGCCATGAACCATTCGTGGGCCATGGTGCCGATGGGTTTGAGTTCATACTCGCGGGCCAGGTGCACGTTGCTGGTGCCGACGAAGCGGCCTGGGAAGTCGCGCTTGAGGGTGTGCACCACTGCTTCCTGCACCCGGTACGAAAAGCGCCGCCGCGTGCCGAAATCGGCCAGCTGGAAGCCCGCCAGCTCATCGGGGCTGGCTTCGGCCTTGAGCCAGTCGAGCTTCTGGTACAGCCGCTCGCCCACCTGCTCCATCACCACCTCGCGGTAGCGGTAGCGGTTGCGCACTTCGCTGATGATCGCCAGCAGCGGGATCTCGTAGAGAATCACATGCAGCCACGGCCCGCGCACGCGGATCGCCAGTTGCCCCGCGTCATCCAGGCCAACCTGGACGTAGCGCAGGTTGAAGCGGAACAGGCTGAGGAAGCGGATGAAGTCCGGCTTGATGAACGGGATCTTCTCCAGGTACGCCAGCTGGTCGTGGGTGACCGTGACCTCGGCCAGTTGCTCCACCTGGTAGCGGATTTCCGCCAGGTAAGGGGCGAGGTCCTCGCCATTGCGGCAGCGAAATTCCCATTCCACCTCGGCATTGGGGTAGTTGTGCAGCACCGCCTGCATCATGGTGATCTTGTAGAAGTCGGTGTCCAGCAGGTTCTGGATGATCCGTGGGCCGAAAACGCTGTCGCTCATGGGCGGGCTTCCTTGATCAGAGAGAGCTGGTAGTCGAGCGCGGCCTCGTCGCCGCAGAGGATAACCCCTTCGGCAGCCAGCGCTCCGCAGGCGGTGATTGCGCCTTGCTGGGTCAGCGCGCGGCAGGCGGGCAAGTACAGCAGCACCTGGAAGCCTGCCTGGCGCAGTTGCTGGGCGGTGGTCTTGACACAGTAATCCAGGGCCAGGCCGCCAACGATCACCGCGCCTACCTGCTGCACCTTGAGGTACTCGATGACACCGGTGGAACGCCGTTCGGCCAGGTCGTGGTAGCACGCGCCGTAGGGGTGCAGGTCCGGTTCGACGCCTTTCCACACGAAGTAGTCGTAGTCGATGGGGGCCGGCAGCCCAGGCAGCAGTTCGAAACCCGGGGTGCCTGGCACGCAGTGGCTGACCCAGGTCAGGTCGGCGTTGGGCAGGGCCAGCGGCTGCAGCATTTGCGTAGGTTCTGACACCACCCAGGCGGCATTGGCCGGGTGTGCGTCCTTGCTGCCCAGGCGCAAGTCGGCGCGCAGGGCCATGGTGTTGAGGTCGGCGGCGATCTCATTGCCCTCGGGTACCGGCAGTTCCTGCGGGGCGTTGGCGGTGAAGCCGTTTTGCGCGTCGACATCGAAACTGGCGATTTTCATGAGGCACTCCTCGCTGGATTTGCTACATAATTCATCTGGTGTAGTAAGTGTGTCAAGCACAATCTACAGCGCAGTTCGAGCTTGCATTACTTAAACGCTCTGGTGGATTATTGCGGCATTAAACTGTGGAGGCTCCTGGTGAGTACAGCCGAAGTCCTGGCCAGCGTCGATATCGTCGCCTTGCGCCTGGCCCCCGAAGCCCAACACCTGCAAGTGTTGTTGCACCGCCGCGAGCGTGAGCCGCATGCCGCCCAATGGGCGCTGCCCGGCGTGATCGTCAACGGCCGCACCCCGGACACCAGCCTGGAGGCCGCTGCCGAGCGGGCCTTGTGTGAAAAGGCCCAGGTGTTGCCGCGTTACCTTGAGCAGGTCGGTACCGAAGGCAATGCCTTCCGAGACCCGCGCGGCTGGTCATTGAGCACCTACTACCTGGCTTTGCTTGACCCCCAGCAGCAGGTCGAGGGTGACACGTTGGCTTTTTTCGACCTGGACAGTGTGTTGGGCCGCAAAGTGCTGCTGCCGTTCGATCACAACCTGCTGGTGGAGCGCGCCCGCGAACGGTTGGCGAGCAAGACGGTGTACAGCAGCTTGCCGCTGAATCTGCTGGGTGAAAAATTTACCGTGCTGGACGCGTTGGGGGCAGTGCAGGCGTGCCTGGGGCAAGCGGTGAACAGCACCTCGCTGCGCAAGCGCCTGGAACGCTTGCGTGAGCTGGGCTGGGTGCGCGATACCGGCGAGAAGAACCAGCCTCGGCTCGGCCGGCCGCAGCAGCTGTATCAGTACTCACCACCAGGCGAGCGGCCGTTCATGTTCGACCGCAGCCTGTTGCCGGAAGGGGTGTGAGGGCGGGTTGCTCACGCAGTGCGTTTCGCCATGCAGGCGCGTTGCGGATGCGTGCACATTCTGCATTTCATGACAATTGATCAGCTTTTTGTACCAACCGGTACATTCTGCGCGTAGAATCGCCGGCAACCGGCAATTGTCCTACAAAACTATTCAGCGGAGTTCTGAGTTGATGCGCGCGGACCCGAGTCGCCTGACCGCAATCGAGCACAAAATGCTGCTCGAGGACCTCAGCAGCAGCTCCACCCAAATTGAAGACCTTCTGGAACACATCGTGTGCGGGCAATCCACCTTGGTTGAGCTTGTGAATCTGCTCGGCCCTTTTGCGCAATGCGAGGCTCAAGGTGATGTGCAATTACCCCTGTGGAAGTTTTTTTACACAGAGCGCGGCTTTGAGCTGAGCGATCCACAAGTATTGTCGGTGGCCATCGATGTGAAGGGCTGCGTCAGCGTTTTTGCGCTGGTCTAGTTAACCAGGAATTGATCGCCCCTGGCTTCGTATACACCTCCAAGGCTAACCGATGCACCGGCGTTTAGCTGAGTTAGCCTCTTTGGGAAACAGTCTCGCCTTGCACGCGACCTTTTCGAAGAATGGTGCGTGGACGTGACGCTGAATCGATCACATGGGCACAGGGGCGGGGCCCTTCACGCCTGTGGGGCAGGCCTGAAGGGCTCGGGTCGCCCTCAGCATTGATCCCAGCTTCTCTACCTGGCAGTCAAAAAGCACAGGAAGGCTAGTGCGATGGCGGTAAGTAGCACGACCCCAAGCACCGTATACGCTGGCAGGGCAAGAAGATTGCCGCAGGTGATGGCCAGGGCAGCGCAACCCATTTGCATGAAGCCCAGCAACGCGGAGGCTGCTCCAGCTTGCTTAGCAAACGGATGCAGGGCGATAGCGGTGCCGAGTGGGTTGAACAGCCCCATACCGAGCAGAAAAATGCTCAGCGCGAAGCAGAAGTATTTGAAGTCCATTGGCCCCAACAGCAGCATCACGCTGGCAGCAAGCGCGACAACCAGGCCGATCCGGGCAGCTGTGATTTGGCCAAAGCGGTTGGCCAGGCGAGGTGCTATCAAGCCTGCGGTGAAGACGATCACCACAGTCGTCGCGAAAAACAGTCCGAACTGCAGCGTTGACAAGCTGAACCCTGTTAGCAGCACCGCTGGAGCCATAGCGAAGAACGCGTACAGTGCGCCGATCACCAAGCTCACTGCCAGGGCTGGGGCCATCAGGCTGCGGTCGTTGATTAGGGCTGCGTAGCTGCGAAACACGGCTGCCACTGACAGCGGCGAACGCCTGTCCGGCAAATGCGTTTCGCCCAAGCGCGTGCGATAAATCACCGCGAGTATCAACGCCACTGTCGCAATGATGATGAACAGGGCTCGCCAGCCCAGAGCGTTACTCAAAATGCCGCCGATCAGCGGGGAAAACCCCGGCGCAGCAGCCATGGCAACCATGGTCAGGGAGAGCGCGCGTGCCAGCTCGGCACCGTCATACAGGTCACGAGCAATGGCACGCGACAGAACCGCTGTAGCGCACACGCCCAGTGCCTGAATGCTTCGTCCAGCGATGAGCGCCGGCAGCGAATCTGCCAGTGCGCACACGACGCTTCCGAGCATGAAGATGGCCAAGCCGGACAGCACCAGGCGCTGCCGCCCAAAACGATCCGATAGAGGGCCCACGACCAACTGCCCCAGTCCGAACACCAGGAAAAAACTGCTCAGCGTGCCACTCAGTTGGCTGATCGATGCCCCGAGGTCGCGGGCCATGGAGGGGAACGCAGGCAAGATGATGTTCGTGGCCAGTGCCCCCATGGCCGCCAGCGCTGCCAAGAGCAGAACAGCGCCAGAGTGCAGTGTCGTGACGTTTGAAATGCGGCGCGAGCCGTCACCTCTGAATACGGTTACCTGCGGCATTTGGTCGTCGCTCATGCGCTGTCTGTCTCAAAGAAATGAATTGGGTGGCTGCGCCAAGGCGTCGTTGAAAGCTGGCCATGCTGGCCGTCGACGCCCCACGGCGGGTTGCCCTTCGTCGGCTCACTGCTTGGCTGGAGCAGCTCAAGCCAGGAAGGGCTTGCTGCGATGCCGTTGCTTGATTATTGTATCTACAACATTTGTATATGCAACTATCTAGGTGGAGGTAGGCGATGGGAGGCATAGACCAATCCGCACGCTGGCTTGCAGAAGAGCAGAGGGTTCGAGCTCGCCTCTTGCCTCCTGGCGTGGCATCCGCCGAGCAGCTCACGGGCCATTCCGGCATGGAATTAGGGCAGCAGTTGGGATGGGATGCGTACTTTTATAGTATCTTTGCGCGAACCATGGATATGCAGGAGTTTACGGCTGTCGCGTTGAGGGCCTTGCGCGAACTACGGTTTGATTTTTTTGCCTACGGCATGTGCAGCGTGACTCCGTTCATGCGGCCCAGGACTTATATGTATGGCAATTATCCCGAGGACTGGGTGCAGCGATATCAGGCGGCTAACTACGCGGTGATCGATCCCACGGTGAAACACAGCAAAGTATCGTCGTCCCCCATTTTGTGGAGCAATGAGTTGTTCCGTGGGTGCCCGGATCTGTGGTCCGAAGCCAACGACTCGAATTTACGCCACGGCCTGGCACAGCCCTCGTTCAACACCCAGGGGAGGGTTGGGGTGTTAAGCCTGGCGCGCAAGGATAATCCCATCAGTCTTCAGGAATTTGAGGCGTTGAAGGTGGTGACCAAGGCGTTTGCCGCAGCGGTCCACGAGAAGATTTCCGAGCTGGAGAGCGACGTGCGTGTGTTCAATACGGATGTGGAGTTCAGCGGTAGGGAATGTGATGTGCTGCGCTGGACGGCCGACGGCAAGACCTCGGAGGAAATCGGCGTGATCATGGGGGTGTGCACCGATACGGTGAATTACCACCACCGCAACATCCAACGCAAAATCGGCGCCAGTAACCGCGTGCAGGCAGTCTCTTACGCCGTCGCGATGGGCTATATCTGAATGGAGGTGTTCAACGCGATTTTCGATGGCGTACTCCCACAGCCTCGGTAGTGCGGGCCGAAGGGAAAGTGATACAGGCAGGGCGGCAAGTTGCTCTAGCAGAGGGTCGCATTGTTGGCCCTGACGGCAAGCTTTATGCGCACGCAACTACAACGTGCTTGATATTTGAACACCGGGCCTGAAGCAGGTTAGGTCAGTCGCGCAGCTTATTATTAACTGGGAGTGTCATATGAAGTATGTAGCCTTTGGAAGTACCGGTCTGCGGGTTTCCCAAGTAGCCCTGGGCACTGGTAATTTCGGTACTGGCTGGGGTCACGGAGCTGATGCTGAGGTTAGCAAAGAGCTCTTCAATGCCTACGTTGAAGCAGGCGGCAATTTTATTGATACCGCTGACATCTATCAGTTTGGTCAGTCCGAGCAGATTCTAGGCAATTTGCTGAAGGGCCGTAGAGAAGACTTTGTCTTGGCCACAAAATATACAAACGGTGCTGAGCCCAACGCAAATCTACTGGTTACAGGCAATAGCCGAAAGGCGATGGTTGCATCAGTTGAGGCGAGTTTGAAGCGTTTGGGTACAGATCGCATCGATATGTACTGGGTACATCACCCAGACGGTGTGACGTCTGTTGATGAGATCCTGCGTGGTCTCGATGATCTCGCCCGGGCCGGCAAGATCCTGTACGCAGGCCTGTCGAATTTCTCGGCATGGCAGCTCTCAAGGGCTGTGACGATAGCTGAGCTTACCCGCTCCCTGCCAATTGCTGCAGTCCAATTTGAGCATAGTTTGGTGCACCGCGAACCCGAGGCGGATATTTTCCCCGCATCCCAGGCATTCAACCTCGGCATGGTAACGTGGTCACCTCTGGGTGGTGGGTTGCTTACCGGGAAATACCGCAAAGGCGAAGCTGGGCGGGCTGAAGCCCTTGGTGGGAAAGTCTTTCAGCCGGAAAACTCTGCTCAGCGAACGCAGGTATTGGACACCGTGATCAAGATCGCCGATGAGCTTGACACCACCCCAGGCCAGGTTGCACTCGCCTGGGCCGGTACTCATGGCTCCGTACCTATCATCGGGCCGCGCTCGCTATCTCACATGGCGGAAAACCTTGGCGCTTTGAGCTTGGCCATGTCGCCGGAACAAATTGATCGGTTGGATCTGGTGAGCAGCTTGAACCCTTCCGCGCCAGCAAGAACTCCAATCGCATGGGGTGGGAAATAATTCAACGCCTGTTGCTTCAGCGTGAGCGCATCGGTCGGTTGTTGCTTGTTGCCCAAAGGGTTGTCAGATATATTTGCATATACAACTGTTGTGGGTGCAAGTTTGTTCTATGGAAAACATCCGTAAGCCTCAGGGCTGTACCAACCTGAAACTTAGGCAGCTCACTCGAATGGTGACTCGCCATTACGATGGCTACGTAGCTGCAACGGGCCTGAAAAATACCCAGTATGCACTGCTGTCTTATGTCGCAAGGCTTAGCCCAATCCGGCCAGGTGACCTCGCTAAACGCATGCAGATGGATGCATCGACGCTGACTCGAAATACTCAGCCTTTGGTAGCGCATGGGTGGATTGAAGTCCAACCGGGTACGGATGCCCGGAGCCGTGTGGTTGTCATCACTGAAGCGGGCCGTGAAAAGCAGGCAGAGGGTCAGCGGGCCTGGAGGAAGGCGCAAAATGCGCTCAACGCTAAACTCGGATTAGAAACTGTCGCAACCTTGCACGAAATATTAGATGCCGGCATTCAATGCCTGGATGACGACGAAAGCCCTGAACTTTAATTCGGAGCAGAAGGTTCATTAAGGGGCTGGTGGCGGCAATTACCGGCCGCCACCAAGGCTTCCAAGGGCCGGGTATAGTTAGCGCAGACTTCCCCGTATTTTCTCGCGCAAGCTGTGTTCGTAGCCGTCCTGGAGTTTCACCTTCTCAGCCAGGTTCGGCAGCAGGCTGCGGGCAATCACGATGATGCCGTCGCGGTCACCAATAATGGCATCACCTGGGTAGCAAACGACATTACCGCAGGCAACTGGGACGCCGACCTGCCCTGGGCCCCATTTTGAGGGGCCGGCTGGGTTCACCGCACGGGCATAGATAGGCAGCCCCATGCTGTCGAGTTCTTCAATGTCACGTACCGCGCCATCGATGACGACCGCAGCAACCTGCTTTGCCAGGCAGATCTCCCCGAGCAGGTCACCGAAAACAGAGCGGTTCACTTCACTGTTGCCGTTGATCACCAGCACATCGCCTGGCTGCGCTTCGTCCAGCGCACGATGAATCGCGAGGTTGTCACCCTCGCGAGTGTTGAGCGGCAGGATGGTGCCGTAAAACGCAGGCTTGCCTGCGGTGTGGCGAATGGCCGAAGCCATCATGCCCATCCGGTGGAGTACGTCGCCGATGAGTGCTACTGGGTAATGCGAGATTTCCTCGATCAACGCCAGGTCAGCTCGCTCCCAGGTGGCGTTAACACTGATCGAGTCATCGGACACATTGATGAACATAGGATACCTCCAGTATCGGAAAAAGGCTTAGCTGAACGACTTCGGCACAGGCTGGTTAACTGGGTGGGCAGGTGCTCCGCCCTTCAACACGGCGGCAATCGCCTCCAGTGCGCTCATGCCAACGCGTAACAGCGACTCATCGGTCTGGCCGGCGACGTGGGATGATGCCGATGCTACGGACGCAGCAGAGACGGAGGAAGGCATTCAAGACGACGCAGAGTCGATCTAGATCCGAGGAGCTACGCATGGATACCTATCACCTGAGCCCAACCGCCGATGGTTGGGAACTCAAAAAAGCCGGCGCTGAACGTGCTTCGAAGCGTGCCGCCACCAAGCAAGAACTGGTTAGCTCACTGTCCGACTTCTTTCACGGCAAAACAGCATCGGTGAAGATCCACAAGGCGGATGGCACCATCGAAGAAGAACGCACCTACCCGCGTTCTGCTGATCCGAGGCGTTCAAAAGGGTGACGCCTATCACTGCAGCCGAGCTTGGTATCGATGTCAGCGAGCCGAGCGGCCACGGGCTGTACAAGTGGCTGCTCGCGAGCTTTTTGATCGGGAAGAGGATTCGTTCCTCTGTCGCGTTTGAAGCGTACCGAAATTTGGTTGATCGCCATGGGTTGGATACGCCTGAAAAATTGGCTGGCTGCTCCCATCGGGATCTCGTCAGGCTCTTGGGCCAGGCAGGTTATGCGCGGTACGACGAATCCACTGCGACCCGATTGCACGAGTTAGGTGTTGGCCTGGCTGCCGAGCTGGAATCTCGAACGAATGCTGTAGAGAGCGGGTCAATGAAGTCAGCTGAGTTTGACGCGTGGCTGCTCAGCTTCAAGGGCATAGGGCCGAAGACATTGGAAATCTTCAAGCGTGAAGCTGTTCTGGGAGAAAAGTAATGCGTGTAGTTGGATGGCTTCTTACCGCGCTTGGCAGCGTTGGACTTTTGGTGGCTATGGGGCTGCTGGCCTTGTCCATGATGGGTAGCATTACAAACCCTGGACAACAGTTAATGGTGCCCCTGTGCACCGGTGCTTTCTCCGGCATATTAATCTTGGCGGGGAGACATCTCCGGTCTCGAAGTAAGCCACTCCTCCCAATTCTTCTTGCATCCTGACGGTTATCGCCTCAACGTTGCCAGGGCGATATGCCCCTCGTGTCAGCTCAATACGGCTGGCCGTATGCTTTACGAGGGGGTCTATCGGACTTCGGTGCAAGGAAAAGGCGCATGCCGAACCAAAATAGAGATCAAGCTGAGCAGTTGATAGCCGAGGTGCTAGCGGCAGCCTGCCTTGTGGTTGAAAGCGATGGAGGCTCTGCAAAAGATCGATGCCTCGTTCGGCGCGTCCTGCGGTGTACGGATGATGCCCTACGCGCTCAGAAAATCACTGTGCATAGTCAAGCTGATGCTAGAGAGCTGCAGTTGCCGAGCGCGGCGCAACAGGGCTACAGCGCCCTCGCAGTTCGAAAAGTAGTGATGAGAAGACGTGGCCGGCAGGTGGTGCTAGATCTAGCCCGCCTCCGTTCGTATAGAGACCTCATGAACGTGGGCAGATGGTGCAAATCCGCACTCCGAAGCAACCTTCTGAAGGCCTTCAAAATTCTTGGACAACCTGAGCTCTGCTGAGCCAGTCCGCCGTTAACCTGAATCACGCGGCACATCCCGTCATATAAGGGGTCGATAATCCGCTCGCCGGTGATGGCTTTGCCGCTTCGCTGCGCTATGGTGAGAACACCCCACAAATAAGACTAAAGTCGTATGAGGTCGGCATGCGGATTCGCGGTGACGTTTTCTGGAAATGGGCAGACCCCCACGTATTGAAGTCGGCGTATAGCGGGTGGAATCACCTGGGTGGCGGCCAATAGGTCACCACCACCACCTTCTTGATCGGAGCTTTACGCTACCTGCCGTTCAGCAGGCTGCTGAGAGCAATTCCCTCGCCGAATCGGCGTCCCAGCTGCCCTTGGTGCGGGGTAGGAGCTCTACGACACCCATGGCAAAACACGACTGGCCTTGAACTACCCCACCCGGGCGGAAGCGGAGTACGACTGTGCAAGTCGAAATAGCCAGGAAGGCGCTAGCGGCGCTAGCTTAGTAGGATGTGGATAGCGAACCTGTCCCTGCTAAATAGCCTGCTGCTGCCATGCCTGAGGTGTCATCCCTACAGATCTCATAAACGTCCGACAGAAATGCGGCTGGTCGTAGAAGCCGCACTCTAGGGCGATCTCGGCGAGCATCATCGTCGATGCCTCCAGCAATTCTTTACTCTTCCTGAGCCGCTGCTCACGCAACCACTGTTGCGGAGAGACATGCGTGGATTCCTTGAACATTCGCGAGAAATGGCTGCGTGACAAGCCGCAGGCTTCGGCCAGTGCAGTGACCGATATACCTATATCCAGATGATCCAACATCATTTGCTTGGCAGTGGTCACCTGCCAAGGTTTGAGCCGTCCCGTCCATTGAATCGCGACGGTGGCTATCACGATACCGTTAGCACTGTTCATGGGAATCAATTCATCCTGAAAATTTGGAGGTGGTTGATCCGGGCAGCGCGGTTCGCTGAAGCCTCTTCTATGGCTTCAGAATATTCCGTCTCGATGGTCTAGCCCGGATCAGCTGATTCCAGCCCCTGGTTGTCGATCAGAAACCAAGCCTGGGGCTGATAAGGTCTCAGATCGGCGCGGCCACGGGTGCCAAGGTGGGGCCGTGCTGAACGCGCTCTGGCGCTTTGTGCACCATGGTGTAGGCGTAGTCGACGCCCATGCCGTAGGCGCCTGAGTGTTCCTTGACCAGCTCCATCACCGCATCGTAGGTGTCACGGTTTTTCCAGTCGCGCTGCCACTCCAGCAGCACCTGTTGCCAGGTCACCGGCACCACACCTGCCTGGATCATGCGCTGCATGGCGTAGTCGTGGGCATCCTTGGTCGTGCCACCGGAAGCGTCGGCAACCATGTAGATCTCATAGCCTGCATCGTGCATGGCCGACAGTGCGAAGGTGGTGTTGCAGACCTCAGTCCACAGGCCCGAAACGATAATCTTGTTTCGACCGTTCTTCTTCAGCGCATCACGCACTTTCTGATCGTCCCAGGAGTTCATGGACGTGCGCTCAAGCAATGGAGCGTCAGGGAAGACCGCGAGCAGCTCGGGGTAGGTATGGCCGGAAAAACTCTCGGTTTCGACCGTGGTAAAGATGGTCGGCACATTGAAGATCTTGGCTGCTTTGGCCAGGCCCACGGTGTTGTTTTTCAACGTCTGCCGGTCGATGCTCTGCACGCCAAAAGCCATTTGCGGTTGCTGATCAATGAAGATCAGCTGGCTGTTGAGCGGGGTCAGGACTTCAGTGTGTGGATTGCTCATTGTTCTTCCCTTTTGCTGAACGGTAGCGAGAGTTTTTCGGCGAGTCGTCGCCGAGTGCCATCACAAGATAGCGAAACACTCAGCGAAGCGGTGGCGCACTTTTGCGCCTTTGGAATCGCATTAATGCACCACAGAAGGCGTCCAATCCGGTGCTAGGATCTCGGCCAGTCGGATCACGTCGATCCATTTTTCGCCGAGGAGAAACCAATGGCCGCTTCACGACCTTTCAACGACGACACCGCCTACTGGGGCGTTTCATGGGAAGAGGCCTATGGCTATCCGCAAGCGCGGCGAGTTGGGAACGAGATCTTCATCTCGGGGCAGTTCAACCATGACGAAGAGGGCAATCTGGTAGCACCGGCGCCACTGGATGCTGACGGTCGTCCGAGCGATTTCTCGTCGATGGGCGAACAGATGCGGGTGTCCTACGACAACATTGCCAAGTTGTTGGCCTTGTATGGCGCCACGATGCAGGACGTCGTTGAAGAGACGCTGTATGTATTGGACATGGATGCAGCCTTTGCCGTTGTCGGCAAGGTGCGCAAGGCGGCGTATGGCACCGAGCGCCCGCAGGCGGCCAGCAATATCATCGGCGTATCGCGGCTCGCTCAGCGTCCACAACTGATCGAGATTGTGTGCCGTGCGGTGATCGGTGCCCAGGCCAAGTGACCTGCGCTCGGGGTTTCAGCTATGAAGCCGGGATGGCCTGCTGACCTTCGACCAGCGGTTTGAGGTCGGCCACAGCAGCCGCACAAAATGTCATGAATGCCTTCACCCGCCAGGACTTCCTGATGTCCTGGTGGGTAAGCAGCCAAAGCTCGTCCTGAAGCTCTTGCACCACTGGGCCTGCCCGAACCAACCCAGGGGTCATATCGCCCAGCATGCAGGGGAGGAAACCAAAACCGAGGCCCGCCGCAATTGCAGCGCTCGCTGCTGCGACCGAATCGGTGCGATAAGAGATTTGCTCCGGGGGCACCCGACATTCGACGTAGCTCGTTGCCTTCAAACCGCACAGGCCTCCCGAGTAGGACACCCACGGCTGGCCCTCAGCGAAAGGATCGGCAATTGCCGCCTGCTTGACGCTGCCATATGGCGCCCAGGCGATGTTGGCGAGCTTGCGACCCACAAGGGCATCTGCCGGTTTCTTGGTCGCGCGCACCGCGATGTCCGACTCGTCTCTCGCCAGGCTCAACGTCTGGTTGCCGACCAGCACTTCAATCGTGATCCCCTCATTGGCGGCTTTGAAGTCCGCGATGATCGGCGTAAGAAAGTACAGCAGCAGCGAGTCGCTGGTGGTAATTCGCAGTTTCCCCAAGGGGCCTTGGCCGGCACGAGAAACCCTGCGAGTGACACTGACGATGTCCAGCTCAACGCGCTCGGCCAGTGCACGCAGCTCTGCACCTTCGGCGGTTAGCAAATACCCCGCCTTGCGATGATCGAACAGCGCAACCCCCAGCGTCTTCTCAACCTGCGCAACCCGCCGCGAGACGGTGGAGACATTGATGCCGAGCCTCTTGGCGGTAGCGGCGCGATTGCTACAGTCGCTCAGCGTTTTGATGATCCGCAAGTCGTCCCAAGACAGCCGGCTGACAGCTTCACCGACATCCCACTTAGGGCCATTGGCATTTGCAGGGACAGGCTGGGCACTTCCAGGTGACGGCTTCACGTAAATCATTCCGGGTAGGGAGGGCTGATGATACGAGAAGGGGCTTAGCCAACCAAGGTGTAACTTGGGGCATGTCAGGGGGGAAAAAGAAAACCCGCCGCTAGGCCTGTGCGAGCAGCGGATTATCAACCTTGCCCATACCCTCGCGGTGAGACGCCCCGTCGCTTTAATGCCTCCCTACACAAATCATCAGCAGGTTGACTGAGGCACCGCCTAAGACCGGAGCCAGGTAGGGTGCTTCGGCAGCCTCGGTAATCGAGGCTTTCGATCCTCTCGAATGGCCGGGCGCAGATTGGAGCGCAGTCTCGATTGAAAACCCTTCTCACACGTACAATCAAAAAAATTCAGAAGAGATGCTTGACCAGGGAGAACGACCGTTCTACTCTGGCTACATGGATAAGCCAATGACCGATACACGTGAAAAAATTCTGGCTACTGCCGAAAAGCTGATTTACGAAAATGGGATCCACGCCACTGGCATGGATCTCCTGGTAAAGACCTCTGGCGTAGCGCGTAAAAGTATTTATCGCTATTTCGCGAATAAAGACGATGTCGCAGCAGCGGCACTGAATGCGCGTGATGTACGCTGGATGCAGTGGTTCAGGAGTGAATGCGAAAAGGCGCAAACTCCACAAGAACGCATCCTTAGCATTTTTGATGTCTTAAAGTCCTGGTTTGAGTCTGAAGGTTTTCGCGGCTGTGCTTTTATTAACACTGCCGGAGAAGTGGGCGATGCAGATGACCCTATTCGGCAAATCGCAAAGCTGCATAAACAAAAGCTACTTGACTACACGCTAGAGCTTACTAAAGATTTAGGCGTCAAAGATCCGATTGTTTTGGCTAAGCAGTTTTTCGTGCTTATAGAGGGCACTATAACCGTGGCCCGGGTAATGGGTGATTTCACCGCCCTGGATAGTGCTAAAGAAATCGCTAACATTTTGCTCAAAGAAGTACCGCGCACAAGCGCTTAACGTTCCAGAACCGCTAATTCCACTGAACGATCCAAATGATTGGAGGCACCCTCATGTCCAACGAAACTGCTCGTCCGCCACTTCCTCCGTTCACTCGCGAATCGGCCATTGAAAAAGTCCGACTCGCTGAGGATGGTTGGAATACCCGCGAGCCCGAAAAAATCGCGCTCGCCTACACGCTGGACACCCAATGGCGAAACCGCGCCGAGTTTGCGACCAATCGCGAAGAAGCCCAGGGTTTCCTCACTCGTAAGTGGAAGAAGGAGCTGGACTACCGTCTGATCAAAGAGCTTTGGGCCTTCACCGACAACCGCATCGCCGTCCGTTATGCCTACGAGTGGCACGACGATTCGGGCAACTGGTTCCGCTCCTACGGCAACGAAAACTGGGAGTTTGAGGCAGATGGCTTGATGCATCGCCGCTTCGCCTGCATCAACGACATGCCCATCAAGGAAAGCGAGCGCAAGTTCCACTGGCCACTTGGGCGCCGTCCGGATGATCACCCAGGTCTGACTGAACTGGGTCTGTAATCGCTACACCTGCTTCAATATTGTAATAAGCCATTAGTGCAGGAATGTTATTTCTGATGCTAAGGGTGGTTTTCAGTCGCTCTCTTTTAATTCGTTTCACGTCTTTGAATATCGCGTCAGGCGGGCCTGGCTTCATTGGCCTGATTTAACGTCCTGCAATCAAATTTGTTTATCCACTAAATTTGGAGGCATCACCATGTCCAACGCACAAGCTCGCCCGCCACTTCCTCCTTTTACTCGCGAATCGGCGATTGAAAAAGTCCGGCTCGCTGAAGATGGCTGGAATACCCGCGAGCCTGAAAAAATTGCGCTCGCCTATACCCTGGACACCCAATGGCGTAACCGCGCCGAGTTTGCAAACAATCGCGAAGAAGCCCAGGGTTTCCTAACTCGCAAATGGAAGAAGGAGCTGGACTATCGTCTGATCAAAGAACTCTGGGCATTCACCGACAACCGCATCGCCGTCCGTTACGCCTACGAGTGGCACGATGATTCAGGCAACTGGTTCCGCTCCTACGGCAACGAAAACTGGGAGTTTGAGGCAGATGGTCTGATGCACCGCCGCTTTGCCTGCATCAACGATATGCCTATCCAGGAAAGCGAGCGCAAGTTCCACTGGCCACTGGGTCGCCGGCCAGATGATCACCCAGGTTTGACTGAACTGGGTCTCTAAGCCGTGCAGAACCTGATCCTTCACAGCGCAAGGATCAGGTTTTTTGTTTCCGCACGGTGTCGACATGGTAGTCGCGCCGAAACCCACCGCAAGTGCCGTCTCCCTTCCCTGAGCGCCGAGCCGCGCCATCAGCCCGCGTGGCTATCTCACCCATCAAGACCGCTGGACACTTCTTTAGCCAGCTCGATGAAAACCCCCACCGCTGCACTCAGATAGGCTTCCTTTCGCCGTAAAAGAACGGCAGTTCGCTGCAAACGTTCTGGCTCCAGGGTGATGGCCACTAGGTCGTCATGAGCCAACGCAATTCTGGCAGGCAGCAACGTCGAAAGATGCGTTCGTCGAACGATCTCAATCACTGCCCCAAGAGCATTGACCTCCATCTGCACCTGAGGGCGAATCGCGTGTTTGCGGCAGTAGCGGTCGATTTGGTCACGAGTGGCAAACTCTGTACTGAGCAGAACCAGAGACTCAACACTCAGGCCTTTCGATGTAATTGCCCGCTCCTCGGCCAAACGGTGTTTTCGGTTCACCACTAGAGCGAGCGTTTCGTTCAGCAAGGGGATGGCTTCAATGTCCGGTGTATTTATTTCATCGAACGCGATCCCTACGTCCAGTTCTCCTGCCAAAAGCAATTCCTCGATGCGCTCTTGGGAGATCTCTTTCAGGTTGACGGTGATTTTGGGATGCCTGGAGTGAAATGCCTCGATCAGCGGCCCCACCAGATAGGTCGTGAATGTTGGCGTTACGGCAATGCGCAATGAGCCACGGCTGAGGTCGCTCACGTCATGGATAGCGTTCTTAGCTTCCCGCAACTCCTGATGCGCACGGCGTGCATAGAGAAGGTAGACATCGCCTGCGTCTGTCAGCCGCGTTGTGCGCCCTGAACGGTCGAACAATTGGGCTCCAAGACTTTCTTCCAACTGCCTTACTTGCTGCGAAAGGGCCGGCTGAGAGACATGCAGAGCCGCTGCAGCTTTCGTGAAACTGAGATGTTCAGCAACCGCCAGGAAATACTGGATGTGTCGAGCGAGCATAAGTTGACCCATAAGATTATCTGATCTACTGCATAATAAATGAGACTTTTACCTTATGTCATGTGTTGCTTAATCTTTGTCTCACACCCAGCGACATTGAGACAGCAACCATGAAAGCGATCATCGACGGTTTTCTGAAATTCCAGCAAAACGCCTTTCCTGAGCGGGTCAAATTGTTCAAGGACTTGGCCAACCAGCAGAGCCCGAAGGCGCTGTTCATCTCCTGCTCAGACAGCCGACTGGTGCCTGAACTGGTCACTCAGCGCGAGCCAGGCGATCTGTTTGTAATTCGTAACGCCGGCAACATCGTGCCGTCGTATGGCCCAGAGCCTGGCGGCGTTTCGGCCTCGGTCGAATACGCGGTAGCCGGACTCGACGTCGCAGACATCGTGATCTGCGGTCACTCGGACTGCGGAGCGATGACCGCTATCGCAACCTGCAAGTGCCTGGATCACATGCCTGCTGTAGCCGGTTGGTTGCGTTACGCCGACTCGGCCAAGGTGGTTAACGAAGCCCGTCAGCACCTAGATAAGCCCAGCAAAGTCGCTTCCATGGTGCGCGAAAACGTCATCGCACAACTGGCCAACATTCAGACCCACCCATCCGTTCGCCTGGCGCTCGAAGAAGGTCGCGTCACGCTGCATGGCTGGATCTATGACATCGAAACCGGGCGTATCGATGCCTTTGATGGCAGCACCGGCACCTTCGTGTCTCTCGCCGAAAACCCTGAAGTTCACGCCGTATCCCAACAAGCCAGGCACGTTGCCTGAAACCTATACCTGCACCTTTACCTACCCAGGAGATTCACCATGATCCAGACTCAAGCTACTCGCACCGCTCGCCAGGAACTGACCGAAATCATCATCCTGGCCAAGGCCCGCAAGGATCTTTCCTTCGCCGAAATCGTTGATGGCACCGGCCTGTCCGAAGCCTTCGTCACTGCAGCCCTGCTTGGCCAGCACCCACTGCCTGAAAGCGCCGCCAAGGTCGTAGGTGAAAAGCTCGACCTGGATGCTGATCAAGTCACTCTGCTGCAATCGATGCCAATTCGTGGCAGCTTCTTCGACGGCGTACCGAGCGATCCGACCATCTACCGCTTCTACGAGATGATGTCGGTGTACGGCACCACCCTCAAAGCGCTGGTTCACGAGAAGTTCGGTGACGGCATCATCAGCGCCATCAACTTCAAGCTGGATATCAAGAAAGTCGAAGACCCGGACGGTGGTCACCGCGCTGTGATCACCCTGGACGGCAAGTACCTGCCTACCAAGCCTTTCTGATGCCACTCAGCCCGGCGTCAGAACTGCGCCGGGCTAGCCCCCAACCCTTTACTCCGACCGAGCGCCGTATGAGTGCGCTGGCCTCCTTACGCCCCCAATACAGGTGATTGCTATGAAGCTGTTACTCGTTTTGTTCCTCGGCTGCCTTGGTTCTGTCGCTATGGCCGACGACCAGGTTACTCAGACTGCGCAGCTTACAGTGGAGCCCTATCGCTACGCTCAGCACCTCGATATCGCGCACGTTGTGGCTGTTACCCCGGTACCTAATGTCTGCGATGTGGTGCCAATGCAGCTGACTTACGACGATTCCAAAGGCGACCGTCACATCATGGAGTACCGCGTTATAGGGAATGGTTGTTCCAACAACTAACCCACGACCCACCGACTACCGACCCATCGCCAAGGAACTTGAACCATGAAGTTGTCACGCACACTCACCGCCGGCCTTCTTGCCATTGCCGTTAACAGTGCATTCGCTGCGGGTGGCCCTGGTGTCGAAACCACCACCCAGGCCTTTCTTCAAGCCCTGGAAGCAGGCGGTGGTAAACCGCTGGAAACCCTCTCGCCGAAAAACGCCCGCGCCGTGCTGAGCGGTGCCCAGGCCAGCGTGAAGGTAGATCTCGCGGGTATCCAGATCGAGCGTCGGAGCATCGAGGTAGAGGGCAGAAGCCTGGATATTCGGGTTATGCGTCCAGAAGGGGCAGAGGGTGACTTGCCTGTGTTCATGTTCTTCCATGGCGGGGGTTGGGTGCTTGGTGATTATCCCACCCATGAACGCCTGATCCACGACCTGGTAGTAGGGTCTGGTGCGGCAGCGGTTTACGTCGACTACACGCCGTCGCCGGAAGCGAAGTTCCCCACAGCGATCAATCAAGCTTACGGCGCCACACGCTGGGTTGCCGAACACGGTAAGCAGATTGGTGTCGATGGAAGCCGTCTCGCGGTTGTGGGAAATAGTGTCGGTGGGAACATGGCCGCTGTGGTTGCGATCAAGGCCAAAGAGGCCGGCACCCCCAAACTGCGTTTCCAGGCGCTCTTGTGGCCGGTGACGGATGCAGACTTCAGCAGCGGCTCTTACAGCCGCTTCGCCGAAGGTCACTTCCTTACTCGTGGCATGATGAAATGGTTCTGGGACAACTACACCACCGATCCGGAACAGCGAAGCGACATCCACGCCTCACCACTGCGCGCTACCTTGGAGCAGCTGCAAGGCCTACCACCAGCTTTGGTACAGACTGCCGAAATGGATGTACTGCGGGACGAGGGTGAAGCTTACGCCCGTAAGCTCAATGCGGCAGGCGTGCCGGTTACTGCCGTTCGATACAACGGCATGATTCACGACTACGGCTTACTCAATGTACTCGCCCAGGTTCCCAGCGTCCGTGATGCGATGAGTCAAGCCGCTCAGGCGATCAAACAGCACCTGAAGTAATCGCAAAAATCAGTCGAAGACAGCCAGTCAGATAGCGAACGCTACTGCTCCGCTTGGCCTCCATGTGTGAACTAGGCAGCAAGCGGAGCGCACCGGCCCCGGAGGGGCCAGAGGCGTGCGGAGGGAAGCCCGGAGGGCCGCAACCTTGCGGTTTACAACAGCCGCCCCATCACGAGCACGTCCAGTTCTCGTCTTCCTCTTCATTGGCTTGATCGGCTATTCGCTTTCTCAGGTGTCGATTTGGCCGGCCGATGCAGATGAGCCCCCGTTGGATCGTTTATCTGAACGACGTTGCCGTGCTGCCAGCCATCCGCCTGGGGATCAGCCGCAGGGATTCGAATGTCAGCCCGCTGAGCTTTCGTTTTTGCCGCATCCACTCTCAGACGCCGATTCCGCTGCTCGACCATCGTTGGATCAGCCTGGCCATCCGCTGTGAACCCCATCATCAACTGCGGGACGCCCACCGGTAGGGCTTTGTCCTGGTCGGTGTGCCACGTGTGCCATGTCTTCCCATAGGTATGCGCAAGCCGCTCCATCAGCGCATGTTCAGCAGGTGCAGGAATACCTGGTGCAATCAACTGACCGGACGAGACTTCATACCCATGGCTGTGCCACATCGCCTTCTCCTTGGCCGGTAGATCAGCAAACAGCTTCTCGTCGATGATGTACTCGACACCCATGATCTTCGCTTCCTTGGTGTTACCGTCGAAGATGACGCACTGGATGACATCCTCATTCAGGATGGAGCAGTAGTGATGCGCTTCCATCTGCACATCAGGATGTCCGTTGTAAAAGTGGAAGCCATCCAGGTAAGCGTTGATAGCCTCTATGGGCGGCTTGGCCTGCAAGGTCGCGGCCCCGGCTTCCAGCAACTGGGTCTTGGCTGACTCGGGCCTGCCGGGTGTCTCCACCGGCGATTTTGTCTCAGGAGCAGAGCAAGCCCACAGAAAACTACAGGCCAGGGCAAGGGTTATGAATCTGATGAGCTGTGGCATGAGAGTGGCTCTGGCTAGTGTCCTCAAGGGACAGCCTGGGCCAGCAGAACGGACAATTCAGAAGACAAACGGCCGGGGTTGCCCACATCCGACAGATTTAGATAGGCCTGGCACAATCGAAGAAGAACGCACCTACCCGCGTTTTGCTGATCCGAGGCGGTCAAAGGGATGATGGGTGTTCCGCTGCTGAGCGCGTGAACGGAGAAATGACTCGATGGCTACAGACGCTACAGGATGTTCGTCAGCTTGGTTATTGGTGAAACGATGCGCCTGCTGTGCTGCCATCCAATCGCATCAAAATACGATCATGTAGTAACCACCTCGTTCAGGTTCGGTGGTTCGATCAGGGAATCTGATAAGAAAGCCACCACCCGCGTGGGGGTGGTGGTTCCAAGGTGCTGAAAGCCGTCAGAACAGCACCTATCCGATCAACCGCAAGTTTTGGCCTTGTGAGCCGCATTCCCACTGCTGATCACGCCCCGACATGCGTTGGACGCACGGCGGGGCTGGACTCTGTGTCTCCAGGAGGCTCGATACGAGTCCTTTTTGAGCTTGGACATCCAGGCCACCCGGAGCGAAATTTTATGTATTCGAGTTACCAGCCCACATCAGATTGCTAATGGGCGCCCATTGCTGAGGCCCAGTTTCGTGGACAGATTCGCCTAGGGCATCGACAGCCACGGTGGTGGGCATGTCTTTGAGCTCAAATTCGTAGATGGCTTCCATCCCCAAGTCTTCGAAAGCGACCACACGTGACTTGGTGATGGCTTGGGAAACCAGGTAAGCGGCGCCGCCCACAGCCATCAAGTACACCGAGCCATGTTCTTTTATCGCTTCAATGGCGATAGGGCCGCGTTCAGATTTGCCGATCATGCCAAGCAAGCCGGTTTCAGCCAAAACGCGCGGCGTGAATTTGTCCATCCGGGTCGAGGTAGTAGGGCCGGCTGGGCCAACGACCTCATCTCGTACAGGATCAACTGGCCCAACGTAGTAGATGAATCGACCTTTGAGATCGACTGGGAGAGACTCACCTCTATCGAGCATCTCAACCATCCGCTTGTGTGCAGCATCACGTCCAGTCAGGAGTTTGCCGCTCAGCAAGATAGTCTCGCCTGGCTTCCAGGTGCGCACCTCTTCAGGCGTCACAGTGTCCAGGTTTACACGGCGCACACCTTCACCTGTTTCCCATGCAATGTCCGGGTAATCGTCGAGGTTCGGTGTATCCAAAACAACCGGGCCCGAGCCATCAAGCGTGAGGTGAACGTGGCGAGTCGCCGCGCAGTTCGGGATGATGCAGATCGGCAGTGACGCTGCGTGAGTCGGATAATCCTTGATCTTCACATCAAGCACAGTGGTCAGCCCGCCGAGACCCTGAGCGCCAATACCCAGTTGGTTGACCTTGCGATACAACTCGATCCGGAGCTCTTCCACCCGGTTGCTTGGGCCGCGTTCGATCAGCTCATGGATGTCGATGGAGTCCATCAACGACTCCTTGGCCATGACAGCAGCTTTCTCTGCCGTACCACCGATACCTATGCCCAGCATCCCGGGAGGGCACCAGCCCGCGCCCATGGTCGGTACCACTTTCATCACCCAGTCCACGATGGAGTCGGAAGGGTTCAGCATGACCATCTTGGCCTTGTTCTCAGAGCCACCACCTTTGGCGGCGATATCAATCGACAGCTCTGTGCCTGGCACGACGGAGTAGTGAATGATTGCTGGCGTATTATCCTTGGTGTTGGGACGCTTACCGGCCGGGTCAGACACTATGGAGGCTCGAAGCACATTGTCAGGATGAGAGTAAGCTCGACGAACACCTTCGTTGATCATCTCGTCCAGGCTCATCGTGGGATCTTCCCACTTAACGCCCATGCCGATCTTAACGAACACGGTCACGATGCCGGTGTCCTGGCAGAGAGGGCGATGTCCCGTTGCACACATCCTCGAGTTGATGAGGATCTGAGCGATGGCATCTCTCGCAGCTGGAGACTGCTCGCGCCGGTAGGCCGCATGCATCGCTTGGATGAAGTCGCTGGGATGGTAGTAGGAGACGTACTGCAGAGCGTCTGCAACGCTCTGAACGACGTCATTCTGACTGATTGAACTCATAACCACTCCTGCGAAATCTTCAGATCCGCCGGCGACAACTGCCGGCCGACATCCACTGCTGCGGAATCACTCAACGCTGAGAAGCGAGATACATCCAAGTGTCCATCACTGAGTCAGGGTTCAGCGAGACACTGCTGATACCTTGATCCATCAGCCACTGCGCGAAGTCCGGATGGTCAGATGGCCCTTGGCCGCAGATACCGATGTACTTGCCGGCCTTATTGCATGCAGCGATTGCTTGCGAGAGCAGCTTCTTCACTGCAGGGTTGCGCTCGTCAAACAGGTGGGCGATAAGCCCAGAGTCTCGGTCGAGGCCAAGGGTGAGCTGAGTCAGATCATTCGAGCCGATGGAGAACCCGTCGAAATGTTCCAGGAATTCCTCGGCCAGGAGGGCGTTCGAGGGGAGCTCACACATCATGATGATTTTGAGCCCGTCCTTTCCTCGCTCTAGGCCATTTGATGCAAGCAACTCGACAACCTTGCGCGCCTCGCTGAGGGTTCGCACGAATGGAACCATGACTTCGATGTTGGTAAGACCCATCTCTTGACGAACGCGTTTGAGGGCTCGGCATTCGAGCTCGAAGCAGTCGCGGAATGAATCGCTGATGTAGCGAGAGGCACCACGGAATCCGAGCATCGGGTTTTCTTCCTCCGGCTCGAACAGCGATCCGCCGATCAGGTTGGCGTACTCGTTCGATTTGAAGTCCGAGAGGCGAACAATCACTTTTTTCGGGAAGAAGGCGGCGGCCAGGGTGCTGATGCCTTCTGCTAGCTTGTCAACGTAGAAATCGACCGGAGATGCATAGCCTGCAATGCGCTTGGAGACAGTTGCTTGGATCTCCGGCGGGAGTTCGTCGAAACCGAGCAGCGCCTTCGGGTGGACACCGATCATTCGGTTGATGATGAACTCCAGGCGCGCCAGGCCGATACCCTCATTGGGCAACTGAGCAAAGTCGAATGCGCGGTCGGGATTGCCGACGTTCATCATCACCTGGAAGGGCAGCGAAGGCATGTCATCCACTGCACTCTGGCTAACCTCGAACGGCAGCTCACCTTCGAAGATGAAGCCGGTGTCGCCTTCTGCGCAAGATACGGTCACAGCCTGGCCATCCTGCAGGCGGTGCGTTGCGTCGCCACATCCCACGACAGCTGGAATCCCAAGTTCACGGGCGATGATCGCGGCATGGCAGGTACGACCACCACGGTTGGTAACAATCGCGCTCGCTCGCTTCATCACCGGCTCCCAATCAGGATCGGTCATGTCGGAAACCAGCACATCACCTGGTTGTACCTTGTCCATTTCTGCGACGTTGTTGATCACACGCACGCGGCCGGAACCAATCCGCTGGCCAATCGCACGGCCCTCTACCAATACCGGGGCGCGCTTCTTCAGCAGATATCGCTCGATAACGCTGACGTTCGCCCGGCTTTTCACTGTCTCAGGTCGGGCCTGGACGATGTACAGGCGGCCATCATCACCATCCTTCGCCCACTCGATGTCCATGGGGCGACCATAGTGCGTCTCGATAAGCAGGGCCTGCTTCGCCAGTTCCGACACTTCTTCATCACTCAAGCTGAAGCGATCACGGTCATGTTGAGCCACCTCAACGGTTTTGACCGACCGACCGGCTTGCGCCAGATCGCCATAGATCATTTTGATTGCCTTGCTGCCGAGGTTGCGCCTAATGACCGCTGGACGCCCAGCTTGGAGTGTTGGCTTGTGAACGTAGAACTCGTCAGGGTTCACCGCGCCTTGAACGACGGTTTCCCCCAGGCCATACGAGGAAGTGATGAACACGACATCGCGAAAGCCCGACTCGGTGTCGAGTGTGAACAGAACACCAGCGGCGCCCGTTTCAGAGCGAACCATGCGCTGCACGCCAGCGCAGAGAGCGACGAGTTTGTGGTCAAACCCTTGGTGTACGCGGTAGGCGATGGCGCGGTCGTTGAAGAGGGATGCGAATACTTCTTTCGCCGCACGGATGACGTTGTCCACGCCACGGATATTCAGGAAGGTTTCCTGCTGCCCGGCGAACGAAGCATCCGGCAGGTCTTCAGCTGTGGCGGATGAGCGCACGGCGACAGATATGTCAGGATTGCCTTCCGAGAGCAGAGCGAAGTGCTCACGAATTTCTTGATCAAGCTGAGCGGGAAATTCTGCCTCCATGACCCACTGGCGAATCATTGCTCCTGTACGAGCGAGCTCGACGACATCGTTAACATCCAGTTTGTCCAATGCCTCATGAATGCGTTTATTCAGGCCGCTCTGCTCCAGGAGGTCGCGATATGCCTGGGCGGTGGTTGCAAAGCCCCCTGGTACCGATATGCCAACCTCGGAAAGGTTGCTGATCATCTCGCCCAAGGATGCGTTCTTGCCGCCGACATGTTCGACGTCATCAAGCCCTAGGCGTTGAAGGGATACTACGTAATCGGTCACAGGTGTAACTCCGGGCGCTTTCGGGCAGCTTGCCTAACAGGCAAGCCACGCGGGTTTGTACTTGTTTTCAGAGCGAGGGCTTACGCCCCGTAGAAGGCAACGATGCGTTCGGCTTCGGCAATCACTGGGGCATCAATCATTTTGCCCTCCAAGCGGAATGCACCTGGCGCACCAGAAGCAGCTTCTACAACCCGCTTCGCCCAGCTGATTTCGCTTTGGGATGGAGTGAAGACGTCGTTGATGACCGCAACCTGGCTCGGATGGATGGCCAGCATTCCTGCGAAGCCGAGGTCTCGAGCGTCGCTGGCAAATGCCTTGAGCCCCTCCGAATCGGCGATGTTGGGAAACACAGTATCCAATGGCTTTTCCAGCTCATGGAGAGCACTGTTGACCAGCAGCTGGTAACGCACTTGGTCGAACATCCGGTATGCAGCCGGGCTGGATGCGCGGACACCCAAATCTAGAGCCAGATCAAGCGCACCGAAGGTCAGGCGCTGGACGGCCCAAACCTCAGCGATTTCGCTCAAGTTAGCCAAGCCGGCTGCGCTCTCAATCAACGGCCAAATGGGCTTCTTGCATTCAGCTGCAACGAGCACCTGTTGTGCGGTTTCAGCTTTGGGCAGCAAGACTGCTGCAACCCCTTGGTGGCGGCCGCAGAACTTGATGTCATCGGTGTGCATGTGATGGTCAGCAGCGTTGACGCGAACCACCACAGAAGCATCTGGATTTTCATCGAGGAAGGCTGCCAGGTTGTCCCGGGCTTGCGCTTTCAGTTCTTCCTCAACAGCATCCTCGAAGTCCACGATGACGACGTCGGCGCCGCTGGCCAAAGCCTTCGCAAAACGCTCAGGTCGGCTTCCAGGGACGAAGAGGGCGCTGCGGATCAGGCGGTTTTTACGAGTGGTCACAGTGCACCTACTTCCTTCAGCTCGGCGATTTGGGATTCGGAATAGCCCAGTTCTTTCAGGATCGATTCGTTGTGCTGGCCTATCGAAGGGATAGCATCCATTCGAGGTTGGTAAGCACGGTTCGCGCCTGGCGGAAGAAGAGCTGGCAGCTTGCCTCGTGGGGAGTCCACCTCAACCCAGCGTTCGCGGGCACGCAGTTGTGGGTGCTCCCACACCTGATGCATATTGTTGACCTGAGCGTTCGCAATCGGGGCCGCATCAAGACGAGCCACCACTTCCTTCGTACCGAGCTCAGCGAACTTCTCGATGATGATTGCTCGCAGGGCTTCGCGGTTCGCGGAGCGCTTGGCATTGGTATCGAATCGTTCGTCCTGCAGCAGTTCTGGCTTCTGCAGGACTTTCTCGCAGAAAGACGCCCATTCACGTTCGTTCTGCAAACCCAGCATTACCGTCTGGCCAGGGGCGGTTGGGAACGGGCCGTACGGGTAGATGGTCGCGTGGGAAGCGCCGGCACGAGGTGGAGGGTTGGCACCGTCGTAGGAGTAGTAAAGCGGGAAGCCCATCCACTCGACGAGGCTCTCCAGCATGCTCACATCCACACGGCTACCTTTGCCAGTTTTGTTCCGCAGGTGCAGCGCAGACAGCACGCCTGTGTAGGCGTACATGCCTGCAGCGATATCGGCAATCGAGCAACCTGCCTTGGCGATTTCCTCTTCACCTGCGCCGCCAGTCACGGACAGGAAGCCGCCTTCGCTCTGAATCAGCAAGTCGTAGGCTTTCTTCTGCTCGTAGGGGCCACCTTCGCCATAGCCGGAGATGTCACAAACGATCAGTTGAGGAAAGCGCTCATGCAGGGCTTCGAAGGACAGGCCCATTCGAGCTGCTGCACCTGGGGCGAGGTTTTGTACTAAGACATCCGCCTTGGCCAAAATGCTTTCAATAATGGCATCTGCACCCGGCTTCTTGGCGTCGAGAGCCAGGCTCTCCTTCGAGCGGTTTGTCCATACGAAGTGCGAGGACAGGCCGTTAGCACGGTTGTCATATGCTCGGGCGAAATCACCTACGTTTGGACGCTCAATCTTGATAACGCGAGCGCCCAAGTCGGCAAGTTGGCGAGTGCAGAATGGAGCTGCGATGGCATGCTCAAAGCTAACAACAGTGATGCCATCAAGCGGACGAGGAGAGGAGGTGAGGTCGGTCACGGGCGTACTCCGTAAAGCCACTGGCTCATCGACCTGTAGATCTACAGCGATCGCCAGGACGTTAAGCACTGTTAGAGGAGGTGGCCACCGCAGGGATTCGGTGATCGCCAACTGGTGTTAGGGCAAGCATGAACATAGGCTGGCGTTCTGGGAATCGGTATTCTATTAAGTAGGCGTTCGGTGTAGCCTAACGCCGACCAGTTGCAGGCGAGGCGCCTTCATGAACATCGATTTCAAAGATTTGGCGCTTTTCATCCAGATCGCGGAAGCGCCGAGCCTGACTCAAGGAGCGAAGCGTTCCTTCATGTCCCCCGCAGCAGCGAGCGCACGCATCAAAGCGCTTGAAGTAGAGCTGAACACCCAACTCCTCTACCGCGACAGCAGAGGCGTAGGCTTAACGGAAGGTGGCCGACGGCTCCTCACGCATGCGAGGCTCATCATGCGTCAGCTCGGCTATTTGAAGACGGAGTTCGATGAGTACGGGGCGGATGTCTCCGGACACATTCGAATTTTCGCCAATACCACAGCGGTCAGTGAGTTCCTGCCCCAGCTACTGGCCGGTTTTCTGGCGAGCTATCCAGGTGTCACGATTGATCTGCAGGAGCGCCACTCTTCGGACATCGTACGGGGCGTACTTGATGGGTCGACGGACATGGGAATTACTGCAGGCCCTATTTCGGCAAAAGACCTGGAAATCATTCACTTCAGTACAGATCGTTTGGTGCTTGTACTACCTCAAGGTCATCCACTTGAAGCTGTTGTGGCGATCAAATTCGAGGAATTGATTCGCTACCCTCAAATAGGCTTGCAGGAAGGCAGTACGCTCCACGTATTTCTCAGGGAGCAGGCCAGGCACATAGGTCATAGCCTGACCTGGCGAATTCAGGTCTCTAGCTTTGAATCGGTTTGCAGGATGGTTGAAGCCGGCGTTGGCATCGGTGTGATCCCCGAGTCGGCAGCTCTTCGTCACCAACGGTTGATGAGCATTACCGTCAAGCATCTGGACGAGTTATGGGCTGTCAGAGAGCGCAGCATTGTTGTGCGTGAATACGAGGCCTTGCCGGGCTGCGTTAAGGCGCTCATCAATTTGATCAAGCCAATCAAAGTGCCTGCCTCTGTCGGTTAATCACCCGTTCGTACTGCACAGTCTGGGCCGGGATCCAAAGGAGCGCTCGTTCACCAATGGTGTTGCTCGAATGAGCGTCCTCGGCCAGCTACATCTCAATGCCATCTTATTGCCAGCCTCAAACCCTCGTGGCCTTTGCAGTAAATTTTTGGCCTTCCGCGCTATATCAATGGAAAAAATGTTAGCGGAAGATTTCGGCAAAGGGAGATTTGTCACTTCTGCTGGAAGTGCATGAGCTAATAATAACAGGTGCCCTATGTCCATAAGACTCTATCGTCGTCTTCTTCGTCTGGTCTCTTACACCTATGTCCACTCCGAGTTTGCGGGTGGCCAAGTATAGGTGTGCCGTAAGTTTTTCGAATGATTTGTTCGTATCTGCCATAAAAACAACATAGAGAATGGTCATGAAAAAAACGCTGTTGAGCCTCGTTGTGGGCGCTGGAATTAGTTATGGTGCACAGGCTCAAGCCCTATCCCTAAGCGAGAATTTTGACCTGATTGGTTCTGTGGGGGCGTTATCAGAATACTCAATGCGCGGCGTTTCCTATACGCAGCGTAAACCTGCAGTTCAGGCTACCGCTACTTTGGCACACTCCAGTGGGCTCTACGCCGGGGTTTGGAGTTCCAACGTCGATATCAATGGTATTGATGCTCGCTACGAAGCCGATTATTTCGCAGGTTACACCCACCCGTTCACCGACCAGGTTGGGATAGATGTGGGGTATATCAAGTATACCTTCCCAAAGGGATCGATTCTGAATGCAACCGAGACCTATGCAGTGTTGACTGCTTATGGCTTTAAGCTCGGTAGCTACTACTCAGACGACTACTACGGTGATCAAACCTATCTGTACAACTACATCGGCTATGGCGTTAAGGATTTGCCCTATGGCATAGGCTTGGATGTTCGTTATGGTGTCGCGGATTACAAAGACCCTAGTTTCTTCTCTTCGAACGGTAATGCTAAGAATTCCTATCGAGAGTGGGAGGCTAAGGTCAGCAAAAACTGGTTAACCCTGGACTGGTCTGCGAGCTACGTCGATACCAACTTATCGGAAACCGAGTGCCTTGGGTTTCAGGGCGACAAAGAGTCCTGCTCGGCACGGATCGTATTGGGTGTTAGCAAAAGCTTCTAACTTTTTCGATTCTCACCATTCAGCCAGGCAGCCGCCTGGCTTTTTTTGGCGTCTGCACAAGCGTCCCTGTCACCGTTCGTCGCTCAGCTTTTGTTAAGACGACGGTCGTGTTAAAAAGGGTTCTAGATAAAGCCCAGCTGGCTCCGTGCCGGCTAAACGACCCTACAAAAAAGCTAAGAAGGCCGGTTACATGAGACTAAACGAGATTCTCACCACGCTGATGCACTCGCTTGCCGCTCGCGGCGCTGCTGCTGGGTAGCGTTCACGCGACGGATGCCATCCTTGCTAGGAGACATGGGCGGCGCCTTGGCCCCTGGCTGTTTCTGAACATTCTCGAGATCAAGCGCATGAGTGGCTGGAAAAGTTGTTCACTGACATCCCTTCATCACATCAGGCAGCTCGTAGCCCAGGTCAAAGCATCCGGCCGAGAGCCGGAATCGGCCCTCGAAGGTAGCGAGATCACTCTAGACTTGCTGGATGATCTCACCAGGAAGATCAAAATCGTTGATGAGTACGTGGTGTATCGCAACGTCAATGCGATGTTCCCTCACCGAAATGTCACGCTCGAAATAGGATTGAATGCTCGGGTATCCATTTATGGCTTGCTTGGGTATGCGATGTTAACGGCACCTACCTTGAGAGATGCGCTGAACGTAGCAGCTGAGTTTCCTGCATTGATCGCCAACGGATTCAGCATGGCGGTGGATGAGCACCATGGACGGGCACGGGTAATCTTTAGTGGGTACTCAGGCGCGCACGACCTCAAGGTCTCTTACGCCGAGCTAGCGATATCTTCCTTCAAACGTAGCTGCAGTGACATCTTGGGCAGGGAGCTGGCTCTAGACGAAGTGACGTTTGAAGGAAGCGTAGTGCCAAGCCATTCAGCCCGATGCCAGGAGCATTTAGGGTGCAAGGTAGCTTACGCTCAGCCTAGAAATATGATGGCTTTTGACTTGGCCTTGCTCGACTTGAGCCTTCCCATGCGAGACCCTGTCTCGCATTTTGAAATCATTGAGGCCTGTCGCAGGCAGAACCGTGAGTATGCCGCTGAAAGAGAGTGGTTACAGCGGGTTAAGCTAATTTTAGAGCGCGACTTGCAGAGTCCTGCACCGCTTGAGGATGTTGCTCATCAGATGCATTGTTCAGCTCGCACGTTGAGACGTCAGTTGGGAGTCTTCAAGACCAGCTATCGCCAACTCCTCGATGAAGTGAGGTTCGAAAGGGCCAAAATCATGCTCAAGGACGGTAAGCTGGCCACTGATCAAATCGCTGAAACGCTGGGATTCTGCGACGGCGCGGGGTTCCGTCGGGCGTTTCAGAGGTGGAGCGGGTTAGCGCCTGGCGCCTACAAGGCGTGATTGCATACTCTTACTGGCATGGCAGAAGCCGTTGATTTTCAGCGGGTGAGCCTTCATCCTTGCCATCAATAGAACTAGGATTTGTACGGTTATTGCTGACATGCCCAAAATCGTTGATCACGAAGTACGAAAGGCCGAGATTACCAAGGCGGTATTACGCTCCATTGGTAAGGAGGGTCTTGCTAATGTAACGATTAGGGGTATCGCCCGGGAAGGTGGTTTCAGCAGCGGGACGCTTGCTCATTATTTCAATAGTAAAGAAGAACTGATCAATTTCGCGTTTGACGAAATTTCAAAAAAAGCTTTCCTGCGGATCGAGAACCGTGTAGCTGAATATCAGACCGCGCTGGAAAAAATTCGCGCAGTCATTGAAGAGCTGACTCCTCAAGTCAGTGATGAACACGATGCTGTGATTTCTGTTTCGTTTTGGGCGGCTGCGCGCCAGGATGAAAAGCTACGTCGCAAGTTCCATGATGTCTACGAGAACTTCAGAAGCCATCTGAGGGATTACATTGGGGAAGGCCTCAGTAGTGGAGAGCTGGGGATTGAGGGCCAGCTAGATGACGAAATCGACTTCATCGTTGCCGTTACCGATGGCCTGCTCGTTTCCTTCCTGCTTGATCCAGACCGTTTTCCTGCTCAGCGTAGCCAATGGTTAGTAACTGCGGCCATGAGCCGTTTAACTTATGCCGCACCCATGATCAGGGGTGCAAGCGTCGCTATGGAAAGTTGAACGAGGTAGCGATACGCCTTGTTCAATGTTTCTCCACCTGGAACCTAACGCAAAAAAAGCCCCGCTTTACGCGGGGCAAAGCGCGTAATCTAAGGTTCAAACCATCTGGGTGCTGTACCACTTTTCTGTATCGTCCAGAGCACGAGCGAACCGTTCCACAATATCCAGGGTCTGTTTTTCACTTGTGACTAGTGGTGGACAGAAAGCAATCGCGTCACCGATATTTCTAGTGATGACGCCATGGTGCTGTGCCCGTTGAGCCAGGTAAGCACCGACACTGCCAGGGGATGCAAAACGCGCCTTGGTGGCCTTGTCAGATACGAGCTCGACGGCTGCAATCAGGCCTTGACCTCTAACTTCGCCTACCAATGGGTGCTTATGAAATGCTCCAAGCTTTTCATTCAGCAGGGCGCCTATCTCGGCAGCTCGTGCTACGAGATTGTCTTCCTGAATAATCCGAATGTTCTCGAGAGAAACAGCGGAGGCCACAGGGTGTCCTGTAGCGGTGAAGCCATGTCCCAAAGTACCGATCTGATGAGACTGGTCTGCAATGGGTTCAAAAATGCTCTCGTTGATCAGCACGGCCGCAATGGGCTGATAACTTGATGACAGCTGCTTGGAGACCAGCATCGCGTCCGGGTAGATATCGAATGTATCGCAACCAAACATAGAGCCGGTACGCCCAAATCCGCAGATAACCTCATCTGCGATCAAAAGGATGTCGTACTTCCTGCAGACGGCCTGAATCTTTTGCCAATACGTCCGAGGAGGAACCAGTACGCCGCCCGCGCCCATGAGAGGCTCACCGAAGAACGCTGCAATGGTATCTGCACCCTCTTTGAGAATGAGGGCCTCGAGCTCCTGCGCCAAGCGATCGGCGTACTGCTCTTCCGTTTCACCCTGTTTACCGAAACGGTAGAAGTGGGGGCAGCTGACGTGAAGCACTGGCCCCAACGGGAGATCGAATCCCCTGTGGTTGTTTGGCAGTCCCGTCAGGCTCGCACTCATGACAGTGACGCCGTGATAGGCATTAAGCCTACTGATGAGCTTTTTCTTAAGAGGCTTTCCCAGCGCATTGTTTCGGTACCAGATGAGCTTGACGACTGTATCGTTCGCTTCCGAACCTGAGTTGGTGAAGAAAACCTTGCTCATCGGCACCGGTGCCAGCTCCAGGAGCTTGCTGGCCAGCTTGGTGCTTGGCGCATGGGCCTTACGATTGAATATATGGTAGAAGGGCAGGGTGCGAAGCTGCGCCTCGGCCGCTGCGACCAATCGTTCTTCGCTGAACCCAAGAGCCACGCTCCAGAGTCCAGACATGGCTTCGATGTATTCCTTACCTTCCGAGTCGTAGACGTAGATACCTTGGCCACGTTCAATCATCAAAGGCCCAAGCGCTTGATGTTGCCGTGCATCGGTATACGGATGTAGAACGCTGGTCACGTCTGCATCGCCAAGTGCGCAAGATGTGTTGGTCATGGTAAGCGCTCGCGAAGCGCCGGGGCAGTTGTACCTCGGCGCACAAATAGCTCAGTTGAAGGGGAGCGGAGGAGTAGCTAGCCCTTCCAGATTCATCAAGACTTCTGCGCCGCCATCGACGATGAGGTCAGTCCCGTTGATCCAGAATCCCTTAGCATCAAGCATCAATAGGATGGCGCCGGCAATTTCGTCTGGATAAGCATCACGGCCTCCAGCCTGCTCCTTCAAGTTTTGCAGCAGCTCGTCACCCATGGTGTCGTAGAAGGCCGCAAGAATCGGCGTGCAAACAGCTCCTGGGCTCACCGAGTTCACACGCACTCCACGGTGACGTTGGTGACTGGCTACCAACATGGTGTAAAGGATGACCAGTTCTTTGGTGAAGTCGTAGGTAGCAACCGCATCCATGTGAAGTTCTTGGAAGCTTGCCAAGCACTGATGCCAGTCCCCCAGGGTCAGGAGACGCTCACAAATCGATTTGTGATTTCTCCAGCCGGCTCCAGCTGTAGATGCGACATTGACCACAGATGCTCTGTCAGCGAGCTTGGGCAGCAACAGGTTGGTCAGATAGCGAAGTCCGAGGAAATTAACCTTGAAGACCACATCGGCTGGCAGGCTACCTGGCACGCCGGCAATGTTGGCAAGGCCATCGATCGGCTGCTTGATTTGAAGGACAGCTTCGTCGATGGATGCTGGATTTGACAGGTCACACAGGATGAACTGACTGCAGCTATCGCTCGCAGGCTTTATGTCCAAACCGATGACGAATGCCCCTGCGTTCATTAATGCAAGCGCAGTCGCTTGGCCAACACCCGAAGAAACACCGGTGACTACAATTCGTTTGTCATGGAACGACATGTCGGTATTCCTTAGGCGGCCTTGAAGCGAATGGGGAGAGAAGCGATACCGTTGATGAACCGCGACGGGATCATTTCGGGTGCTCCGGCCAACTCGATGTCCTTGAATTGCTTCAGGGTTTCAGCGAGCAGGAAGGGCAGCTCCAGGCGAGCCAGGTGCGCCCCCAGGCAGGTGTGACGTCCGCCACCACCGAAGCCCAGATGTGGGTTGGGCGAGCGCAGTACGTTGAAGTCATTCGGGTTCTCGAATTTAGCCGCATCGCGGTTGGCCGAGTTGAACCACATCACTACCTTGTCGCCTGCGGCGATGCGTTGGCCATGGATCTCGGTATCGCGCGAGGCGGTACGGCGCATGTGCATGACCGGAGTGACCCAGCGCACAAGCTCTTCAAAACCGCTGACTGCCACACCCGCGGGGTCGTTAGCCCAGATCTTCATCTGCTCTGGGTACTCGAGGAAGCACTTCATCGCATGAGCCCCGACCGTGCCGGTCGTTTCCATGCCGGCGGTAACCAGCAACTGGAAGAAATAGCCGGCCTCGACATCGTCCAGCTTCTTCCCTTCGACTTCAGTGGCAAGGATCATCGAGAGGATGTCATCACCTGGGTTCTTGCGCTTTTCGGCAGCCAGGCACCGACCGTAGTCGTTCAGCTCGGCGAAAGCGCCAGTAATCGCTTCGATGGCGTTAGTGCCCAGTACATCGCCAGCGAGTGCGGTGACGGTCAGCTCGTGCAGGCGACGACGGTTTTCCTTCGGCGCCCCGAGGAAGTCACAGACCACTTCAACGGGGAAAGCTTGAGCGACATCTTTGGCATAATCACATTCGCCGCGATCTTTCACGCTGGCAACAACCGATGCGGCATATTCCTTCGCCACTTCGGACATCTTGGTAACGCCCTGAGGTGAGAAGGCGCGGGCCACGACTTGACGCAGCTTGAAGTGGCGCGGGGCGTCCATGTTGAGGAACCAGCCTTCCTGGAGTGCTTCCTCGACACTCTGGTCACCGACAATGGTGCCCTCGCCGCTGATGAAGGTTTTAGCATCACCACTCACTGCAGTGATGTCATCGTATCGGACGACCGACCAGAACCCTTTGCAACCGTATTCCGGAGAGCCTTCGGGAAATTCGTGCCAGCTCAGCGGTTTGTGCTCGCGCAGTGCTGCGAAGGCCTCGTCGCGATCCGGGCGCTTCCAAAATTCCATATCAGCCAGGTTGACGCTGTCTACATCGATGCGGCTCATGAGTCTGTACCCACAATTTTGGTTGTTCTTAGACGTTGTGATATTTGACGCCGGGAAGGACGCACAGCATTTCAAACAGCAGGTTTGCGCCCAGTAGAGAGGTGTTCCCAGAGCTGTCGTAGGGGGGGGAGATCTCCACCACGTCAGCGCCGATGACGTTCAAGCCTTTACAGCCGCGAATGATCTGTTGACCCTGGTACGCAGTCAGACCACCGACTTCCGGCGTCCCGGTTCCGGGTGCGACAGAGGGATCGAGGCCATCAATGTCGAACGAAATGTAGAGTTTGGTGTTGCCGATCTTTTCGCGGATTGACGCCATCAGCGGCGCCAGCGAAACCCCTTGACACTCATCAGAAGTGACTACAGTGAAGCCTTTGCTGCGGGACCAATTGAAGTCGTCTGGCGAGTAACCGGTGCCGCGCAGACCGATCTGGAAGGTCAGGTCTGGATTGATCAGTCCATCTTCATAAGCGCGGCGGAAGGTTGTGCCATGGGCGATCTTTTCCCCGAACATGTGTTCGCCAACGTCTGCATGCGCGTCGATGTGGATCAGCGCGACAGGGCCGTGTTTCTTGGCAATCGACTGCAGGATCGGATAGGTGATGGTGTGGTCACCGCCCAGAGTCAAGGGCACAACGTCGTTCTGCAGGATGACGTCATAGGCCTCTTTGATCCGGCGCACGGCGTCAGGCAGGTTGAAGGTGTTAATGGCGACATCGCCAATGTCCGCCACTTGCAAGCTTTCAAACGGCGCAGCCCCGGTTGCCAGGTTGAATGGACGTAGCAGGCACGACTCAGCGCGGATGCTGCGTGGCCCCATTCGGGTGCCGGAGCGGTTTGAGACGCCGATGTCGAGCGGGACGCCGACGAAGCAGGCATCCAGACCGGCAGTTGTTTTGGCTTCAGGCAGGCGCATCATGGTAGGAATGCCGCCGAAGCGTGGCATTTGATTGCCACCCAGAGGTTGATTGAAAGTCATGGTGCTGTCTCCTTTGAAGGGGGTACCTAGTCAGCTCTGCTGACTAGGAACGCGAATCACCAGGCCTTCCATCTCCGATGTGATACGGAGCTGGCAGGAAAGGCGACTGGAGGCATCTGGCTCAAAGGCGTACTCAAGCATGTCGCTCTCCATCACCTCGGCGGCCTGAAGCTTTTCTTTCCACTCATCAGAGATGTAGACGTGGCAGGTCGCGCAAGCGCATGCACCGCCGCAATCCGCATCAATGCCTTTAACCATGTTGTTGACTGCCGCTTCCATCACGGTGCCGCCAACTTTTGCGTCGACGTGAACGGAGGAACCATCAGGCTGCACGAAAGTAATTTTGACCATTTTTATTATCTCGACTTGGCTGGGGGTTTAGGCCTTCAGGGCGCCGGCCAGGCGGGAAAGTCCTGTTTCCAAAACGTCGTCACTGATAGTCAGTGGCGCAGACACGCGAATCGTGTTGCCGTAGTAACCGCACGGCAGAAGCAGCAGGCCGAGTTCTTTGGCCTTGGTTGCAACACGTTTGGTAGCGTCGGCATCAGGGGTATGAGTGCCTGGTTCGGTGACGATTTCGAATGCGACCATTGCGCCCAGACCACGGATGTCACCCAGCGGCAGGACGCCGCCAGTACCTTTCAGATCGGCCAGGAACGATTGAATTTTCCCGCCGATGACATTGGCGCGTGCCAGCAGGCCTTCACTCTCGATCACATCCAGCACCGCATTTGCGGCAGCACATGCAAGTGGGTTGCCGGCAAAGGTGCCGCCCAGGAAGCCTGGCGGTGGTGCATCAATCACTTCGCTACGGCCGATCAGGCCAGAGAGAGGCAAGCCGCCGCCCATGGCCTTACCAATGGCGATCAAATCGGGTTGCACGCCGGCGTGCTCGGTGGCGAAAAACTTGCCAGTGCGGCCGAAGCCCGATTGCACTTCGTCCACGACAAAGCAGATACCGTGATCGTCGCAAATCTTGCGTAAGGCTTGCATGAAGGCAGGAGATGCTTGGTAGAAGCCGCCTTCACCTTGCACTGGCTCAATGACGATGGCCGCGACCTGATCAGGGGCGATGGTCGCGCGGAACAGATGATCCAGTGCCTTCAGGCTTGCCTGTTCGGTGGTGCCATGATGCTCGATTGGAAACGGCACCTGGTACACACCCGCTTGAGAGGGAGTGACGCCGGTACGTAACGGTTGCACTTTACCGGTCATGGCCAAAGCGAGTTGAGTCCGCCCGTGGAAGGAGCCGGTAAAGGTCACGACGCCTTGGCGCCCGGTGTAATACCGTGCCACCTTTACAGCATTCTCAGTCGCTTCTGCACCGGTGGTAAACAGGGTGGCTTTGGCGTCAGAGATAGGCGCCAGTTCGATCAGGCGTTCGCACAGGCGCACGTAGGGCTCACATGAGAGCACTGGGAAGCCGATATGTGCATAGTCGTTCAACTGCGCGGCGATGGCCTCCACAACCTTCGGGTGGAGGTTTCCGGTGTTGTTAACGGCGATGCCCGATGCGAAGTCCACGTAGTGGTTGCCCTCGACATCCCAAATTTCACTGCCTGCAGCTTTTTTAACGAAAACAGGAAGGGCAGTTGCGGCGCCACGCGGTAGAGCCTTGTCGCGGCGCGCCAGAAGATCTTTATTGTTCATGTTCACACTTCTCAGTTCAGGACGTCAGAGCGCCAGACCATCATTTTTTCAACCTGCATTTCGTGCATGGTGTAGGGGATGCCACCTACGCCGTGGCCGGAGTGACGGGCGCCGGCGAAAGGCATCCAGTCAACGCGGAACAGGGTGTTTTCATTGACCATCACGGCAGTGCCATCGAGGTGCTTGTAGCAGTGCAAGGCGGTGTCCAGGTTCTGGGTGAAAACAGCGGCCTGGAAGGAGAAGTCGAGCGAATTCGCCGCGGCCAGCGCCTGGTCGATATCGTCGAAGCTGGAAACGCAGATGACTGGGCCGAAGACCTCTTTACGCATCACGTTGGAGTCGTCGGCTGGGTTCAGCAAGACGGTCGGTGCATAGCAGCTGTCGCTGATTTTTTTGCCGCCGCAGATCAGCTCAGCGCCTTGAGCAATCGCTTCTTGAACCCACTGATGAATGCGGTCGTTTTCCTGATGCGAAATGATCGGCCCAATGTCGGTGGTTTCGAGGACTGGGTTCCCTACAGTCATCTTCTCGGCAGCTGCGGCCAGGCGCTCGGCGACTTCACGCGAGACTCGACGGTCTGCGAATACGCGTTGAACCGAGACACATGCCTGGCCGGCGTGCCAGAAACCGCCGCGAGCTAGGCGAGGGATAGCCATTGGAAGGTCTGCGTCATGGGCAACGATGACTGGCGCAACGCCGCCGTGTTCCAGTGCGCAGCGGGTGCCCGGAGCAAGCTTGGAACGCAGCATCCAGCCCACTGCAGCAGAACCGATGAACGAGAAGAACCCAACGCGAGGGTCAGCCACGAGCTTGCCAACTTGCTCATTGGTACCTGGCAGCACGATCTGCGCCCACTCTTTTGGCAGACCCGCTTCGTGGAGAATTTCAATGAAGGCGTAACCGCTCAAAGGCGTCTTGGCGGCTGGCTTGATGATCACCGGAGCACCAACTGCGACAGCGGGGGCTGCCTGGTGAACAACCAGGTTAAACGGGTGGTTGAATGCGCTCACGCCCACAACTACACCGATGGGCTCAGGTTGAGTGAAAGCGATACGACCGGCCGAGGTGGCATTCAAGTCCATCGGGATCACAGAGCCAGCCTTGGTACGAATTTCCTCAACACAGATGTGCAGGCAATCAACACCGCGATCCACCTCGATCAGGGCGTCTTTGAGGGGCTTGCCGCATTCCTGTGCTACCAGGCGGGCAAGCTCCTCGCGGCGACCGGTAATGATGGTGGCCGCTTTCTTCAGAATTTCGATGCGCTGGGCCTTCTTCAACCAACCTTTACGATCCCGATACAGAGCATGGGCAGTAGCCAGCGCCTGCTCGATCTGTTGATCAGTCGAAACAGGCAGCTCTGCCAGCAGGGCACCGTCGAAAGGCGCATTGATTTTGATTGTTTGAGTCATGAGGCTCTTCCAGTTGTCGGGTAGAGGTGCATTAGCCGGCGAGTAGCGACTTCAACTCTACGGTTGAATCACAGACCCGGACGGGCGAGGGGCTGGCACCGGTGGTAATCAGCTTGCGGGCCACCATGTGGTCACCCGCAGAGTTGATGCTTTCAACCGCAATCAACTTGCCTTCGCGATAGTGGAAGACGCTGAACTTCTTCTCGTCCGGCGACCCGCGAACGACCAACTCATCAGTGCCCAAGGGCAAACCGACGGTCTGCAGCTTGATGTCCCCCTGATCCGACCAGAACCATGGCGCTGCGCGGTAAGCGCAGGCGGTGCCGAGAATGCTGGCAGCGGCGACCTTCGCTTGATCGATGGCGTTCTGTACCGACTCGAGTCGGAACCTGCCATTGGCGAAAGGATTGGGGTGATTGGTGCAGTCGCCCGCTGAGACAATGTCGGCATCTGAGGTGACGGCGAACTCGTCCACCAGGATCCCGTTGTCACAATCGAGGCCCGCGTGTTCCGCAAGCTCCACGTTGGGGAGGGCGCCGACACCGACCAAGATGAGGTCACATGGAATCTGCTGACCATTGTGTAGCGATACGCTGGTAGCTCGCTCAACGCCTTCAATCCGCTCGATACGAGCATCGGTGATGATCCGAACCCCGATGCTTTCGTGGTAAGCCTTGAAGAAGTCGGAGCTTACGGTGGAAACGGCCCGACCCATCAGGCGAGGCGCGTACTCGAGGACGGTTACAGTTTTGCCCAGGCCCGCTGCACACGCGGCCACTTCCAGCCCAATGAACCCACCGCCGATAATGACGATGCTCTGACGCTGCTGAATGTCATCGCGCAGATCAGCTGCATGCAGGAACGAGCGCAGAGCGTGAACGCCTGGCAGGTTGGCGCCAGGGAGATCCAGCGGACGTGGTCGGGTACCAGTGGTGATGGCCAGCTTGTCGTAGCTCAACTCTCTACCACTGGCTGTCACAACGATCTTGGCCGCGCGGTCTATTCGCTCAACCTTGTCACCCTTGATCAATTCGATGCGATTGTCTGCATAGAAGTTGTCTGGTCGCAGCTGAATCGAGGTCTCATCAGCCAGGTGCTTAAGGTATGCCTTCGACAGTGGTGGGCGTTGGTAAGGGATGTTGTTCTCGTCACCGATGATAGTCACAGAACCCTCGTAACCACCTTGGCGGAGTGAGGCTGCGACCTGGAAACCGGCTTGGCCGGCACCGATGATGACTACTCTATCGAGACTCATGGCGCACCCCTCTCAATACTTGATCCAGGTGGTTTTCAGGGACGAGTATTTTTCGAACGCATGGAGGGAGTTATCGCGACCGTTGCCCGACTGTTTCACCCCGCCGAATGGCACTAGCGGGGAGATCATGTCCACGGTATTAACGGTCACTGTCCCCGCTTTCAGAGCTTCAGCGACACGGTGAGCGCGAGAGAGATTGGAAGTGAATACTGAGGCCATCAGACCGTAGATCGAGTCGTTCGCGATCTCGATGGCTTCTGCTTCGGTCTGGAATTTGATGATGCTCAACACTGGGCCAAAGATTTCCTCTTTGGCGATACGCATTTCGTTGGTCACGCCCGTGAAAATGGTGGGACGGATGAAGTTGGAGCTTCCGTTAATCACAACCTGCTCACCGCCATAGGCCAAGGTTGCTTCAGCCTTACCCGCTTCTACATAACGCATGACGCGCTGGGTGTGGATGTCCTCGACCATAGCGCCCATCAACGCATTAGGATCCAGCGGGTCGGCCGGCTCGTAGCTTTCGGCGTACTTGATGACCTTGGCGACGAAATCGTCGTGGATGCTTTCCTCTACCAGCAAACGGGTTGGGGAGGAGCAGACTTCACCTTGGTTGTAGAAGACGCGGGCAGCGAGGTCGGCGGCTTGTTCCAGGTTTTCGGTATCGGCGAACACGATGTTCGGGCTCTTTCCACCGCATTCCAGCCAAACCAGCTTCATGTTGGATTCTGCGGAATACTTGAGGAAGTACTTGCCAACCTCGGTCGAGCCGGTGAAGGCCAAGCAGGCTACGTCCATGTGCAGGCCGAGCGGAGCGCCTACGGTTTCACCAAACCCAGTCACTACGTTGAATACGCCGTCTGGCACGCCCGCAGCTTTAACCAGTTCCGCAAGCTTGATAGCGGTGAGGGAAGACTGCTCAGCAGGCTTGAGCACTACCGAGTTGCCCATTGCCAGAGCAGGGACACATTTCCAAATGGCCATGTCCAGCGGAAAGTTCCACGGAACCACGCAGGCGACAACACCAAGCGCTTCGCGACGGATCAGTGCCAGGTCACCTTGAGCAGTCGGCGCTACTTCGTCGTACAGCTTATCGACGGCTTCAGCTACCCACTGTACGTAACCTCCCAGCTCTGGCATTTCATAGCTGTAAGACACCTCGACTGGCTTCCCCATGTCGAGAGACTCGAGAACGGAAAGCTCCTCCATATTTTCCTGGATGAGCGCGGCCAATTTGAGCAAAACGTTTTTACGTTCGGTAGGGGAGCGTTTAGCCCAGACACCGCTCTCAAAGCGTTGCTTTGCAACCGAAACCGCCAGATCAACGTCTGCCCGGTCGCACTCGGCGATCTGGGCAATTTCTTTCCCCGTTGCAGGATTGATGCAAGGGAAGGTTCTACCTGAGATCGAGTCGACGTACTTCCCATCGATGAAGGCCCTCCCTTCAGGTTTCAGGCTAGCAACTTTGGTTTGCCAAAACTCAATAGAGCGATTCATCGACTCAGTACCTCCGGTTTTTTGTAGGTGCTCCACCATGGTTTCCTGTCTGTTACGAAGAGCGCAGGCAGGGAGGGAGCGTTTTGAAATCTTTATAGCACGACAGTTGTGTTAAAAAAAGACCTTTGGTCTGCACGACTACGTGTCAGACCTTGAATTGCGACATGAGGGCCTGTTGACGAGTGGCCAAGGCATTCAGTGAATGGCTGACTTGGGCGGATTCATCTGCTTGAGATGTGAGGGATTCGGTCACCTGACGCACGTTTGCGACATTTCGACTGATCTCTTCAGCCACCGAACTCTGTTCTTCCGCCGCCGCCGCAATCTGCAGATTCATGTCGTTGATAACTCGTACCGCGTCGCTGATCCTGCTCAGGGCGGCGAGGGCGAGGGTGGATTGCTCGGCAGTGTCCTGAACGTCTGTGTGACTCTTGCCAATAGCATTCACCACCATCCGGGTTCCGGCTTGCAGGTTTTCAATGACGTCGCGTATTTGCTCGACAGATTCTTGAGTCCGGCGCGCTAGGCTTCGAACCTCGTCAGCGACAACCGCGAATCCTCGGCCTGCGTCACCCGCACGTGCCGCCTCAATCGCGGCATTCAGAGCGAGCAGGTTGGTCTGTTCAGCTATTGACTTGATGACATCCAGCACGGAGCCAATCTGTTCGCTGCGTTGAGAGAGACTCTCTACCTGGGACATGGCCTGATTCATCTCATTTGCCAAGTAGGCGATTCGCTCCGAAGTAGAATTGATAACATCGAGGCCGGCCCTGGCAGCGGATTCTGCGTCTTGGGCGGCGGTTGCTGCTTGAGATGCACTCCGGGCTACGTCCTGGGCGGTGGTACTCATCTCGTGGGAAGCTGTAGCGACCTGATCGATTTCCCGGTACTGGTGCTGCATGCCGTCGCTGGTACTCGTAGCAATATTCGCTGACCGATGCGCCGTGTCTTGAGCTTCTAGGACAGATGATTTCACCTGCGCCACAATTGGCTGCAGTTTGTCTAAAAAGGTGTTGAACCAAGATGAGAGCTCACCTAACTCGTCGTTGGATCGTTTCGGCAGCCGCTGCGTCAAGTCGCCTTCACCTGTAGCAATGTCCCTAAGCAGTGAGGACACATATCCGATAGGGTGCGTCACCTTGCGAGCTGTGAAGCCCATAAGCAGAAGACCCACCAGTACCGCAGCAAGGCCGCCTAGGAAATTGTTTCGCTGGCTGGTTGTGGCTTGCTGATCCAGCTGTCCCTCCAACACCCTCGACGGTTCGAAAAGCATTGATGTAGGGATTTCGATAACGACCAACCACGGTTGGCTTTCTGGGATCGGCGAAAATCGGCTCACTATGCGGAGTGACTGCCCTGCACGGCTGACAACAGCTTCGTCGGTCTTGAGTCCAGCCATGATCGCCTCCGAATTTTCGCCGAACGCTTCTGAGACCGGCCTGCTTAATAGTTCGGAATTTGCACTGTGAGCGGCTAACAGGCCGCCCGGGCTGATGATGGTGATCTCGGCCTGGCCGTTGAAAATGGTTTCAGCCCCTTCGGTGGCAAGCTCCTGCAGTCGCTGGAGGCCAATGTCCATACCCAGAACCGCAACAGGCTTGCCATTTTCAAGCATGGGGAAGGTGATGGAGGTAATCAGATTTTTTTGGCTGCCCAGCTCTTCAATGTAAGGGTTGAGCATGCAGGGCTTGAGGGTGGTGAGAGGGCAGGTGTACCAGGCGTTAAAAGGGCTGCCGTCAAGCATCGGCGAAGTGTCGCTCATGGCTTCCTCAGCGGTTTGGAGCTGAGACACCTCCCCGTTGCGCCGAGTCCAGTAGCTACTGAAGCGTCCACTGTCGATGCTGCCTACATCCGCACGGTTGAGAAAACTGGCGTCATTTCCGTCAAGCGTATTGCGCCCATAAACGGCATAGATACTTAAAATTGAGTTATTGCCCGCGAGTGACTTTTTGGTCTGCTCATGCAGCAGGCTACGAAGCTGCTCATTGTTGAGGGAGTATTGCATCGCATCAACTTTGTATTGCGCTAATTGATTGGCAAGACCATTTCCGTACAGGAAAGCTCTGATAAAGTATGCTTGGATTTTGAGCGACTGATTCTCACTGTAGGCCTTCATCCGCTCAATAGCTGCTTCGTCAGCTAGCGTCAGGGTTTTTTCTTTGACAAATGCGATGCTTTTTTTTGACTGAGAAAAATTGATGGTAGAGAGAACCGCCACTACAGTGAGCAGGCTCAATCCTGCAAGTATCACGATTTTGTTTTTAATTGATATCTGCACGGGCACACCAAATTGCCATTGACGTTTGCCGCTGCGAAGGCCGCAGGAGAGCCCTAATTTTGCCTTAGGTGTCAACAATGAAATATGGCCGAATAGGTCACAAAGATACCCCTTCGGCCAATGTGGTGCTGTAGTCTTGACGGTAGACTATTTTGATAGCAAAAAAGGATTATCTCACGGAGTGTTTCTCATGAAATATTACACAAAAATAATTGTATCGTGGTGGTTCGAGCAGCTTGCCCAAAGTGATCTAGAGCTGCAGCGACTCAGTCGAACTTCTGACTCAAACCTACTTGCTTTTCTCACTAGACTTTGATGCCCGCTTTGCATCACTAGGTCTTGCCGCGCCAGGCGATAGCCCATGGATCAAGCATCCGCTTACTACGATCAGGAGGCATATTGCCCACCCGATCCACTCATTTTGTATTTCCAATTCCGTCTCCTTTGGGGGGCGGCGCGCCTGTATTGGCGCGCCGGTGGTTTTCAGTGACCGGAGGTCAGTTTAAGCCCAACGATACAGGCAACAATTCCTAGGGCAAACATGATCCGGATCAAAGTGCTAGGCTCACCAAACCAAATCATACCGATAGCAACTGTTCCAAGTGCGCCAATACCTGTCCACACTGCGTAGGCAGTACCAAGGGGGATTGTGCGTGCGGCTACCTCCAGGAAGAACATGCTGAGTCCTATGCAAATTATAAAGGCCAGCGTCCATGGAATGTTTTTAAAGCCTTCGGTGTAGCGCATGCATGTTGTGAAGCCTACTTCAAAAATGCCACCGAGTATCAAATAAAGCCATGCCATTTGAAATACCTCTAGTTAGGAGTCAATATTTTCGGTAGAGGGAGTGGAGGAGTTAGATTCACGCTTCACTCCAGTTAATAGTCTTGCTGCCCTGCCTCGAGTGAACCATGCCCAAGACCAGTGTAGATAAACGGAAGCTCGACTGCGAAAATCTATAAGCAACATTAGGTGGACTAGAGACCATGCTAACCAGCCGACAAAACCCTTGAATCGGAGCTTGCCAAAGTCCGCAACGGCGTGAGAACGACCGATAACTGCCATGGATCCCCAATTTTTGTACACAAACTCCTCCGGCTCCCTGCGCCCATTAGCTCGGTTTAACAATAGCTTGCCGACAAACCGGCCTTGTTGCTTCGCCACTGGGGCAAGCCCGGGTAGTCGCATGCCCATCCCTGAATCGAAACTCGAGACATCACCGATGGCGAAGATGTCAGGTTGGCCAATTACGGAGCAGTTCTTGGCGACCCGCACCCCGAGATTCCGGTCGGCACTGGCTCCAACCCACATTGCAGCAGGCCTGGCTTGAGTGCCTGCACACCAGATTACGTTGCGGCTGCTGATCCGCATCTCACCTAAATTGATTCCGCCCTGGTCAATTGTAGTGACCGGTGAACTTAGCCGAACCTCTACACCGAGCTTCTCCAATGCTTTGACTGCGTAATTTGAGAGATGCTTCGGAAACGAGGAGAGGATTGCGGGCCCCGCCTCAATCAGTAAGATCTTGACCATCATGGGATCGAGATTTCTGAAGTCTTTTGCAAGGGCAGAGCGGGCAAGCTCAGCGATTGCTCCGGCCATTTCAACACCCGTTGGCCCGCCGCCTACTACAACAAAGGTCAATAGGGCTTCTACTTCGCTAGGCGAGACGTTGCGCTCAGCTCTTTCCAGGCTTGCCAGCAGTCCCTCTCGAATCGTCAGCGCATCCTCGAGCGTTTTCAGGGTCGGCGCATGTCTTGCCCATTCATCATTCCCAAAGAACGAATAATCAGCCCCCGTGGCCAGCACGAGATAATCATAAGGAAGATTCTTCCGGGATCGTGTCATCACCAGCTTATGGGTTGTATCGACTCCAATGACCTCATCCATGATGACTTGAACGTTAGGCCCCTGTACCAGCGCGCGAGCAGCCGATGCAATGTCTGCTGGCGAAAGAGTGGCGGTGGCCACCTGGTATAGAAGAGGTTGGAAGAGGTGATGATTGCTTCGATCCACCAAGGTCACTTCCACATCTGTGCCTGCCAATGCCTTGGCTGTCGCCAAGCCTCCAAACCCAGCGCCCACGATGACTACACGTTTCGTTCTACCCATCTGTTTTGCACCTCGTTGGGGCCTCGATTTGCGTCAAGCGCAGGCACGCGTCTGTCACGTATCATTGCTTGGCACTAGCCTGTGCCTTGTAAAAATAGCAATATAATCGTATTCGTATTTTAGGAAGTCAACCGCCATGGGTCGTAGAAAGACAATTGATAGGGATGAGGTCTTACGCCTCGCGGAGCAGTTGGTTGCACAGAATGGGGTGTCTGCGCTTACCATCGATTCGGTTGCTAAGGCGGCTGGGATAACCAAGGGTGGTGTGCAATCCTGCTTCAAAAACAAGGAGATGCTGATCGATGCCATGCTGAAGCGTTGGGGCAAGAGTTATGATGAATCGGTAGAGGCGATTGCTGGTTCTGACCCTGCGCCAATGGCCAGGGTGGATGCCCATATCGAATCTACTCGCATAGCTGACCAGGCCTCACTGGGCAAGGCGGCAGGACTAATGGCAGCGCTTATTGATACTCCAGATCACTTAGGATGGATCCGCGATTGGTATCAAGCCCGGTTGGAGGGGATAGACCTCAAGACCGAGGAAGGACGGCGGGCACGGTTGGCGTTTCTAGCCACTGAAGGCGCGTTCTTCCTCAGGTTCTTCGGGTTTATGGAGATCGACGACGAATCCTGGCTGGAGCTTTTTTCCGACATCTGGTCAATCAATCATCAAGCGATCGAGAAGCCATGATGCTGCTGGGCCCAAGGGATGTTTACGAGACCATACTGCGTCCACCGGTACAGTCTTGGGCCAACCAGGCGTCACGATTTCCTGAAGGCGCGAGCTTCCGTATGCCACCACCAGAGCCTTAGGAAGAATTGCCCATCCAAAACCCAGAGCGGCCATCTCTAGCAAGGTTAAATAGTCTGGTGCTGACCAAAATTTCAGGGAGGAAATTGCAAAATTTTCATCTTCATCGTCCCAGCGTGCGACGCTGCTCAAGCGGAGCATTCTGTGCCCAATGAGGTCTTGATGCGTCGGACTTCCTCGTTCCAGCAGCTCATGTCCATGGCGGACGAAAATGCCAAATTCAGACGGATGATTAAGGCGGCAATTCGCTACCTCTGCAGGATAGTCAGGCTGGGCTGCTAGCAATCCGAGTTGACCTCTCCCTTGGAGGATGTGATTCAGAACGTCTCTTCTTTCGGCTATCAAGCATTCAAATTGGAGGTCTGGATAACGAGCATCCAACTCGGACAGCCGCGTTGCATATTGCTGGTGCTGGTATAAATCAGAGAGAACCAAGGTCAGCTTGAATTCCTTGCCGCTTGTCATCGAGTTGGCCTGCAAACGGAAGCAGTCAGCAGCGTGAAGCGCCTCTTTGGCGTATCGGATCAGAGCTACACCTGCAGGCGTCGGGGTTAACGATCGCGTTCCCCTCACGAAAACCTCTGTATTGAGATCGATCTCAAGCCGGGAGATTAATTCACTGATTGTCGACTGGCTCTTGCCTAGGTGCCTCGCTGCTGCGCTGAAGGATCCGCAGGATGCAGAGTGAATGAGCGCCTCTAGGGTTTCGTTTGAGTAATACATATCGGTCAGGCCGATGGCAGCCAACTGGAACGAAAATTGTCCAGGGGTATCATTGGATCATCCTTAATTGTTGTGGAAGGCTGAGTTATGGCAGAGAATCTGATCGAGCGGAGTATCCAAGAGCGTGTGGCCCATGCATTAATTTTTGAGGTTTGTGCAATATTAAGCTTTACTCCAATCATCAGCTGGGTTACAGGAAAGCCGCTCCTTGATATTGGTGTCCTGACGCTCGTCATTTCGACTGTGGCTATATTGTGGAACATGCTTTATAACTACCTCTTTGACGGGCTTCAAAACCATTTACGTTTCAAGCGTGGATTGTGGGTGCGAGTGATGCACGCTGTGATGTTTGAGTTTGGTTTAATCTTTTTTGTGGTTCCGATGGCCGCCTGGTGGCTGTCTATCTCACTTGTCGAAGCATTTTGGTTGGATATAGGTATTTTGCTTCTATTTCTTCCATATACCATGCTGTTTAACTACGCGTATGACAAAGTGCGAGTGAGGTTGTTCGAGTCGGCGGATCGCTCCTGTCAACTTGAGCAATAGGACTCGGCAGCCCGGGGTAGGGCTGCCGTATCGATTTGTTAGAGGAGAGTTGGGTGAGTGAAAATCGTGTCACCTAAGCCTTCAAGTTCGGCGCACGCTCGGGATGCTCTGCGATTCTCCAACCCCTTCAACATCGAATGCAGAGCAGGGTAGTTAGTGCTTGGAATGTGGGCTGGGTGAGTCGCGTCGAAGCCATTCATCCAACGCATCAATAGACCCAGGTAATAGCATATTGCCGATGGTGTCTCGTGTTGAAACCACGAAGGTTGGTCTTGTGTGACCATGGCGTTCACAATGCTCAAGGCTTGTTGCACCTGGTTTCGAGCGTTCTGCATCGTGGCGTCAGTGCTATCTGAGCTCGATACCCGCTCAGGATGGAATAGGGAAAGAATGTGGCTGTGGATCGAATTGTTAATGAACAGCAGCCAGCGCAGGTACGCGGCGCGATCTGGAGATTTCGCTGCCGGGGCAACGCCTGGATGCTGGTCGGATAACCACAGCAGAATTGCCACGGTCTCACACATGTCACCGACCGGTGTACTAAAAGCCGGGATCAATCCGAGCGGGCTCATTTTCCGAAATTCGGGCGTATCACGTTGCTCGGCCAATGAGGCTACATACGGGATCTGGAATTCTTCCAGAGTCAGCCGAACTGCAAGCGAGGCCCAGTCAGGAACGAAGTGTAATGTGTACATGAGTGCGCTTCCTTTTCAGCGTTGTTCAGTCATCCAGTTTTCATGAATGAAGTAATCTACCTGTTCAGGTTTCAGGAGTGGCCGGTTGAGGATCAAGTCCGCCGCCTTTTCTGCAATCATGATGGTAGGTGCATTAAGATTTGCGTTGGTAATGGTCGGCATGACGGAGGAATCAACAACTCTCAGATGCTGTACGCCAATGACCTGAAGCGATGAGTTAACGACTGCCATAGGGTCGCTAGAATGACCCATTTTGCATGTCCCTGAAGGATGAAATCCGCTTTGTGCGTTCTGAGCGATGAAATCATTTATCTCGTCATCGGTTTGGACGTGAACTCCTGGTATTAACTCCTCGCCCGCGTAGAGGCTCAAGGCTGGCTGTCGGATAATTTCCCTTACTAAGCGAACGCAGGCGCGCATTTCTCGCCAGTCGTCCGAGTTGCTGAGATAGTTGTAGGAGATCTTGGGGGCTTCCATGGGGTCGTTGGATGCGAGAAGAACGTGACCCACGCTTTTTGACTTGGTCGTGCCAACATCTACCTGGAAGCCATGCTCCTTGGCTTGAGGATGCCCCTTGTCCCGCACCGCAACCGGTAGAAAATGGATCTCTATATCAGGGTACTTCAACCCCGCCTTCGAGCGTATAAAACCACCGCATTCGAAATGGTTTGTGGCGCCCAGGCCATCGCGACGCAGCAGCCAACGTGCCCCGAGTTTGGCCTTTGCCACGTGGCTTATGGCATTGAGCGTTACCGGCTTTTTGCATTTGACCTGGACATACAAAGAAATGTGGTCTTGCAGATTTTTTCCGACCCCGGGCAAGTGATGCACTGGCTCGATTCCGACTGAACGCATGTGCTCGCTGTCGCCAATACCAGAAAGCAGCAAGATTTTTGGACTGTTTATCGGCCCGCTCGACAGGATGACTTCGCGTCGGGCTGCGATAGCCCGCTTAACGCCAGATTCAACCACGTTGACTGACACTGCCACGCCGTTCACCACATTGATCTTTGTGACCACGGCGTTATGGAGAACTTGAAGATTTTTGCGCTTCGTTACTGGGTGTAGGTAGGCTGCAGCGGTAGACCACCGCGTGCCGTTGTGTACCGTCATGTCGAACCGGCCAAAACCTTCCTGGCGGTAGCCGTTGAGGTCGTCTGATTCGGCGTAGCCGGCTTCTTTGGCTGCGTTGATGAAGGCGCTGTATAGGGGATTGCTCAGGGTGCCATAGCGGGTGTTGAGCGGGCCATGTGCGCCACGCCAGTCGTTGCCGCCGTCCGCTCGGCATTCCGCTTTTTTAAAGTAGGGCAGCACATTGCTGTAGCCCCATCCTTCGGCACCGCTCTTTTCCCACTCATCGAAGTCCAATGGATGGCCGCGCATGTACACCATGCCATTAATCGATGAGCAGCCCCCTATCACCCTGCCGCGCGGAGAAAATATACGCCGACCGTTGAGGTGCACCTCGGGCTCTGACTCGAATGCCCAAGTGAATTTTGGGGTGACGAGGGGAACACCTACAGCACAGGGCATTTTGATGAAGATTGAATTGTCTTTACCGCCTGCTTCGATCAGGCAGACCTGGAATTCACCGCATTCAGACAGCCGATTGGCCAACACGCAGCCAGCCGAGCCTCCGCCCACGATGACGTAATCGAACACCATTTCCATATTCTGTAAATCCTTAAACGGAAAGCCTGGCCGGATTGAACGACCAGGTGATTGCCTTTCTTATTGGCGGGCGGGGTTCGCCGCTTTAGTCTTTTTTACGAGGATGAACGCCGCAGGGATCAAGCACAGCAATTGCATAAGGACGCCAAATTCGCCGAGTTGGGCATATCCGTTATCGAACTGAAGCGTCACTGCGACGATCATCGGCCCTATGACCATGCCCAGCGAGTCAGCGCCGCTGGCAGCAGCGGTTGTGCGGCCTGTGCTATCAATGTCAGACGAATACATACGGGCGTATGCCAGAAGGAAAACGTACAGGAATGTCATGGACAAACCGATGGCCCAGTAAATGTAGAGATTCGGTTTCACGTACAGGTAAGACGTAACGGCCATGAGGAGACAGGCAGCCAACAAGGGGAGGGCGTTTCTGAATTTTTCGAACGCCTTATTAGCTACTAACGGAACGAAGATGGAGCAGAACATCCCTACAGACCCAACGAGGCCAACGCCGGCGAAGTCTAAGCCAGCTTGTTGACCAACCTGCTCAAAGTACAGCCATAGCGTATTCGCTCCAATGCTGCTCAGGAGGCAGAGGAAAAACAGGGAAATGCTTCGTACACCAATCGAGGCTGATGGGGATGGCAGCTCTATGTGCTGAATTTTGCTGACATTGGGCAGAGCGAAGGCAAGTGGGAGCAAAATGATATACCCGGCTGAAAGCGCCCAAAACACTGCCTTGGTACCCAGAACCCCATGAAGTGGCGGGACGATCAGGAAGGCGCTGAGTGTCACAGCTGCACTGAGGGCCGAGCTATAGCCAAGGAGCTTGGTACCGCCTTTGAATTGAGCCAGGCTTGCGAACCCTAACCCGATGCACAAGCCCTCGCCGAGTCCGGCGACCGCTCTGTACATCACAACATGATTGAAGGCGTCCGCACCCAGAGTGCCTACCTGGCCCGCAATGGCCAAAGCGACACCGAGGACATAGAGGGTCTTGCGATTCATGATGCCGAGCACAAGCGACATACAAATCGATGCAAATGCAATGCACGCGATCTCTGCAGTTGAGGCAATCGTGGCTTGCGCGGGGGTGATTCCGAAGGTCTCGATAATGCCCGTGAAGGTGATCGGAACACCCAGGACGGCTACGTATGCAAAGCAAGGGATCAACAGCGCCGAGACCTTTTGGAGCGTGGAGGCCTCGAAATGCAGATCGACGTTCGAAGACATGGTTCATCCTCTGTTTTTATATTGCACGCTGATGGCATGCGGTATTGGCAGGATGCTTGGCGTCATTACCTGACGTGATAGAGGGCGGTTAGCCCCTAGCATTGTTCTTGTATTGGCCTCCATGGCAGACCCCAACTGGACGTAATGAGGGTCATTCGATTCTCGGTAATGTGAGTCTCTGTGGATATGGCGAGGATGGCCAAAAAGGGGTGATACAGGTCAGACGCCTTCCTTGTCGGGGGGCGGAATAGGGCGCGTAACGCGTTGAATACGGTACCGTACGAGATAGCCACGGCATGCAGGGAGGGTAGCAATCAGAGCTTGGGAGCGGGTGTGCCCGACGTGCATGAGGAAGCGCCTTCCCTGGCGCTGCTTATCAGCCATTAGCCTCGTCAGGAAGCAGATGGTCTGCAGATTCTGAGAGCGCTTTGGAGCCCTTGAGGTTTTTGCGAATGCTGAGCCATACGGCGGCGCCACTCAAGCCGACCAGCGATATCCCGATAAATACGGCCCAGCTTACGTACCAGCTTTGACCTGCTACCTCGCGGGGCCAGGCAGAGTTAGCGATTTCGAATACGATCCAAGAGGCGGCACCGAAAACGACTGGAACGGTCATGGAAGCCAAACTGAACGACCCCGATTGCCATTTTTTCACCATCAGGCGGAATAGAAGACCGAGGACGGCAAACCCCATCGTGATAAAGAAGGTAGCGGTGGCCGATGAAATCAGGGTTGCATAGACTCGCTCTGAGAAGGCCAGCAGGGTAACAATCACAGCAAGCGCGCCAACTACGACAACTGCTCTGTCGGGAGTGCAATGCTTACTCGAGAGCTTCGACAGAAAATGCGAGCCCGGCAAGATACGGTCGCGCGAGAACGCCCAGATGACCCGGGAAACGCTGGTTTGAGCCATCATCATGGAAGCTGCGAAGCCGATAATGACCAGGATGAAGAAGACCCGAGCAATACCCTCACCAAATGCGGCCTGGATAGTGGAAGCAGCTGGGTCGACGATTGCCCCGCTCACGATGGCACCGAAATCGGGTGTAGCGAGGATAAGTGCAAGGGCGCAGTAGCTGACAATAACGCCGATGGCGAGCAGGGCGCCAATGATAGCTTTAGGAATGTTCTTCTCCGGTTGCTCCACCTCCTCAGCCATGCTGCACACAGACTCAAAGCCCGCCAAGCCGAAGCCAACGAATCCCAGCGCTACAAGTAAGCCCCCCAGAATATAGTTGTCCCCGCCTGCACCTGCTGTGGTGAAGAGGATGTCGAGATCATGCTTGCGATGCCAAATCAAAAGAACAGTAGCCAGGCCGAGCGATCCGATGATTTCAGCACCCAAGCTAAGCTTCCCAAGCAGCTTTAGAGTACCAGGGCCAAGGAGATTTAATATCGTTGCCAGACACACGATGCCGAGAGCGATATAAATTTGAGTAGATGTCGTGAACGCCTCGATCCCCAGCGCCGCAGGAATAAAGCTTGCAATAGCATATCCGTTGGAGGCAAAGACAAAGATGAGAGTCCAAATGTAGAACCATCCGGTAATCCAACCGTAGTTATCGCCAATGAGACGCCGGGCCCATTGGTAACTTCCACCTTGAAGCGGCCAGCGTGAAACCATTACGCCTAGAGATAGGGCGATTAGGAGCTGTAAGCATAAGCCAAGAGGGAAAACCCACCAGCCCGCAGGGCCTGCGGCTTGAACAATGAGTCCGAAAACGGCGTAAAGCGCTACAATTGGAGAGATGTAAACGAACGCAAGCGTGAATGCATCATGCATTTTAAACTGGCGCTTCAATGGCGCAGCGGTTTCGATGTAGCTTTGTGCGGGCGGGAATGTCATTTTATTAGGATTCCGTATTGTCTTAAACCTGCCGTTTCAAGTCGCACTAACCTCCTTATTTTACGCCAAAGGTTTGAACAGGTTCGGTTAGGGCTGCGACATTGTGTCACCAAGAAGGGAGAAAACTCTACGGAACGGCAGCAGGTTGGCCGTTGCGGTTGCTTTTTGGCCTCTTCGGACACATTTCGGTGAAAATACGATCCAGAACGCCCATTATTGCCAGGTGGCCAGTGTGGGCTATACGAATAGAACAGTAGCGATAGTTGTCAGGTGAATGAATTATGAGGAGAGCATATCGTGTTTTGTATATTTCCTGGCGCTTGGTTCTGCAGCAGGTGGTAGGCCCACTTGCTGCAGAGGCCTAGGCTAATTGCGTTGGGAGGTTATTTGATGTTTTGCTTTTTGATAGGCTCTGCCAGCAAGTGCATAAGGTCGCGCGAGATTGCACCTGCAGAGAGGGCTGTGACACCACTCGGATCGTACATCGGGGCGACTTCAACTAGATCCGCGCCTACGACGTTAAGTCCCGCAAGGTTGCGGAGAACCTCGGATGCCTGGAACGTGGTTGGGCCTCCGGGCACGGGCGTGCCAGTACCCGGTGCAGAGGATGGATCAAGGGCGTCGATATCAAATGTAATGTAGACAGGCATGTCCCCAACGATTTTCTTGATGTTGGCAGCAATGTCCTCCGGCTCAGAATACAGCGCGTCATGAGCGTAAATGATGTTGTAGCCTTCTTCGTTTGGCATATCCGTGCGAATGAACACTTGGACGGATTTGTGAGCGTTAACCGTGTTTTCCTCAGCTAAGTCGTGGGCAAATGAGCCGTGGAAGATCTCCTTTCCACCATTGCTGCTCATCGAGTCTTGATGGCTGTCGAAGTGGATCAGGGCGATCTGACCGAACGTATCCTTAGCTGCTCGAACCGGGCCATACGGAATGGTGTGATCCCCGCCAATGGTGAACAAGCGCGCACCCGAGGCGAAGATTTTTTTCGCATGCTTGTAGGTTTCGTCGATCATGTTTTTGGTTGCATCGCCACCTACACCCATGCCGACATCACCGTAATCGATGATCTTCAAATCCTTGGCAATATTTCCTTTCCACGGATGCTGGAAATTGCCGACGTGCAGCGATGCTTCGCGGACTGCGCGTGGGCCCAAGCGCGCACCGGAACGGTTGGTGACCCCGATATCGTATGGAACACCCATCACAGCGATGTCTACGCCGGTAAGATCCTGAGTGCTTTGGGCACGCCAGAATGTTGGGATTCCTGCATAAGCCAGGTAGTCACCAGTGGTTTTCGAGGGTGGGAGCTTGCCTCCACCCATAGCAGGCACGCTTTGCGGTTTCTCATCTGGAGCGGCCGTAGCCACGCAAGCCGTGCTAGCCAGGGCGCTAACTGTAAGGAGAGAGTATGCAATCGCTTTCGAAAGGGCGCTTTTCGTAATCATAAATCCACTCATCTTCCCGACGTTCAACGTCAGGTTCGTTACACTTGGTTCTCGCGCCTTGGGTCGGAGCTGCTGATGGCCGAGCCCGACAGGCTGGAGAGTTTGGAGGTGGGGAAGCAGCAGAGGCCCGTCAAAACCGAGCTGCTTTCCCATCTCATTTTTAAAATACGACCGTATTCTAAAATTAACAACCCAGTTGAATGGGGTAGCGACATCGCGCCGCAGAGTGGTTTTTGTCGGGTTGGGGGAGAAGACGCGGGCAAAGTCCCGACCTTGCTGGCGGCGAACGCCGTCAGACGTCCACCAAGCACAACCTGAGCAACAATTAGTAACGTTTGACCTATCTCGGGTAGCTCGTATTCCCCGTAACTGGTCGCGCCAACACGCTTCTAAATTGACCGAGAAATCTAGCTAAGACTGATATGGCTTCCTGAAATGTTTCCTGATTTTTCAGCAAGGATCTAAGACTTGTGAAAATAGGAATACGAACGTATTCTAAATCCAAAGGTTTGCGAGCGCTTAAGGATTCGATAGCAGGTTTCAGGAGACCCCGCCGCCAACCTTCATTGCACGCCTCATACGGCCTGTGACCTGGGATCTGAACCATAGGAAGCAATTGGGATGTCGCGTTTGGTAGCCTTTCGCCAGATGGAGCGATTTGTAGAGGCTCAGGTATTAAAACTCGAGAGCTGGCGGATAAGCTCCGCGCTCCAGCGAGATATCAGCTTTGAAGCCGAACTTTTGGCACTACTGGATGAATACGGATTTGGTATGCGCCAGGTTCTCGATGTATTAAGGCCAGTCACTATCCCATGCAGTGAGTTCCGCCAAAGAAGAATAAAGGCCACTCGAAGACCACGCGCTGTCAAAGTCTACATCAATCCGCATGATGGAACGGTTGCAGAGACTAAGATGGCCAATCATGGACTTCTTAAGCGCTGGAAGAAGGCATATGGTTCGCACGTTGTAGAGTCGTGGCGTGTGTCTTAGAACTCGCCGTTTATTGAATGAGTAGTAACCCTGGCGCCATTTCTTGGAGGTAATCATGAAGTATTTTGTCGCATTACTTACGTCGCTTATGCTTGCCAATCTTTCATGGGCGGAGGATGGCGCCCAGCGTTCGAAAGAATTTAACCAATATGTCAAAGAAACAAACAAGGCTGCGACTGAAGCTCGTGAGCGAGCCAGGCTGAAAGCGGAGCAATTGGAAGTTAATGAAGCTTCCGAGGTTAACCGTCTCATTGAAGACTCCCGGGGCGACTCGAAATCTTAAGTCGCTAAAATGAGCTCCCTCTTGGCGCCCTCTGGCGCCTTTTTTTGGCGTAACGAATCAACGGTCACATCTTTTAAAGCAGGCAGTTCTTTGACGTCCGGTAATCCGGTGTGCGGTTTACGACAGCCGTCCCCGAATTGGGAACGCCCAAGGCAGTTCGCCATTGCGCCGCTGCCGGATGCCATCGCCTGCCCGAGCTACGAAGAGCTCAACACCTTGGAATTCCAAGGCCCCAGGAAGTGTGGAGATTTCGATTCAGAGATCTGGCAAAAGAAAGCCCGCTGCTAGGCGGGCTAACTGGATAGCCCTTCTGCCTGCCTGACTGGCCAAGGCAAACAGGATCTGCTGGGACAGTTTCAGACTTTCCGAAGAGTCTGCATTGGCGCTGGCGACCAGGCGAAGAATGCGCAAAGGAGCAAGTGGCTGCTGGGACGATGTCATGAGGTTTGCCTCCTTGAATGTGCGTGCGGGTTATGGCGTATCGAATTGTTTTTGAAAGCGCAGTGCACCCGTCAACAGGCCTTCACGGAAGTAGAAACGTTGCGCGCGGGCGTTGGCCAAGCCCGTGTCGAGCACCAGGCGTGCACAACCGCTGGCGCGGCCCAGTCGTTCCAAGGCTTGCAATAAGCGCGACCCCCACTGGCCACCCCGCTGCGCCTCGGCGGTTACAAGGTCATCGACATACAGGAATGCGCCGTAGACCAAGTTTTCCTGTAAGCGGTAACCAGCCAGTGCGACAAGAACGCCTGAGTCATAAGCACCAATCAGGCGATAGCCTTCAACGCGCATACGCTCGATGCGGCTGACGAAGTCGGCTTCGCTCGTCAGATGAGGGCGCAATTGCTGCATTACCGAGAATGCGCTGCACAGGTCATGGGTGCTGTCCAGGGGACGCAGGGCCGGGTCGGCCAGGTCGAGCACGCTGGGTATGAAGTTGTGCAAAGTGAATGTCATGGGAGTTGCCCTCATGAGTAGGTGATAGCGCTATATTGGACTAGCATTGACCCACTTGATTGAGCCAAGAAATGGGGTATGAACTAGGCCATGATGACCTTCCCAAAGTCGCCTTTTGCTCCCTTGGAAGAGCAGTCCGGCTTGCCCCTGTATCGTCAGCTGTACAACCGAGTGCTGGCCGCCGTTGCCGCTGGCACGTTGAGCCCCGGTGACCGCTTGCCGTCGGCGCGCGCCATGGCCAAGGAGCTGGGGGTGGCCCGTGGCACCGTCGAACTGGCCTATTCGCTGCTGGCCAGCGAGGGTTACCTCCTGGCGCTCGGGCAGAAAGGCACCCTAATCAATCCTGAACTGCAGAAGCCCGTGTCGGCGGCCACCGCATTACCAGTCAGTAGCCAAGTGATCGAAGACACCCCTGATTCGCTCTGGCGTCCACCGCAGCTGTTGCCATTCCAGATGGGGGTACCGGCGTTGGATGCATTTCCGCGCAAGATATGGGCGCGTCTCGGTGCTCGGTATCTACGCGGGATGCGTCTGGGAGATCTGGACTATCCGGCTCCCCACGGCCTGGCAGCGTTGCGCAGCGCCATTGCCTCGTATCTGCAGGTGTCCCGAGGTATCGATTGCGGTGCCCACCAGGTGTTCATCACCAGCGGTTGGCGCAATAGCCTGTCGTTGGTCGCTCACACCTTGTTGCAGCCAGGCGAGTGCGCCTGGGTGGAAGACCCGGGCTATCCCACTACGCGCCAGGTGCTTCGCCAGTTTGGCCTGGAGCTGGAAGCGGTGCCGGTTGATGCCGATGGCATGAATGTAGAACACGCCATCGCGGGTTCTCGGGCTGCCCAGGTCGCCATGGTGACACCGGGGCATCAGAGCCCGCTGTCGATGGCACTGTCGCTGCCACGCCGACAACTGCTACTGGATTGGGCTGCCCGCACCGGTGCCTGGATTGTCGAGGACGATTACGACGGCGAGTATCGCTATGTCAGCCGTCCACTTCCAGCGCTGGCCAGCCTGGATCGCCATGGCCGCGTGCTGTATGCCGGCACCTTCAGCAAGGTGCTGTTTCCCGGTATTCGCCTGGCTTATCTGGTGGTGCCGCAGGCGCAGGTGGCAGCGTTCGAGCGCATCGGCCGGGCCTTGTTTGCTGCCGGGTCACCGTCAATTACCCAGGCCTTGGTGGCGGAGTTCGTTGCCGAGGGACACTTCGCTCGGCATATCCAACGCATGCGCCGCCTCTACAACGAGCGACGGGCAATGACCATCGAAGCACTGGAGCGGAGTTTGCCGAAGGGTATGCAGGTGGAACCCTCGCCAGGCGGCATGCACCTGGTACTGCGTTTGCCGGAGGACGTAAGCGACACCGCCCTGGCCGAGCAGGTGCTAGCCAGGGGCATGTCGGTACAAGCGTTGTCGCGCTGGGCTGCCTCATCGCAGCGTCAGTCAGGTCTGCTCCTGAGTTTTACCAACTGCGCCACGACTGCTCCAGGCGAGCAGCTTGGCGCGTTGATCAGCAAGTTACTCAGTTGAGGTTGGCCTTGTTCAGGCCGAACAGCTCATCGGACGAGCCCGGGATCGCCTGGAAAGCCACATTGAGGCGATTCCAGCCATTGATGGCGACGATTAGGAACGACAAGTCCGAGAGATCCTGCTCGGAAAACTGCTCGCGCGCACTCGCATAGAGGCTGTTGGAGATACCATGAGGCGGCAGTTGGGTGAGGGCTTCAGTCCACTCCAGCGCCGCTCGCTCTATTGGCGAAAACAGCTGCGACTCACGCCAGACGGCGACGTGGTGAAGACGCAGCTCGCGCTCGCCATGGATCTTGGCCTCTTTCACATGCATATCCACGCAGAACGCACAGCCGTTGAGCTGCGAAGCGCGCAGCATGATCAGGTGGGCAAGATCGGCCATTAGCGGCTTCTTGCTCAGTTGCAGGGTGAGTTCCACCAGTTTGTTGGACGCTTGGGGAGACAGCTTGAAGTGATCAAGGCGGTTGTTCATGGGTAGTTGCTCGCAGTGGGTGGATGTTTGTTGGAGCCCACTGTAGCTACGCTTGGACTAGCCCTACAGGGCCAAGATGTTAACTTCGAACTGGGCCATGTCTGTATCGAAGTGCGCCATGATCACTCAGCGGGCGATAGGGTCGAAGGGGCGCTATGGGCCGTTTATTGCCCTCCGCGAATGTAGATTGTGACGTCCCCTCGCTGGTTGAACGCATGAAACTGGCTTCAAAGCGGATTAGCCAACTGCTGTCTCTGGGTGCAAGGGGCATTGAGTTCTAGCAGAGCTGCCCCTGCGACTCGCCGCTCGGCTTTTCAACTGAATTTTTCCAGCAGTAGACACCTCCATAAATCATCAACCAGGGAGGGGGTCTTGTGTCCGCACTTCAACTGTACGTTATCGACAATGGAGATCAGCGGGCCGGAGCCGGAGTTCATAACTCTACCTGTTGATTTCAAGAGGTTCGCTGAAGGGGCGGGTGGCGCATAGCCCCACGCCGATCAATTCTGGAGAGTGAGTATGCAACCCAAGACTGAGGGCTCGGAAGAAAAAGGGCCTAGCAATATTCCATTTATCAACGACCCGCAAAAGCCTACGTCGCCGCCTATGAATGATGCCGATGCTACGGATGCAGCAGAGGCAGAAGAAGACATTCAAGACGACGCAGAGTCGATCTAGGCCGACTGGCGCATGAATACCTGACACTTGAACCCAACCGCTGATGGCTGGAACTCAAAAAGCCGGTGCGGCACGTGCTTCGAAGCGTGCCGCCACCAAGCTCAGTCTGGTCAGCTTCGGCCTGGACGTTCTCTCCGGTTTATTAAAGATAATCGGAATTTCGAGGTGCCGCTGAACTCTCAGTCAATGGTATGTGCGTTGTTTTCCCGGCTCCAATCCTCCCAACCAACAAGACCAACAGGGGGCTTTTATGACGTGTCTGATTTGCGCAGGGCATGCGCACACCGTGGAATGTGCCACGGGTTGGGAAGAGCGGCATTGTACGGAGTGCGGCGGCTATCGCATGTCCCAAACACTCATTCTGGCGATGATGGAGCAGGGGCAGATCTTCGACACCCCCAAAATGCGAGCATGGCTGAGCACCCGGCGGGACGTGGCGCCAATACCCACAATCGAGTCCCACCACGCCATTCTCGTCAGGTGAATGGCGGTGCGCCGCACCCGTTTCCTTCAGGCGCGCTCCCCTCGAAGCCAGCGCTCGTGATAATGCATCAGGCGGGTCAGCCCATAGACGGCGCCGTCGTGCATGACTTGCGCTCGCTCTCCAAAAAAACGCTGGGTACGGGTGAACACGGCAATCGGCTCGCCGGCAAAAGCCCACGCAAAGCACAGCGTGCCGGGTAACACCCCAGATGTTGGGCTTGGCCCTGCTACACCGGTAGTTGCAATAACGACGTTGGCATCGCTGTCCTTCAACGCCCCCAAGGCCATCTCCCAGGCGACGGGTTCGCTAGTCAGCCCGTACCGTTCGATGGTTTGCGCGCTTACACCTAGCAGGCGCTTCTTGGCGGAGGGCGAATACACCACGTAGCCGCTTTCGAGTACCTCCCCTGTACCGGGGAAGGCCGCTAGCAGAGCCACCATGCAGCCTGCAGTGCAGGATTCGGCAGTGGTCAGTACCAGATGGTGGTCTTTGAGGTAGCCGAGCACGGCCAATACGGGATCACTTGCCATGTTCATGTCGACTCGTTGTTCTTTTGCGGTGGACGTGTCGGCTATGTAAATGGTTCACCGGTTTAGTGCAGCTTCGATGCGCAGCGGCCGGATGGTGCGTCAGGCACTGATCATGAGCTCATCCAGACGCAGTGATGCCTGCCACGGTCGTGTGCCGCTCATACCACTCATACTGGTCTGCTGAACCTCTGAGGCATTGACGGCTCAACCGGGCATCGATGTATGGGGCAGGCTGATGCGAACGTTTGAGAAAGACCTCTCTGCACCTCAACTGTTGAAGCTCAATTACCTGGCCCGGTGGTTTCAGGTATTTGAGGACAGAGCATTGCGTATGGAGTCGCCGGACGATTATCACGAGGAACTGCTTCGCCAGGCCGATGAGCTGGATCGTCAAGGGCTGATCTCTTGGCAGGAGTGGCGTGATCTTCGTCTAGAGGCTGACGCTGCTTACCTCAGAGCGGTAGCAGGGGATGATTACCCGTCAGGGTTTGTGTCGAGATCGATGTAGGGGATTGCGCTAAGGTGCGTCGAAATCCTGCATCAGGATGAAGTGGGTACGTGGGCCTGTTGATCCAGGCCGGTCAACCCAACACCGGCCAAGAAGCGCTGCGGCAGGCCAGGGTTGGCCACGAATGCCTGGGGCCGCTTTGCGGCCCATCGCCGGCAAGCGCGGCTCCCACAGGTACTGCGCTGGCCCGGAGACTGGTTAAATCTCTGTGGGAGCCGGCTTGCCGGCGATGAGGCCGGTACTGACTACACAGCCTTGGTGCAGGGCAGCAGTTACCGGCCGCCACCCAAGTGATTCCACTCGCTGTACGCCGACTTCAAAACGTGGGGAAGGCGAGGCAGCTCTCGTCTGATTTCGCTCAACGCGTCAGGGCTTCGAATCCATTCCGTCAGCCACGCGATCAGCATCGGTCGGGTAGTGGGGCAGGGGGCGACCTGGTGTTCAAGCTCGTCGGCTATTTGTCCCAGAAGCTCCAGATACGCGTCCAACTCGGCAATTTGATCGACCATGGTATGCGACCTCTCTCAGCTTTGGATGAGTGCTGGCTCTGTTGCCCTCACTGCTCCAATGTCAGCAAGCGCGCGTCCTCTTCCCGCGCCCCAGGCCATGGCCCTCGTAGTCGTCTCGCCGGGCCGCCTGGCGTAAGCCTCTTCAACCCGGGCCAGGCCCGAGGGTTCGTAAATCCCGATGAACAACTGGGTGTCGCCCGTGCGAGCTAGCCTGGCCTGAACATCAAGCCGTGCTCCGTCCGCGAGCACCTCCTCATGGGAATGGTGTTGCAGGCTTGGATCGGCCCAAGCCCAGAATACTGCTCCACGATGTCGCATCCTTGCCTCCTGATCAGATCTTCCTCAACAGAGCCTAGCCCTTGTGGTCTTTTTTACCTGCCCCAATCATTTCTGAACATTCCAATGCCAGCTCGACCAAGAGTTGCCTTGATGCTTTCACATAGCCGGACTAATACTAAAGAACTGCCAAGAAGAGGGATGATCATGCAGACACGCTTCGTTGTGATTCCCGCATTGCCTCTGCAAAAAGAACAGTTCCCTCGCCGCATCGGCGTTCCTGCTGCCTTGGCGGCCGGGTATGACCTGTACGACACCCACTGCAAGATGCGGCTGTGCCTCGGCTATCCCACCCGTGCCGAGGCGGATTACCAGTGTATGTGCCGCAACAGCCAGGAACTAGCAGGCGGTTCCTGCGTCGCTGCGCAAGCATAAAGCAGAGCTATCCGCCCAGTCGCTGCTACACCCTGACCCCCAGCCTATTGACTGGAACGGCTGTTGGTATTCGCTGGAGTTGAGGTGGAGGGACGGTGCAGATGGGTACCGGTTGGATCGGTGATCTGGATGACCTTTCCATGCCGCCAGCCATCCGCACCAGCATCAGCAGGGGGAATCGGGATATCTGCACGTTGAGCCCTCGTCTTCGCAGGGTCCACCCCCAGACGCCGATTGCGCTGCTCGACCATCTTTGGATCAGCCTGGCCATCCGCTGTGAACCCCATCATCAACTGCGGAACGCCCACAGGTAGGGCCTTGTCCTGGTCGGTGTGCCACGTGTGCCATGTTTTCCCGTAGGTATGGGCAAGCCGCTCCATCAACGCATGTTCAGCAACCGCTGGTATGCCTGGTGCGATCAACTGCCCGGAAGACACCTCATACCCATGGCTGTGCCACATCGCCTTTTCGTTGGCCGGCAGTCCGGCAAACAGCTTCTCGTCAATGATGTACTCGACGCCCATGATCTTCGCGTCCTTGGTATTGCCGTCGAAGATTACGCACTGGATTACATCCTCGTTGAGGATGGAGCAGTAGTGATGCGCCTCCATCTGAACGCCGGGGTGACCGTTATAGAAATGGAAACCATCCAGATACGCGTTGATGGCATCAATTGGCGGTTTGGCCTGCAATGCCGCCGCGCCGGCTTCCAGCATCTGGGTCTTGGCTGACTCATGCCTGCCGGGTGTCTCCATCGGCGACTTCGTCTCAGTAGCAGAGCACGCCCACAGAAAACTACAGGCCAGGGGAAGGGTTACGAGTCGGATAAATTGTGGCATCAGAGTGGCTCTAGCGGGTGTCCTCAAGGGACAGCCTGGGCCGTTAAAGCGGACAATGCAGCAGACGAACGGACGGGGGGACGACGAATGCCAGGCAAAAGAAAGCCCGCTGCTAGACGGGCTAATGGGAGCTTCTATCACTCGTAGGGATAAGGCGAGTGTCGCCCGGGAGTCGTGAAAATTGGGTGAAAGAAAAGTCCCGACAATGTCATCACGGGTGCGAGTATTTTAAATGAGCATGATCCCAAGATCTGCTGACGCGATTGCCGGCACAGGCTAGCCAGTGAAATTGAGCAGCTGCGGCAGAGGGACTGGCAGTAGGTAATCCCTATAGGAAATTAATATGATCCGGTTAGCCGAAAAAAGTGACGAACCCGATATCAGAAACTGCGCTGAACGCGCCTACGCTCGTTATGTGCCAATAATCGGCCGCAAACCAGCCCCGATGATCGCCGATTTCACCACGCAAATAGCGGCCGGAATGGTCTATGTTGCGACGGACGAAAATGCCACGTTTCTAGGCTTTATTGTGTTCTATCCCAAGGACGGGTATTTCCTTTTGGAAAACGTGGCGGTCCTCCCAAGCGCAGCCGGGCGTGGGGTCGGAAAGATGCTGATTAGCTTTTGTGAAAAGGCCGCCCGTCAGCATGGAGTGGCCGCTGTCCATCTGTATACCAATGCAAAGATGAAGGACAATCTTGCGATGTATTCGAGGCTCGGCTATGTGAAAGTAGCGCAGCGCACGGAAGAGGGTTTCAATCGCGTTTACTTCGAAAAAAACCTCACCTGACTGAGCGCGGCTCCCGCCCTGAACTGGCGCCACCTTCAGTCTTTAAGCACCCCGCTTCGAACTCCGAGCGAACATCTCCTACAGGCCGGCCCTTAGCAGAGGCGGCCACTGTTTTTGCCGAACTGTTGCGGTAATGGCGGCCCGCAGGCGCCGGCAAGCCAGCGCCTGCAGTGCCGGTCGATAACGAATTTCGGGCAAAAGAAAGCCCGCTGCCAGGCGGGCTCCCATAACGCACGGCTTAACCCGAAAGAGGCGGGGATCAGTCCGTTTTTTGCTCCACGGCAGGGGCACCGGCTGCTGCGCCGGCATTTGATTTCGCCCGACCGCGGCCGCCTTTGCCGCGCTGTAGCGAGGCTTGGTGTTTCGCATATCTCGCCTGAGCGGCGGTCACAACACCTGCTACCTGGCCGTTCAAATCCAGGCGAGGCGCATCCTCCACCATGCTTGCCCAGTACCGAGCGCCTCGGCACCAGGTAGAAATGCCAAGCTTGAGCTGTTCGCGAGTCAACCCAAGCAGCTCCAGGTGTTGCTCGGCATCCGTGAAAATGCCCTCCTTGAGCGGGACCTTTGGCGCCGGATTGACAGGAAACGCCAACGGAAAATGCTTCTGGAGTGGCCAGATGGCAGCCACCGCTGGATCCTGCTCACGGGGTTTGGGATGTGAGGAGGGCTTGCGCTCAGCGCGCTTGGCGCCAGGGGCCTTTGCCTGATCCTTCTCAGCCCGCAGGCGGTCACGTAGTCCAGCTAGTTGTTCAAAACCCATCGTTAAATTCACTGCTTCGGAAATGATTGCGTGGTGCAAGGATAAGCCATATAGCGTCTGGGGGCAGCACCAAACCGGACAAATTGCCGATGGCTTCGTCTGCAGGCTAGCGGTGCTTTATCTGAAATCGCGGGATCTGCCGCGCTTGGCCGGGCTCAACGGTGGCTTCTGAACCCTACCCACAACTTCAATTACCCCGCTTTGAGCTGCTGCTTGAGCTGGGCCAGCAGGCGCAAGCCTGCGGCCTCGACCAGATCGCCGTGTTGGCTGAGGGCACCACAGCTTCTGCAGGTGATCAGTGATTTGCGATGCAGTCTGGTGGGCTGAACGAGCTGCTCGCCATCGCATTTCAGGCAGCGCAGTGTGAGGCTCATGGTTCCTTCTCCTTGGAAATGTCGCGAGGGCTGCCCCCGTTCCTTGCGAGGGCGTTACATTGAGTGGAGAAGGGGGAAATCGTTCAGTCGGAAAATCACCCCAGGGGATCTATTGAAACGAACATGGGCCTGTGCCGCGACAGCGGACAGGCCCAACGGATCCAACAATCGGGGCTGCCAGGCAGCCCCTTTCTCAGGCGGCAGCCGCCAATTTGGCACTGGTCTGCCGACGACGATACGCACTGTCGCGGCTCGCCAGCCACCAGTACAGCGGCGACGTGATCAACAGCCCCACCAGCCACGACAGGTCGGCCCCGTTGATGTGCTCGGAGATCGGCCCTACATACAGCGGCGTGTTCATGAACGGGATCTGCACCAGAATACCCACCGCATAGGCGGTCAGGGCCTGCGGGTTGTAGCGCCCGTAGATGCCGCCATCGACCTTGAAGATCGACTGGATGTCGTAGTCGCCCTTGTGGATCACGTAGAAGTCGATCAGGTTGATCGCCGTCCACGGCACCAGCACCACCAGCAGCACCAGCACCATGTCGACGAAGTGGCCGATGAAGTCCGCCGAGGCGAACACTGCCACCACGCAGCAGGCTGCGAGCACGATCAGCGACAGCACCGCGCGGCTCTTGGCGGTGGGGATCCAGCGGTAGGCGAAGGTCTGGATCAGGGTGATGATCGACAGCACCGCGCCATACAGGTTGAGGGCGTTGTGGCTGATCACGCTAAGCAGGAACAGCACCAGCATGACCGGGCCGAGGGTGCCGGTGGCGAGCTTCACTGCGTCCATGGTGTCCATGCCAGCCGGGATGGCCAATACCGCCACGGCGCCGAAGATGAACGACAGGCTCGAACCCAGGGCCGAGCCCAGGTAAGTGGTCCAGAAGGTCGACGAGACTTTCACGTCGGCCGGCAGGTAGCGCGAGTAATCCGAAACATACGGGGCGAAGGCGATTTGCCAGAGCGCCGCCAGCGACACGGTCGCCAGCCAGCCGGCCAGGTTGAAGTTGCCGCGGGTGAGGAAGTCATCGCTCTGCACGTGGCTGAAGATGTAGCCAAAGCCGACCACGATACCGATGCCCAGCACCCAGGTGCCGATGCGGTTGAGCACGTGGATGAAGCGGTAGCCGATGATGCCGATGATCCCCGAACCCAGTGCGCCGATCACGATGCCGACCGGTACCGGCACGGCATCGACCACGCCATGCAGCGACTTGCCGGCCAAAACGATGTTGGAGGCGAAGAAGCCGATGTACATCACGCCTGCGATCACCACCACCAGCAGCGCCCCGAGCGTGCCGAACTGGGCACGGCTCTGGATCATCTGCGGGATGCCCATTTGCGGGCCCTGCGCTGAGTGCAGCGCCATCAGTACCCCGCCGACCAGGTGGCCAACCAGGATGGCGACGATGCCCCACACCAGGTTCAGGTGAAACAGCTGCACGCCCAGCGCGCCGGTGACGATGGGCAGCGGCGCGATGTTGCCGCCGAACCACAGCGTGAACAGATCCCTTACCTTTCCATGGCGGTCTTGCGGGGGCACATAGCCGATCGTGTGTTTTTCTATGAGGGGTGCCGAATTGGCTGCACTGGTCATGACTGACTCCAAGGCAAGGTGGGGCATCGGGTGCTGCCCGGGTGCGTGCCGGCGAAGGGCGACGCGTTCTTGTTGGAGCGATGATGGGGTGTGCGCAGGGAACGAGAAATTAGTAAATATGTGCCCATAAACCTTAAAAAACCTAAGGCTGACAAAAGGTTAAGGGACGAGTGGTAGCAAAGAGCGGGCCACCGGGCTGTAAGGCCCGGGTTTGGCAGGTTTGAGTGGGCATTGTGGCAAATGGGTGTGCCGCTATGGTGCGGGGTGCTCAATTGAAGTGCGGGTATCAGCCAGGTAGACAGTTGCGGATATCTGGCATTTTTATGGGCTAGTCCCAACAACGCCTGCAAGGCGAACCCTAAAAGGGGAATGCTGTTCACTCAGGTTATCCGTCGCCTGTATGGGGGCCGCTTTGCGGCCCATCGCGACACAAGGCTGCTGCCACAGGGCCCGCGCATGCCAGTAGCTACATCGGCAGCATGCGGTCTTGAATGACCTCCTTCATTACCAGGGTGGAGCTCAGCCGTTTCACATTGGGAATGCTGGTCAGCTGTTCGTCATACAGCTTCTGAAACGCCGGCAGGTCCTTGGCCACCACATGCAGCAGGTAGTCCGGGTCGCCGAACAGCCGCTGCGCCTCGACGATCTGCGGTATGTCGCCCAGTGCTGCCTCGAAGTCCGCCACCGGCTGGCGGGTGACTTCGCGCAGGGTGACGAACACCAGCGCGGCAAAGTTCAGCCCCAGTGCCGCCGGTGCCAGGCGTGCGTGGTAACCGAGGATGGCGCCGGCGTCTTCCAATGCCTTGAGCCGCCGATGGCAGGGCGACAGGCTCAGGCCTACGCGGTCGGCGAGCTCGGTGACCGATAGGCGCCCGTCTTTTTGCAGCTCGGCAAGGATCTTTCGGTCAGTTCTGTCCACTGAGAAGAATCTTCCAATAATCAGGGTTGAAGGGGAAATATACGAAAGATAATCCCCCGATGGAATCCGTACGCTTTCTTCATCCCGAAATCGTCTGAAGGAAGACTCAAGTGGCAATCAGTGTGCTGACGGCGTTCTGGGCCGTGTCGTTGCTGTTCGTGATCACCCCCGGTGCCGACTGGGCTTACGCCATCTCGGCGGGTATGCGCGGGCGCTGGGTGATGCCGGCGGTGGCCGGCATGTTGTCCGGGCATTTGCTGGCAACCCTGGTGGTGGCGGCGGGGGTGGGCAGCCTGGTGGCCGGGCACCCGCTGGCGCTTATGTTGCTGACGCTGGCCGGTTGCACCTACCTGCTGTGGCTGGGTGGCAACCTGTTGCTCAGCCCCGCCGTACCGCAAGCCGGGCAGGGCGGTGTTGGCGACAGCGGTTCACGCTGGGCCTTCAAAGGCTTTTGCGTGAGCGGGCTCAACCCCAAGGTGTTTCTGCTGTTCCTGGCCTTGCTGCCGCAGTTCACCGACCCGCATTCAAGCTGGCCGGTGCCGCTGCAGATCGTCCTGCTGGGCCTGGTGCACCTGTGCAGTTCGCTGGTGGTCTATACGCTGGTGGGCTATGGCGCCAAGCTCGTACTGGCCTCCAGACCGGGGGCGGCGAGAATGGTCGGAAGGCTGTCAGGTGTGGCGATGATTGCGGTGGCCATGCTGTTGGTTGTCGGTCAGTTCGCCAAATGATCACTGCCTGAAGGGCGCCGTTGATCGACCGGTAAAATCCTGCGGAACGAACCGTTGATTGCACACCTCCTATCCTCAGATAGCTGGCAATGTGCCCGGGACTTCCCAGACATGAACGTGTTTCAACCCCGCAAAAACGATACGCCGCCCCTGCACTTTCTGCTCAACGGCGGCACCATCGGCAGCCTGCTGCAGTCGATGGACTGGAGCGATTCGCCGCTGGGCCCGCCAGAGGCTTGGTCACCGCACTTGCAGGCGGTCATTGCCACTTTGCTACCGGCGCAGACGCAGTTCGTGCTGTTCTGGGGTGAAGCGTTGGTTGCCCTGTACAACGATGCCTATGCGCCGACCATCGGCAGCAAGCACCCACGGGCGCTGGGGCGGCCGGCCGAGGAGAACTGGCGTGAGTTGTGGGGCGACCTTGAGCCCCTGCTGCGCGGCGTGCGCGAAACTGGCCAGACGTTTTCGGCCAAGGATCGGCCGTTCTACATAGAACGCCGCGGCGTTGGCGAAACCGTGTATTTCGACGTGTCCTATTCCGCCGTGCGTGAGGCCGATGGCAGCGTTGGAGGGGTACTGTGCCTGGTCACCGAGACCACCGAGCGCGTGCGCTTTCAGCAGCGTCAGGCGTTTCTGCTGGAACTGGGCCGGACCTTGCCCGGGCTGGGTGAGGCGGAGCGCATGGAGGCCTATGCGGTCAGCCGCCTTGCGCAGCACCTGGGTGCAGCCCAGGTGTACTTCGGCGAAGACCAAGGCGATGGCGCAGGTTTCAAGGTCACCCATGAGTGGGCCGACGGTGTGCCGTCAATGGTCGGCCACCACCGCTATGCGGCTTACGGGGCAACGCTGCGCGAGCAACTGGCCGCCGGCCAGGTGGTGCAGCAGGCGTTTGAGTGTGCTGCCACGCCGCTGGGCGGCGCGTCCGCCACGCTGCACGTTCCAGTGCTGCGCGCCGGCCGCCTGGAGGCGGTGCTCGGCGTGCACATGCGCAGCCCGCATGCGTGCCTTGAAGACGATTGCCAGCTGGTGGAAGACGCCGCCAAGCAAGCCTGGGCAGCCATTACCCATGCCCGTGCGGAGCGTGCCCTGCACCTGCTCAATGAAAGCCTGGAAGAACGCGTGGCGGCCGTGCTGGCCGAGCGCGAAGCGGCCATGCTGCAACTGCACGAAGCGCACAAGCTGGAGATGATCGGGCAGTTGACCGGTGGCATTGCCCATGACCTCAACAACATGCTCACGCCGATCATCGCCTCGTTCGAGCTGATGCGCCGCAACCCGCAGTCCGAGCGCGCCCCGCGCCTGATCGACGGTGGCCTGCAGGCCGCGGAGCGGGCGCGCAACCTGGTCGGGCGCCTGCTCAGCTTCGCCCGCCGCCAGACACTCAAACCCCAGGCCGTGTCGCTGGCGGCCCTGGTGGAGGACATGCGCGAGCTGATGGCGCGCTCGCTGGGGCCGACCATCGCCGTGCAGGTGCAGATCGACCCTGCGCTGCCCGCGGTAGTGGTCGACCCGCATCAGCTGGAGCTGGCCGTGCTCAACCTGGTGGTCAATGCCCGCGACGCCATGGCCGACGGCGGTGGCCTGCATATAATTGCCGGGCGCGATGCCGACGGCCCGCCGAGGCCAGCGGGGGTAGCCGCCGCGCGGTTGGTGTGGCTGCAGGTTCGCGACAGTGGTGGCGGCATGAGCGAGGAGCAGCTGCGTCGCTGCATCGAACCGTTCTACTCCACCAAGGGCGTGGGCAAAGGCACCGGCCTTGGCCTGCCGATGGTCCAGGGCCTGGCAGTACAATCGGGCGGCGGTTTCGAGATTCGCTCCCAGCAAGGGGAGGGCACCGTCGCCACCTTGTGGCTACCGATCAGCGATGTCCCGGCCGTGTGCCGTGATCATGAAATGGCCGACGTGCCGCAGGCTGACCGCCCAAGCCGGGTGCTGCTGGTGGACGACGAGGAGATCGTCCGCCATGCCACGGCCTTGCAGTTGCGCGATCTGGGCTACGAAGTGACAGAAGCGGCCAGTGCAGCGGCCGCAATGGCGCTGATGGAGCGGGGCTGGCTGCCGGATGTGTTGGTGACCGACCACGTGATGGCCGACATGACCGGGGTGCGCTTTGCCCAGCAGATGCGCGAGCGCCAGGCAGACTTGCCGGTGTTGATCATCACCGGCTACGCCAACCTGACACCGCGCGAGCTCAAGGGCTTCGAGGTGTTGCGCAAGCCCTACCGGCGGGCCGAGCTGGGGCAGAGTGTGGCGCGGTTGCTGGCAGCTCGGCATTGATGGCTATTCAAGGGGCCAGCACCTTGGCAAGCATCTGGCACACTTGCTCGGCCGAGTACGGTTTGGCAAGAAACGCAAAGCCTTGATGGCCGCCCTCGGCGATTGCGTCGCTGTAACCGGAGGTCAGAATCACCGGCAATTGCGGGCGCAGGCGCTGCAGCTCGTGGGCCAGCGCCAAGCCGCCCATGCCAGGCATCACCACATCGGAAAACACCGCATCGAACTCGCCAGCCGGGCCGGCCAGTGCTGCCAGGGCCTCTTCTGCCGAGCTCACCCAGCTGATGCGGTAGCCATGATCTTCGAGAATCTGCGCGGTGAAAGCACCCAGATCGGGGTTGTCCTCGACCACCAGAATTCGTCGTTGCGCACCGCCCTCCTCGGCTTGGGGGAGGGCGGCAGCATCGGCGTGCTCGGGGGGCGTGGTTTCCTGGGGCAGGTACAGGGTAAAGGTCGTACCCTGACCTTCGACGCTGTTCACCTCCACATCGCCTTCGGACTGCTTGGCAAAACCGAACACCTGGGACAGGCCAAGCCCTGTTCCTTCACCGGGCGCCTTGGTGGTGAAGAACGGGTCGAATATGCGATCGAGCAGTTCGGCGGCGATGCCGACGCCACTGTCCACCACGGAAATAGCCGCGAACGGCCCCGCATGCGCAGTTTGCCCGCGCAGGCCTGGCATGCGCTGGTTGGCCTGCAGGCGCAAGCGCAACGTGCCTTCGCCGGCCATGGCGTCGCGGCCGTTGAGCATCAGGTTGATCACTGCGGTCTCGAGTTGGCTGAGGTCGGCGCGGATGTGACACGGCGCCTCTGGCAGCTCCAGCTGCACCTGGATCCTTGCCCCCGTGGCGGTATCGAGCATTTCGGCCATGGCCTGCAGGCGGGGGCCAGCTTCGAAAACCTGCGGGCTCAAGGCCTGCCGACGGGCAAACGCGAGCAACTGCCCGGTCAGTTTGGCGCCGCGGTCGACGGTGTCGGCCATGGTCTTCAGGTAACGCTCGCGGCGGGCCTCGTCGAGGTTTGGGCGCTGCAGAAAGTGCAGTGACGAGCGGATGATGGTCAACAGGTTGTTGAAGTCATGGGCCACGCCACCGGTCAACTGGCCAATGGCTTCGAGTTTCTGCGCCTGGCGTAGCACGGCTTCGGTGTGCAGCAGCTGGGTGGTGCGCTCTTCGACGCGGTGCTCCAGGGTGGCGTTGAGCGCCTCCAGCGCGGCCATCGCCTCGCGCACTTCAGCGTGGGCCTGGACCCGCTGGATATGGGACCAGCAGCGCTCCGTCACCTCGCCGATCAGCCGCAGTTCATAGCCAGTCCACACACGTGGCGCCTTGTCGTGAATGGCCATCAGTGCGGTCAGGCGGCCTTCCTTGATCAACGGCATGCAGATGGTCGCAGTGATGCCGATGGCCTGAAACGTTGCGGCTTCTTCGGCGGCCAGTTCGCTGAGGTTGTCGTTGATCACCAGCGCTTCGCCAGCGCGCAGGCGGCTGACGGCCAGGCGGCCGAAGTCGGCCAGGCGGTACTGCCCGATCAACCGAGGCGAACCAGGGGCCACGGCGTCACCACAAATGTTGAACCCGTCCTGGTCGGCGTCCATCACGGCATAGGCACAACTGGACAGCTGCAAGTGTTCAACCAGCATGCGCGTGGTGATGGCCATGATCAGCTCAGGATCGGTGGCGTTGGCCACTTGGCGGCCCAGGTTGTCGAGAAAGCTCAGGCGTTGGCTGTTGACCACGTTGGTGGTGGTTTCGGTCACCGTGTCGAGCATGCCCAGCACGCGGCCGTCCTCGCCACGGACCGGGCTGTAGCAGAAGGTGAAATACGCGCGCTCGGGGCCACCGTTGCGGTCGATGACCAGTGGGAAGTTTTCGATGTACACCGCCTCGCCGGCCATGGCTCGGTCGGCCATGGCACTGATTTCGCTCCAGGCTTCCTGCCACACCTCGCTGAACGGCCGCCCCAAGGCCAGCGGCTTGCTGCCGAGGATCTGCACGAAGGCATCGTTGTACAGGGTGGTCAGCTGGTCGCCCCAGAGCACGGCTTGCGGGAAGCGCGAGCCCAGGCACAGCGCGACCGTGGTCTTGAGTACGCCGGGCCAGGCCTCCAGCGGGCCAAGCGGGGTGCTGCTCCAATCGTGGTGGCGGATGCGTTCGGCCATCAGCCCGCCGCCGTCTAGCCATTTTGCCATGTGTGCTGCCAATCCTTTTGCCTGGAGCGCTCAGGGTGCACCGAGACGGCGAAATTGGCGAGGGATTTGTGTTGTAGGGCGGGCCTCCCGGGGGGAACCCGCTGGAAAGCCGCACTGGCTCAGCGAATGAAATGCACCTTGCCGGTATCGTCATTGCCCATGTAGATCCCATACACCCCGGCCTGCCGTTCGAGGATGTAGCGCTCGAGGATCTGCCGGATCGCCGGGTAGTAGATTTCTTCCCAGGGGATTTCGTCCGGCGCGAAGAACTTGTAGGCCAGCGTCTCCGGCCCGTATTGGCCGGTTTCTTCGGTGGCGATGGCGCGGAAGATGATGTACACCTCGGAGATTATAGGCACGCTGAAGATCGAGTAGGGCGAGACGATCTCGCCGCGTACGCCGCTTTCTTCCCACACCTCGCGCAGCGCCGCCTGCTCGGTGGTTTCACCCGCCTCCATGAACCCGGCCGGCAAGGTCCAGGTGCCTGGGCGCGGCGGGATCGCGCGCTGGCACAGCAGGTACTTGCCATCGCGCTCGATGATGCAGCCGGCGATGATCTTCGGGTTGATGTAGTGGATATAGCCGCAGCCGGGGCAGTGCAGGCGTTCGTGGGTGTCGCCTGTGGGAACGCCCCGGGCCAGTTCCGTGGTGCAGTGCGGGCAGTAGCGCGGGGCGTTGGGCATGGTCAGCGGCCTATGCGAGGTTCCTTGAGGGCCAGGGGCTCGACGATGTCGCGCACCTTGGTGTTGTCGTCCTGCTTCTGGCGCAGGTAGTCCAGGGCCACCTTGGCGGCAGCGCGGACGTGATCGACCGAAGCCTGATGGGCCACCAGCGGGTCGCCGCCCTTGATCGCTTCGACGATCTTTTCCATCTCGCGGTTGCTGGCGCCGCGGCGGTTTTCCTGCGACACCGAGGTGGCGCGCAGGTAGCTGATACGGGCCTGCAGCTGGCGCAGCTGCTGCGCCGCGACCTGGTTGCCGGAGCCTTCCAGCAGCACGTCGTAGAAGCCTTGCACCGAGTCCAGCACCTGTTGCAGCTCACCTTCTTCGAGGGCCTCGCGGTTGACCTCCAGCGCCCGTTCCAGGGCACGGATGTCCTTGGCCTTGGCGTTGAGGGTAAACAGCTGGACGATCAGGCCTTCGAGCACGCAACGCAGCTCATAGATGTCGCGGGCGTCTTCCAGGGTGATGATGGCCACGCGCGGGCCCTTGGCGTCGGCGAACTCCACCAGGCCTTCCGACTCCAGGTGGCGCAGGGCTTCACGCACCGAGGTGCGGCTGACGCCGAGGCGGTCGCAGAGGTCGCGCTCGACCAGGCGGTCGCCCGGGAGCAGGTGGAAGTTCATGATCGCGCCGCGCAGCTTGTCGAGCACGATTTCACGCAGAGTAACGGGGTTGCGGTTGACCTTGAAGCTGTCGTCGAGTGGCTGGCGTTTCATCAGGTGCGCTCTTTATGAGGCTGTTGCGCCAACATCACGGAGCCCCCTGAACCGAGGCACTCCTTGCAGTGGTTCGAACAGCCCGTTGTTAACGGGTTGACTCCGCATCGGCTTCTGCGAATGCCTCGCGGGCCAGGCGGAAACTGTCCACCGCCGCGGGCACGCCGCAATAAATGCCGACCTGGAGCAGGATCTCGCGAATCTGTTCTCGGCTCAGGCCATTACGCAATGCGCCGCGAATGTGCAGCTTGAGCTCGTGGGGCCGGTTGAGCGCGGAAATCATGGCCAAGTTTATCATGCTGCGCTCTTTGAGCGACAAGCCATCACGGCCCCACACATGGCCCCAGCAGTACTCGGTGACCAGCTCCTGCAACGGCTTGGTGAACTCGTCGGCGTTCTGGATGGAACGGTTGACGTATTCCTCGCCCAGCACCTGGGTGCGGATCTGCAGGCCTTTCTCGTACTTTTCGTTGCTCATGCGCAGTACTCCGGAACAAAAACAGGGGCCGCAACCGAGGGTGAGACGATTAGCGCGGCCCCTGGAAAATAGGGACATCGGTGCTGGCTTCTTCGCGGGGCAAGCCCGCTCCCACAGGTAGACTGGCCCTCACTGTGGGAGCGGGCTTGCCCCGCGAAGAAACCAACACCGATTTCAAGGTGTATCAACCCAGCGGGGGCAGGGCGCCCAGCTTGCCTTTGTGGTAGACCATCGGGGTAACCGGCTGCTCGGGCAGCACCAGGTTCTTCACCGCGCCGACGATGATCGCGTGATCACCGCCGTCGTACTCGCGCCAGAGTTCGCACTCGATGATCGCCGTGGCCTTGGCCAACAACGGGTTGCCCAGCTCGCTCAGGTGCCAGTCGATACCGGCAGCCTTGTCCTTGCCCTTGCCGGCGAAGGCATACGCCTCGGCGGTCTGCTCGGCGGACAGCAGGTGGATCGCGAACTGCTTGCTGTCCCGCAGGATCGGGTAGGTGTCGGAGGCGTAGTTGGGGCAGAACAGCACCAGTGCCGGCTCGATCGACAGCGCGCTGAACGCGCTGGCGGTGATGCCGACGATGCCGCCGTCGGCGTCCAGGGTGGTGACCACCGTGACCCCGGACGGAAACGAGCCCATCACGTCTTTGTAGATGCCTGGTTCGATCATCTCGTGCTACCTCTCAACGCATCACAAACGGGTCGGGCATCGGCGCGGTGGACAGGTTGATCCACACGGTCTTCAGCTCGGTATAGGCCAGCACCGAATCGATGCCGCTTTCACGGCCGTAGCCGCTGTTCTTGAAACCGCCGATCGGCGCCATGGCCGACACGGCGCGGTAGGTGTTGACCCAGATGATCCCCGAACGCACGTCGCGGGCCAGGCGGTGGGCACGGCCCAGGTCGCGGGTCCAGATGCCGGCGGCCAGGCCGAACTGCGAGTCGTTGGCGATTTCCAGCGCCTCTTCCTCGGTCTTGAAGCGGATCACCGCAGCAACCGGGCCGAACACTTCTTCCTGCATGATGGTCATCGAGTTGCTGTCGCACTCGAACAGGGTCGGCTCGTAGAACCAGCCGTCACCCTCGACCTCGGCACGCTTGCCGCCCATGTGCAGTTTGGCGCCTTCGGCCTTGGCGGCAGCCACCAGGCCCTCGACCACGGCCAGTTGCTGGGCGGTGGCCATGGGGCCCATTTCGCTGGCGTCGTCCTGCGGGTTGCCGATGCGGATGCGTTTAGCGCGCTCGACCAGGCGGGCGACGAATTCGTCGAAGATCTCGTCCTGCACCAGCAGCCGGGAACCTGCCACGCAGCTTTGCCCGGAGGCGGCGTAGATGCCGGCCACTGCACCGTTGATGGCGCTGTCCAGGTCGGCGTCGGCAAAGATGATGTTCGGCGACTTGCCGCCCAGCTCCAGCGACAGCTTGGCGAAGTTCTCGGCGCTGCTGCGCACCACGTGCCGCGCGGTGGCGGCGCCGCCGGTGAAGGCGATCTTGCGCACCAGCGGGTGGCGGGTGAGTGCTGCGCCGGTGCTAGGGCCGTAGCCGGTAACCACGTTGACCACGCCTGGCGGGAAGCCGGCCTCGAGGGCCAGGCGGGCCAGCTCGAGGATGGTCGCCGAGGCGTGTTCGGACGGCTTGAGCACGATGGTGTTGCCGGCCGCCAGGGCCGGGGCCAGCTTGATCGCGGTGAGGTACAGCGGGCTGTTCCACGGGATGATCCCGGCCACCACGCCGATCGGCTCGTGCACGGTGTAGGCGAACAGGTCCGGCTTGTCGAGGGGCAGGGTGCCGCCCTCGAGCTTGTCGGCCAGGCCTGCGGTGTAATGGAAGAACTCCGGCAGGTAGCCGACCTGGCCGCGGGTTTCGCGGATCAGCTTGCCGTTGTCACGGCTTTCCAGCTGGGCCAGGTGCTCTTTGTTCTCGGTAATCAGGTCACCCAGGCGGCGCAGCAGTTTGCCCCGCGCAGTGGCGCTGATGCTGCGCCAGGCCTTGCTTTCGAAAGCGCGCTGGGCGGCCTGCACGGCCAGCTCCACATCGGCTTCGTCGGCGTCGGGCAGTTGCGCCCAGGCCTGGGCGGTGGCCGGGTTGAGGCTGTCGAAGGTCTTGCCGCTCTGGGCATCGAGCCATTGGCCGTCGATGCACATCTGGAAACGAACGAGGGTCATGCAACAATCCCCTTGGCGGATTCGGTGAGGGTGCGGGCTTGCTTGAGGAAGTCCAGCAGCATCTTGTTGACTTCACGGGGTGCTTCCACCGGCATCATATGCCGTTGCTCGGCGAGGACCACGCTTTGCGCACCCGGAATGCTGGCGGCAAGCTGGCGGGTCATGGCCGGGGTGGAGCCCGAGTCGAGTTCGCCGGTGGCGATCAGCGTCGGCACCTGGATGCTGCCCAGGTCGCCTGCGCGGTACATGTCCTGTGTGGCGAACAGCGAATACGTGGTGTGGTAGCCCTGCGGGTCGTTGCTCGCCAGCACCTGGCGAATCGCCGCAACCTGCGCGGGGTTGGCGGCTTTGTATTCACGGCTGAACCAGCGGTCGAGGGCGGCATCGACGTTGGCGTCGGGGCCCAGTTCGGCAGCCTGGGCGGCACGGGCGATAACGCCGGCGCTCTGCTCTGGGGTGCGGTTGAACACGCTGTTGAGCACCACCAGCGCTGACAGGCGCTGCGGGTATTCGAGGGCGAAGGCCCGCGCCACCAGGCCACCCATGGAGAAGCCGATCACGGTCGCCTGGGCGATTTGCAGGTGGTCGAGCAATTCGGCCAGTTGTGCGGCGTAGCCTTCCAGGCCGGTGTCGGCGGCAGGCAGTGCGCTCTGGCCGTGGCCGAGCATGTCGTAGGCGATGACGCGGTAGTCGTTGGCCAGGCCGACAAACTGCCCGCCCCACATTTCCTTGTTCAGGCCCACGCCGTGGATCAGCACCACGGCTTGGCCCTGGCCTTGCACCAGGTAACTGGTGCCGGCCGGTGTACGTTCAGCGACAGGCTGAATCATGGAGGGCGCTCCTTGAAGGTCGGGCGCGGCGGGTATTCACGCCACGCCCAGGCCCGTCTTGGTTGTTGTTATTGAGCGTTGGCTTTTTCGGCAGCCAGTTCTTCCAGGTCGATGTAGCGGTTACCGATGCGTGGGTGCAGGCGGCCACCGTCGGCAGCGCCCAGCACCACGACGATTTCGTCGGCACGCGGCGCGTCTTCGATCTGCATTTCCAGGGTGATGTAGTGCGAACGCAGGCCTTCGTCGTCCTTTTGCATCATCGGGATCTGGATCGAAGTGCCCGGGCCGCCGCGCTTGTTGGTGAAGCTCAGGTAGCTCTTGGCCTGTACCGCTTCGCGGTAGTGGTTGCCGAAGCGCAGGGTGTGGATTACCGCCGAGGCGTGTTCGATTTCACCGTCGGCACCCACCACGGCAGCCTTGCCGTAGGCTTCGATCTTGTCGGCACCACCGATGGCGGCGGTCAGGCGCTCGACCATCAGTGCACCCAGCTCGGAGCAGTTGGCGCGAATTTCCGGCTTCAGATCTTCAACGAAACCGCGACCGGCCCATGGGTTCTTGATGACCACGGCCAGGCCGACCATGGTCACCGGCTTGTCGGTGGCCTTGCCGCCTTCGATGCGGGTCTCTTCGGAGTAGGTGACGATCTTGCGGATTTCGAAACTCATGGGTGGCTCCTGGTGAGGGTTATCAGCTCTTGTTGTCTGATGGTATACCATAATATTTGTTGTGCAAGAGGGTGCTTGAAATTTCTCTGGAGAGGAGACGAAAGGTGTATGCCTTGAGTGTTGTGGGGTGTGTGAGATCGAGCGCCGCCCGCGCGGCGCATCGCGGGCAAGCCCGCTCCTACATTCGTTTCGGGCCAGTTATTTCTGAGGCATTGGCGCGTGCGCTCTTGGCGCCCGCCTCGATGTTGCGTCTTACAGACAAAAGGGCGCGCGCCTATATAACAGGACTCACTGGCCCGAAACGGATGTAGGAGCGGGCTTGCCCGCGATGCGCCGCGCGGGCGGCGCTCGATCTCACAGGCGCTACAGAACCCAAGACAAGCACCAAAAAATGCCCGCTCGCGAAGGCCATGACGGCCCCCGGGAGCGGGCTGATCCCGCAACGACTTCAGGCAATGGGAATTCAGGCGAACGCCGGCACCACTTCCTTGATGAACAGCTCGAGCGACTTCTTCTTCTCGGCGTGGGGCAGGCTGTTGTCGCACCAGAAGCTGAACTCGTCGACGCCCAGTTCCTGGTAGTACTTGATGCGCGCGATGATTTCTTCCGGGGTGCCGATCATGGTGTTCTTGCGGATGTTCTCCAGCTGGAACGCTGGCACTTCGGCGAACTTGGACTCCGGGCTTGGCTCCAGGAAGCCGTTGACCGGCACGGTCTTGTTGCCGAACCAGGCATCGAAGGTGCGGTAGAAGCGCGAGATGGCCTGGGCGCCGACTTTCCAGCCTTCAGGCTCCGACGGGCTGTGCACGTGGGTGTGGCGCAGCACCATCAGTTGCGGGCGCGGCACATCCGGGTTGTTGTCCAGCGCGGCCTGGAACTTGTTCTTCAGGTCCAGCACTTCTTCGTCGCCCTTCATCAGCGGGGTGACCATGACGTTGCAGCCGTTGGCCACGGCGAAGTTGTGCGAGTCCGGGTCGCGGGCGGCGATCCACATCGGCGGCGTGGCGTTGAACGGCTTCGGCACGCTGGTGGAGGTGGGGAACTTGTACACCTCGCCTTCATGGGCGTAGTCGCCTTCCCACAGTTTGCGCACCACCGGGACCATTTCACGCAGGGCCTTGCCACCGTCGGTGGCTGGCATGCCATTGGCCATGCGGTCGAACTCGAACTGGTAGGCGCCACGGGCCAGGCCCACTTCCATGCGGCCGTTGCTGATCACATCGAGCAAGGCGCATTCGCCGGCCACGCGGATCGGGTTCCAGAACGGCGCAATGATGGTGCCGGCGCCCAGGCGGATCTTCTCGGTGCGTGCGGCGAGGTAGGCCAGCAGCGGCATCGGGCTTGGCGAGATGGTGTATTCCATGGCGTGGTGTTCGCCGATCCACACGGTGCTGAAACCGCCGTTCTCGGCCATCAGGGTCAGTTCGGTGAGGTCTTCGAACAGCTGGCGGTGGCTGACCTGTTCATCCCAACGTTCCATGTGCACGAACAACGAAAATTTCATGGGGCTTTCCTCGGAGCTTGAAAGTCTCGCCTGGCGCGCCAGGCGTCAGTAATAAGGCTAGGCGCTTCAGGCGAAGGCGGGCAGGCTGGCCATCTTGCCGCGGCAGTAGATCATCGGCCGTGGGGCCTGCTCGGGGACGATCAGGTTGTGCACCTTGCCGACCATGATGGCGTGGTCGCCACCTTCATATTCGCGCCACAATTCGCATTCGATCACCGCGGTGGCGCCGGCCAGGATAGGGTTGCCCAGAGCGCTCAAGCTCCACTCGATGCCGGCCGCCTTGTCCTTGCCCTTCTTGGCGAAGGCGTAGGCCTCGGCCTGCTGTTCACCAGAGAGCAGGTGAATGGCGAAGCGCTTGTTCTTGATCAGCACAGGGTAGGAGTCGGAGCTGTAGTTGGGGCAGAACAGCACCAGCGGCGGGTCCATCGACAGGGAAGAGAAGGCGCTGGCGGTGAGGCCGACGATCGAGCCGTCGTCGTCCAGGGTGGTGATGACGGTAACGCCGGACGGGAAGGAGCCCAGCACGTTCTTGTAGACGGTTGCGTCGATCATGGCGTGAACCTCGAATTGGGGCAGCGGTGGACCGCTTTTTATCGTTGATGTGTCTGATGGTATACCGTAATACTCGATTTGCAAGCGGAATTTTCAGCCACGGAAAATTCACGATGAATGGCGCAAAGCCGCATGGATATTGGGCTCTGTGAAATTGCAAAGCTTTTGGTCGGGGTGCTGAACCGGATCAGTAACAGTTTTTAAAGCCGAATCAGTGTTGTCAAAAGTTTGGAATACCATAATATGGTCCGCAGCTGAGAGGCCGCCTAGATGCGGTTTCCTTACAACGATAAAAACGACCTTTCGAGCTGAAAACCATGTCCCAACCGTCATCGCAACACCAGTTTGTCGAGAATCACACGGTCGATTACGTTCCACCTGCCGAGCGCCATGGGAAGGCGCGCGACCTGTTCACCCTCTGGTTCAGCACCAACATTGCGCCACTGCCCATCGTCACCGGCGCCATGGTGGTCCAGGTGTTCCACCTGAACCTGTTGTGGGGCCTGATCGCCATCGCCTTGGGGCATCTTGTCGGGGGCGTGGTCATCGCCCTGGCCTCTGCGCAGGGACCGCAGCTGGGCATCCCGCAGATGGTGCAGAGCCGCGGCCAGTTCGGCCGTTACGGCGCCTTGCTGATCGTGTTCTTCACCGCGCTGATCTATGTTGGCTTCTTCATCTCCAACATTGTCCTGGCGGGCAAGTCGATCCACGGCATCGCACCGAGTGTGCCAATGCCCACGGCGATCGTCATCGGTGCCCTCAGCGCCACCGCCATCGGCGTCATCGGTTACCGCTTCATTCATGGCCTTAACCGTATTGGTACCTGGGTGATGGGCTCGGCGCTGCTGGCCGGCTTCATCATGATGTTCGTCCAGGACCTGCCGGCCGACTTCTTCAGCCGCGGCGCCTTCAACCTGTCCGGCTTCATCGCCACCGTGTCGCTGGGCACCATCTGGCAGATCAGCTTCTCGCCTTACACCTCCGACTACTCGCGCTACCTGCCCAAGGAAGTCGGCATTGCCAAGCCGTTCTGGGCCACGTACTTCGGCGCTACCCTGGGCACCATCCTGTGCTTCAGCTTTGGTGCGGTGGCAGTGCTGTGCGTGCCGGAGGGCACCGATGCGATGGACGCGGTCAAGCAGGCCACTGGCTGGCTGGGGCCGATCCTGATGGTGTTGTTCCTGCTCAACATCATCAGCCACAACGCCCTCAACCTGTATGGCGCGGTGCTGTCGATCGTCACGGCGATCCAGACCTTCGTCGCCGAGTGGACACCGAGCGTCAAGGTGCGTGTGATGCTGGCGGCAGTCATCCTGGTGGCGTGCGGCATGGTCGCCCTGAATGCCTCGGCGGACTTCATTGGCCACTTCATCGGGCTGATCCTGGCGCTGCTGCTGGTGCTGGTGCCGTGGGCTTCGATCAACCTGATCGACTTCTACCTGATCAAGAAAGGCCAGTACGACATTGCCTCGATCTTCCGCGCTGATGGCGGGATCTACGGGCGCTTCAACCATCACGCGATCATTGCCTATGCGTGCGGCATCCTGGTGCAGCTGCCGTTTGCCAATACGTCGCTGTACGTGGGGCCGTACTCGAACATTGTCGAAGGGGCTGACCTGTCGTGGCTGGTCGGCTTGGTCGTGACGGTGCCGCTGTATTACTGCCTGGCTACGCGCGGCAAGGCCGAGAGGGCTGTGCGGGCCGTTAGCGTTAACGATTGATCTGAGAACAGGGGCTGCTTTGCAGCCCATCGCAGGCAAGCCAGCGCCTACAGGAATCGCACAAGACACGAGGCTTGCGTGGTATCGGTAGGAGCTGGCTTGCCTGCGATGGGCCGCAAAGCGGCCCCGGCTGTTTCAGATCACACCTTGAACTGCGCCACCATGCCGTTCAAATCCACCGCCAGCCTGGACAAGTCCTGCGCTGCCGCACTGGTCTGATTGGCCCCTGCCGATGTCTGCATCGCCAGGTCGCGAATATTGACCAAGTTGCGATCCACCTCCCGGGCCACCTGTGCCTGCTCTTCCGAAGCACTGGCAATCACCAGGTTGCGCTGGTTGATCGATCCGATCGCCTCGGCAATCACCTCCAGCGCCTGCCCGGCACCTTGCGCCACCTCCAGCGTTCCGGCGGCACGCCCCTGGCTGCTGTGCATGGCTGTCACTGCCCGCTCGGTGCCGTTCTGGATACCGGCAATCATCTGCTCGATCTCCGCCGTGGACTGCTGGGTGCGGTGGGCGAGGGCGCGCACTTCATCGGCGACCACCGCAAAGCCACGGCCAGCCTCACCGGCACGCGCGGCCTCGATGGCAGCGTTGAGTGCCAGCAGGTTGGTCTGCCCGGCAATCGCGCCGATTACATCGAGCACCCGGCTGATCTCGTTGGCATTGTTGGCCAACTGCTCGATTTCTGCAGAGGTGCCGGTGACGTCATCGACCAGATGCTGGATCGACGCCAGTGCCAGGTTCACCTGCTCACGGCCATCGCGGGTGGTGCGGTCGGCGCCCTGGGAGGCGTCGGCGGTGCTCACGGCGTTGTTGGCCACTTCCTCGACGGCAGCGGTCATCTGATTGACGGCGGTGGCCGCCTGGTCGATCTCTGCGCTTTGCTGGTGCAGGCCGCGGCTGGTGTCTTCGGTGACGGTGTGCAGTTCTTCCGAGGCCGAGGCTAACTGGTCGGAAGACGCGGCGATCTTGCGAAGGGTGTCGCGCAGGCTTGCCTGCATTCGGCTCAGGGCGCGCAGCAGCAAGGCAGGCTCATCCTTGCCGGTGACCTTGATGTCATGGGTCAGGTCGCCGGTCGCCACACGTTCGGCCACGGCCACGGCGTCGGCCAGCGGCACGACGATGCTGCGGGTGAGGGCGGTGGCGATGACGGCCAGGGCGAGCATGATCACCAGCAGCGCGCTGATGATCGCGGTAAAGGCTTCATCGGCTACATCGCTGCTGCGCTGCGAGGCCTGCTCGGCACCCTCGCTGTTGTAGCTGATCAGCGCCGTCATGGCTTTCATCATGCTGTCGGCAGCCTGGGTAAGCGGGCCGGTGATCTGCTGCCTGGCCTCGACCATGCGCCCGGCGGCGATGTCCTGCAGCACTCGCGCTTGCAGGGCGAGGTACTGTTGATGGGCGGTATCGAAGGTGTTGAACAGGGCGCGGTCATCGGCAGCGATGATGGTGGCTTCATAGTCCTTGAGGCCGCCGTCGAGCTGTTCGTTGATGCCTTTGAGCAGGTCGATGTTGCGCTGGCGCTCCGCCGGGCTGTCATCCAGTGCGGCGCGCAGGGTGACGGCGCGGGCGCGGCCCAGGTTGGTGCTGATTTCACTGAGGGCGACCACGGCAGGCATCCAGGTCACGCGGATTTCATCCGTGGCCTTGTCCATCTGGCGGGTTTCATAGAGTGCGGTAAGGCCCATGACCAGGACCAGAATGCCCAACAGGGCGAATACGCTTGCCGCGCGAATGCCGATCTTCATATTCCGTAACAGCATGGAATGCTCCTTGACGGTGGCGTGCAGGCGTCAAGAGCATGGACGGAAGGCCGGGCCACCGGGTGGTGGTGCCAGGCTCTCGATGCGCTGCGGATTTAAGTGTGTGTCTCACCCTCTTGCATGTTTTTTTGTTTGAATGATGCCATATGGCCATCATTATTGACCAGTCATTCAATGTAACTACGTGTGCTGATAAATCCGTCATTAATTGACGGATTTATCAGGAAATTGCACTCAAACGATGGCGATGGCGATGGCGATGGCCGGGTCGGCAGCGGCCAGCGCGACGGCACGGTCAGCAACCGGCGGGTAGATCCATACCCCGTTGATGTTGCGCTTGAGCGCCTTGCCTTCCTGGCCCTGCAATTTCAGTTCACGCTCCCAACCTTCGCTGAATGCCGCACCCCAGTCCCCGAGGTCCAGGCACGTCACGTACTTGGGTTGACGGTAGATGACCGGCTGTTCGCCGAGCAGGTCAGCCATGGCGTTGTTGCCACAGTGGCGGCCCATGGGAATGGCATGCTGGCAGGTCATCAGCGCGTGGTTGCCCACGTCGTCGACGGCAGCCCAGGCGGTGTCGCCGGTGGCGTAGATGTGCGCCTGGCCAACCACTTTGAGGTGGTCGTCGACCTTGAGGCGGCCGAATGGGTCACGCTCGCCAGCCACGTGTGCAGTCAGCGGGCTGGCCTGGACGCCCACGGTCCAGATCACGGTCTTGCTGGCAATGTACTCGCCGTTGTCCAGCGTAACGCCACCGGCATCGACGGCCACCACTGACGTACCCGCCAGCCACTCGACACCCGCCTGTTCGCAGGCGGCAACGATCGACGGTGTAATGCCTGCGCCCAGCGCCGCGCCCACCTTGGCACCGCGGTCGACTACCAGCACGCGTACCGTAGCGTCACCGAGTACGGCGCGCAGGCGGGCAGGCATTTCGGTGGCGGTCTCGATGCCGGTGAAGCCGCCGCCGCACACCACCACGGTGTTGCGTGCCGGCGAGGCGGGCAGGGCAGCCAGAGATGCCAGGTGCTGCTCCAAGTGCATGGCCGATTCCATCTGGTCGACATCGAAGGTGTGTTCGCCCAGCCCCGGGACTGCCGGGCGTGCCACCTGGCTACCGGCGGCCAGGATCAGCCGGTCATAGGCGATCTGCTGCGGTTGGCCATTGGCGCCGGTGAAGCTGACGCTGCGCCCCTGGGCGTCGATGCCTTGCGCATGGCCTTCGATGAACTGCACACCCACCGCGTCGAACAGTTCGCCTAGCGGCGCCTTCATGCCATGCACGTCGGCTTCGTAGAAGCGCGGGCGGATGCGCAGTTCGGGCTGCGGCGCCAGCACGCTGATGCTCAGGTCGTCACGCTTGGCTCTGTCCAGCAGGCGGGCGGCGCTCAGGGCACTCCAGACACCGGCAAAGCCGGCACCAATGATCAGGATGTTGGTTTTCATGCAGCTGCTCCGCGAATGTGATTACGGGAAAAGGTGGCTTCGATCACACCCAGGGTGCCTCTCGAATAACTACGACTCTATTGGTCGTAGTTTGTCTTTGCAAGTTTTTTCTACACCCCTGTGGGTCTGCTCATCGGGTGAGCTATCCAACGCTTCAAGGCGAGCCTTTTGCAGTGCACGCGCTACCCGCGTATGATTTGCGACAAAGTTGGTCGGAGATACACATGTCGCTCTACAGTGCTGGCGTCGAATACGGCATCCATTGCCTGCTGTACCTCGTGGACGAGCGCGGCGATACGCGCGATGCCAGCGTGCGCGACCTGGCCGAGCTGCAGGGCGTACCGCAGGAGTACCTGGCCAAGGTCTTCACCAAGCTGGCCCGCGCCAAGCTGGTGGTCGCCACCGAGGGCGTGCGGGGCGGCTTTCGCCTGGCCCGGCCTTCGGACGAGATCACCGTGCTGGACATCGTCAACGCCATCGACGGGCCGAAGAAGATTTTCGACTGCCGCGAGATTCGCGAGCGCTGCACGCTGTTCGACGGCTCGCCACCCGGCTGGGCGACTGAAGGCACCTGTGCGATTCACGCCGTGATGCTGGGGGCGCAGAAGCGTATGGAAGAGGCGCTGGCGCAGCAGACCATCCTCGACCTGGCGCGCCGGTTCGGGCGCAAGGCACCGGCGGAGTTTGGCCAGCAGGTCAATGACTGGATGGGCGAGCGGCGGATCCCGACGAGTCAGGCGTAAGGCGGGTGTTTCGCCCGCGGGGCCTCAACGCCCTTCATGCTGGCGACGGTACGCCCCCGGCTGCACGCCCACCGCCTTGGCGAACGCCCGGGTAAACGCCGCCACCGACTGATACCCCACCTGCGCGCCCACCTGCTCCACGGTATTGCCCGCCTGCAGCAACTGGCAGGCATGGCGCATGCGCAAGGCCAGCAGCACCTGCCCTGGTGACTGCCCGGCCAGTTCGTTGAAGCGTTTGAAAAACGCCGACCGCGAAAGCCCCGTGCACGCGGCCATGGTTTCCAGTGTCCAGGCCTGGCCGGGTTGCTCGATCAGTTGCGCCAGCAACCCAGCGAACGCCGGCTGCCGGGCCAGCGCTACCAAGCCACCGAGTGGTTGCCCGGCGTGCACCTGCTGGCGCAGCACATACAGGAACAGCAAGTGCGTCAGCCGCTCCAACAACGTTTGCGACGGTGCTGGCAGGCGCTCGCACTCTTCAAGAATCAGCCCGAACAGCGCCCGCGCCGCATGCCCGGCGGGCTCGTCGGCGCGCAGCACGATCCAGTCGGCCAGGCCCTCGACAATCAGTGACGACAGCCCCGGGCGAAAGTGGAAGAACCCGCACACCAGGCCCACCCCGTCATTGGCATGGGCATTCAGCGCCTGCATGGCCTGGCGCGGCTGGGCGCAGGCGCTCACCGGGTCCTGGTCGCCCGACAACCGGTAAGCCAGGTCTCGCAGCAAAAACACCGCATCCCCGGCCTCAAGGCGCACGGCTTCGGCTTGCCCGTCGATGTGCAGCCAGCAATGCCCCTGGACTACCAGGTGAAAACTGGCCCGGCCCATGCCCTGGGTGCTGGCGTGCCAGCCACCGCAATAGCGGCCCACGTGGAACAGGCTGGCGTCGAGCTGGAGGCCTTCTAATAACCAATCGACAAGATGGCTGGATGAAATCATCTAATGCAAACACTCAGGAGCAAGGAAAGGCGACTGATGAATATGGAGGGTAATTCTTATAACCAACAGACTGTATGCACACCCATCAAAGGAGTCCACTCCATGTCCTCGCGCATTACGCTACACACGCTGCAGAGCGCCCCGGAAGCAGCCCGCCCGTTCCTCGAAAATGCCCAGAAGAACTCCGGTTTCATCCCCAACCTGCTCGGCGTGCTGGCCAACGCCCCAGCAGCGCTGGAAACCTACGTAACCGTGTCGGCCCTGAACGGCAAGGCCGAACTGACCCTGGCCGAACGTGAAGTGGTGCAGCTGATTGCTGCTACCCAGCACGGTTGCGACTTCTGTGTGGCCGGCCACACCGCCGTGGCGCTGAACAAGGCCAAGCTGCCGCAGGAAGTGGTCGACGCCCTGCGCGCCCGTGGCGAACTGCCTGACGCCCGCTATGAGACCCTGGCCGCGTTCGCCCGTGAGGTCATCGCCACCCGCGGCAATGTCAGCGAAGCGACTTACCAGGCGTTCCGGGCTGCCGGTTTCACCGAGGGCAACGCCCTGGAAGTGATTCTTGGCGTCAGCCTCGCAACCTTGTGCAACTTTGCTAATGTGTTCGCCCAAACGCCGCTCAACGACGAGCTGAGCAAGTACCGCTGGCAGCCTGCGTAATCCGCACAGGGCGCCGCGGCGCCTGCTTATCAAAAGGAGTAGGGATATGCTTGATGCTGGATTTGCGCAGTGGCTGGATGCCAATGCCGAAGCAATCGACCAAGGCCAGTGCGACCCGCATCGGGTGCTGGCGCACATCGCCGAATCGCAGCTGCTGCGCGTCGGTGTCGACCCGGCGCTGGGCGGCAGCGGCGGCGCCGTGACCCATGCGGTCGAAGCCATTGCCGCCATCGCCAGCCGTTCACTGGCCGCAGCCTTCGTCAGCTGGGGCCAGCGCGCCTTCATCGAATACCTGTTGCAAAGCCCGAACCAGGCGCTGCGTGAGCGCCTGTTGCCCGGCTTGTTGACCGGGGAACTGGCCGGTGCCACGGGGCTTTCCAATGCCATGAAGTTCCTTTCCGGCATCGAAGCGTTGCAAGTGCGCGGCCGCCCGCAGGCCGACGGCTGGGCCCTCGACGGCCGCCTGCACTGGGTGACCAACCTGCGCAAGAGCGGTTTCGTGGTGGCTGCAGCCATTGAAGACGATGCAGGCGGCGCGCCGTTCGTGCTGGCGATCCCATCCGATGCCCAGGGCCTGGAACGCTCCGACGACTTGCAGCTGATGGGCCTGCAATCGAGCAATACGGCTGCCCTGGCGTTCCATCAGGTCGAACTGAAGCGCGAGTGGCTGCTGCACGACAACGCCCGCGAGTTCCTGCCAACGGTGCGCCCGGCATTCCTTGGATTGCAGTGCGGTATGGCCATCGGCCTGGCGCGGCGTGCGCTGGATGAAGTGCAGGCGCACATGAACGGCCGCATCTCGTTCCTTGAAGAAGCCCGCCAGGTGCTCAAGGAGCGCCTGGAAAACACCGTGGCCGAGCTCAAGCAAGGCCTGCTCGAAGGGCGCTTCCTGAGCCAACCGGCAGCGCTGTTCAAACTGCGCATCACCCTGGCTGAAAGCGCCGCCGACGCAGTGCAGCTGGAACTGCAGGCCAGCGGTGGCAAGGCTTACCTGAGCGAATACGGCCAAGGGTTCGCCCGCCGCTGGCGGGAGTCGGCATTCGTGCCGATCGTGACCCCGAGCCTGGTGCAGCTGCGCGCCGAATTGCACCGCCAGGCGGCGAACGCATGAGCCAAGTGTTGCTCGAAGCCCGGGAGATCAGCCTGGGCTACCCGCGCGATGGCGGCTGGCAGGAGGTGCTGGCGCGCTTCGACTTGCAGCTGGCGCCGGGCGAGGTGGTGACCATCCTCGGCCCCAGTGGTGTCGGCAAATCCAGCTTGTTGCGGGTACTGGCCGGGTTGCAGCAGCCGCGTGGCGGCAGCGTGAGCCTGCACGGCGAACCGCTGCAGGGCCCGCACCCGCGTCTGGCGGTGGCCTTCCAGGACCCGAGCCTGCTGCCGTGGCTGAGCCTGGAAAAGAACGTCGCCTTTGGCCTGGATTTCGCCCGCCAGCCCAAGCTGGCCGCCGCCGAGCGCCGTGCGCGCATCGACCATGCGATCGCCGCTGTGGGCCTGGCCCATGCGCGCAGCCACTACCCGGCGCAGTTGTCGGGCGGCATGGCCCAGCGCACCGCGCTGGCCCGCTGCCTGGCCCGCCAGCCCGAAGTCTTGCTGCTGGATGAACCCTTCGGTGCGCTGGATGAGGTAACCCGTGCCGACATGCAGCAATTGCTGCTGCAACTGATCGCCACGCACAAGACCGCGGCGGTGCTGATTACCCACGATATCGACGAAGCCTTGCTGTTGTCCGACCGGGTCTTGCTACTGGGCGACCACCCAGCGCATGTTCTCGGCCAATGGCACATCGACCTGCCGCAACCGCGCACGCACCGGGTCGAAGCGTTGGGCGCGCTGCGTATCGACATCGTCAAAACCCTTCGGCGGGCAAGCCGCACAGCCCAACCTTCATCTCCCTCATTGCCCTCGGAGGCTGTCCATGTGCATGGATGACTGCTGTTCCTCTTCGTCGCGTCGCGATTTCCTCAAGCTCAGCGCCATGCTCACCGCCGCCGGTGCCGTGCCGCTGCTGGCCAGCCTGCAGGCGCGGGCAGCCGCCGAGCCGGACGCGCCGGTGCGCATCGGCTACCTGCCGATCACCGACGCCACGCCATTGCTGGTGGCGCACAACAACGGCCTGTTCGAGGCCGAAGGCCTCAAGGCCGAGCGCCCGGTGCTGCTGCGCAGCTGGGCCCAGGTGATCGAGGCGTTCATCTCTGGCCAGGTCAATGTGATCCACTTGCTGTCGCCAATGACGGTGTGGGCGCGCTACGCCAGCAAGGTGCCAGCCAAGGTGGTGGCGTGGAACCACGTGGGTGGCTCGGGCCTGACGGTGGCGCCGGACATCACCGACATGAAGCAGCTGGGCGGCAAGACCGTGGCCATCCCGTTCTGGTACTCGATCCACAACGTGGTGCTGCAGCAGATGCTCAACGACAACGGCCTGACGCCGGTGTCCAGGCCCGCCAACGCCCAGTTGGCCGCCAACGAGGTCAACCTGTTGGTGCTGCCACCGTCGGACATGCCGCCGGCCCTGGCCAGCAAGCGCATTGCCGGCTACATCGTCGCCGAGCCGTTCAACGCCCTGGCTGAAAACCTCAAGGTCGGCCGTGTGCAGCGCTTCACCGGTGACGTGTGGCGCAACCACGCCTGCTGCGTGGTGTTCATGCACGAGCACGACTTGAACAACCGCCCCGAGTGGTCGCAGAAGGTTGTCAACGCCATCGTCAAGGCCCAGCACTGGACCCGCGACCACCGCGCCGAAGCCGCAGCGCTGCTGTCCAAGGCCGGCCCCAACAAGTACACACCACACGAGCCTGCGGTGCTGGCCAAGGTGCTGGCCCCGGCCGCCGAGGACCGCGCCGCCTACATCGCCAGCGGGGCCATCCAGCACCAGCAGTGGGACGAGAAGCGCATCGACTTCCAGCCGTACCCGTTCCCCAGCTACACCGAAGAACTGGTCAAACGCCTGAAAGGCACCCTGATCGAAGGGGAGAGCGCTTTCCTTGCCGGCCTGGACCCGGCGCAGACCGCGCGCGACCTGGTCGACGACCGCTTCGTGCGCAATGCCATTGCCGCCGTAGGCGGCCCGTCGGTGTTCGGCATTGCCGACAACTTCGAGCGTAGTGAGGAGTTCGCGGTCTGATGCGCAAACATGTTGTACATGCCGGACTTGGGTTGGCCGGGCTGCTGGGGTTGCTGCTGCTGTGGTGGGCCGGGGTGCGGTTGTTCGGCGAGGCCGATGGCCTGTCGGCGCGCTTTTCGCCCCAGGCGACACTGGCCAGCCTGGTGGAGTTGCTGGGCGAAGGCGAGGTCTACGGGCACGTCTGGGTCAGCCTCAAGCGTATTCTTGTCGGCCTGTTGCTGGCGTTGCTGATCGGTGTGCCGCTGGGCCTGCTGGTGGGCAGCTACCGGCACCTGGAGGCGGCAACCACGCCGGCGTTCCAGTTTTTGCGGATGATCTCACCGTTGTCGTGGATGCCGGTGGTGGTGATGCTGATGGGCGTGGGCGACCAGCCGATCTACTTCCTGCTGGCGTTTGCGGCGTTGTGGCCGATTCTGCTCAACACCGCCGCAGGCGTGCGCCAGCTCGACCCGCGCTGGTTGCAGTTGAGCCGTAGCCTGAGTGCCACGCGCTGGGAAACCTTGTGCAAGGTGATCATCCCCGGGGTGATCGGCCATGTGCTGACCGGCGTGCGCCTGGCCATCGGCATTCTGTGGATCGTGCTGGTGCCGTGCGAAATGCTGGGCGTGAGTGCCGGGCTTGGGTATTTCATTCTCGATACCCGTGACCGGCTGGCTTACTCGGAGCTGATGGCCATGGTGCTGCTGATAGGGGTGCTGGGGTTCATGCTCGATGCACTGGCGCGTGGGCTGCATCGGCGCTGGGTGCATGCCTGAAGGGCCAGTGTGGCCTCATCGCCGGCAAGCCGGCTGCCACAGTTGCCCCACAGCATTCTGGAGTTGTGGCTTACCTGTGGGAGCCGGCTTGCCGGCGATGAGGCCGTCAGGTCAATGCACGGTCTTGCGCTGGCGCACACAGTCGCGCGCCGATTCCGCCAACTCATCCAGCCACTCATCGCGCTGCTGCTCGGCCTCGATCATCGCATCCTCACCCTGCTGGTTGAGCAGGTAGGTGTGAATCTGATGCACTTCGGTGGTCTGGTAGATCGGCGCAATGTCCAGCCGGCCGATCAGCGCAGCGCTGGCCTGGCCGGTGCTGCTCATCAGCACCTGTGGCCCGCTGGCCGCCACCACCTGCATGCCCATCGCTTCGAACCAAGGCACCTGGTGGGCAAAGGCATTCAGCTCGACACTGGCAAAACGCGCCTGCACGTCACCCAGCAATGCGCGGGCGATGCCCTGGCGGCGGTGCTCCGCGACCACGGCCAGAAACGCCACTGCGCAAGCCTGGTCGTTGTCCTGGGCGGGCAAGGTCAACGCAAAACCCAGCATCTGGTCCGGCGCATCGGCGTCCAGGGCCAGGGTCAGCTCCACGGCCAGGCCGCGCGTGCCGTCCATGGCCTGCAGGTATTGGTGGACCTCCATGCCGACACCGTACTGATACAGCGGGTACAACGGGTTTTCGGCACGAATGGCGACACTGCTCAGTTCGCCGACGTGGTGGATCACCAGTTCGCGGATCTGGTTCTGGAAGGATTCGGGCGGCACGCTGTCGAGGCGGCTCAGGATGAACATCGGTGGACGGGCTCCGGCTGCGGTTTGATCACCCCGCGCCGGATTGGCGCGGGGTGCACAGTCTAAACCCTTTTTGCCGTGTCAGCCTTGTGCGTGCATGGCCGCAAGCATCAGGTCGAGGTTTTGCACCGCCGCGCCCGAGGCGCCCTTGCCCAGGTTGTCGAACACGGCCGTCAGCAGCACCTGGCCGTGCTCTGGGTTGGCGTACAGGGCCAGGCGCAGGTCGTTGCTGTCGTTCAGCGCCTCGGGGTCGAGCGGCGTGGCCGGGCCGTGCTGGTGCAGCGGTGCGACCTGCACGTGGCGGGCGCCCTGGTAGTGCCGTTCAAGGCACGCCTGCAGCTGTTCGGCGGTGGCCTGGCCAGGCAGCAGGCGCAGTTGCAGCGGGATGCTCAGGACGATGCCCTGGCGATACGCGGCATAACCGGGCAAGAACACCGGCCTTGCCGACAGCCCAGCGTGCAGCTGGATTTCCGGCACATGCTTGTGCGCCAGCTCCAGCCCGTACATCTGCAGGGTGGGTGCCTGTTCGGCGCCGGGCTGTTCATGCTGCTCGACCGCCGCGCGGCCACCCCCGGAATAACCGGAAATGGCATGGATGCTCAGCGGGTAGTCGGCCGGCAGCAGGCCGGCCTGGACCAGCGGGCGCAGCAGCGCGATGGCGCCGGTCGGGTAACAGCCGGGGTTGCTGACGCGCTTGGCCTGGGCGATACGCTCGGGCTGCTGCTCGTTCAGCTCCGGTAGCCCATACACCCAACCGGGCGTGGTGCGGTGCGCCGAGCTGGCATCGATCACCCGAACCGCCGGGTTGTGGATGGCCGCTACGGCATCGCGGGCGGCGGCGTCGGGCAGGCAGAGCAGGGCGATGTCGGCGCTGTTGATCGCCTCGCGGCGGCGCTGCGGGTCCTTGCGTTCGGCTTCGGGCAGGGTCAACAGGTGCAGGTCGTCGCGGCCGTGCAAGCGGGCGTGGATCTGCAGGCCGGTGGTGCCTTGGTCGCCATCGATGAAGACAAGAGGGGTGTGCATGGTCAGGGTCCGGTCAGGAGGAGATGAACCATGGTCGCCTCTGGCGGTGGTAAAGGAAATTTGAATATCATGACTGCGATGTTCATTTTTTCTGAATTACAGTTGTCGGTGCCTTGCCCCTGCGCAGTACCCGCGCAGAGGCCGTAGCTGCCACAACAGGACCGATGCCATGCGCGAAATCAGCCTCGACCGCCTCCGTACCCTGGTGGTCATCACCGACCTGGGCTCGTTCGCCGAGGCCGCCCGCCAGCTCAACCTGGCGCCCCCGACCATCAGCCTGCACGTGGCAGAGTTGGAGGCGCGGGTCGGTGCCCCGCTGCTTACCCGCAACCGCAACCAGGTACGGCCGACGGCCATCGGCGAAACCCTGCTGGCGCGTGCCCGGCGCCTGCTGGCCGATGCCGACCTGGCCCTGGACGAAGTGCGCCGGCAAGTCGAAGGCCTGACCGGGCGGGTGCGCCTTGGCGCCTCGACCGGCGCCATTGCGCATCTGTTGCCCAAAGCACTGGAACACTTGCGCACAGCGCACCCCGGCATCGATGTGCAGGTGCAGGTACTGACCTCGCAGGCGTCGCTGGCGCGCTTGCGTGAGGGCGCGCTGGACATCGGCCTGGTGGCCTTGCCGCAAGTGGCAGGCAAGGGCGTCAGGCTCACCCCGTGGCGGCGCGACCCCATCCTCGCCTACGTCCCGGCCGACTGGCAGCCACCGGCCAGGGTCACACCGGCCTGGCTGGGGCAGCGGGCGCTGATCCTCAATGACAGCAGCACGCAACTGTCGCGGGTGACCGCTGAATGGTTCGCCGCCGCCGGGCTGTACCCCGAGCCGCGGATCGAGCTGAACTACAACGATGCAATCAAAAGCCTGGTGGGCGCCGGGTATGGCGCCACCTTGCTGCCCCAGGAGGGCGAAGTGGCCGAACTGGACCGGCGCATCGCCCGCCGACCGCTGCGGCCGGGGTTGTGGCGGCAGTTGGGGATTGCCTGCAGGGAAGGGCCGCCCGAGCGGGCGACCGGGTTTGTGCTGGAGGCCCTGGAGCGGTTGCGGCAGTAAGGGGTATATGCCGCAGCGGGTCACGATCATCGGCCTGAGCAGAGGCGTCAGGGCGTTTGGCCTACTATGCTGTTGGCTGCGTCGAGCCAATGTCTCTCGATGAACCTTCCGATTTCCCAGGAGAACGCTCCATGAAATCCATCGCACTGCTGGTGATTGCGTCTGTGTTGAGTTTTGCGGCCCATGCGGACCCGGCGAGCAACTGTGAAGCCAAGATCAAGGAACTGGAGGACTTCCACAAGGCCAGTGGCCAGGCGATGCATGGTGGCATGGCCCATGACTTCAAGGTGCATCTGCAAAATGCCAAGGATGCCCAGAAGGCCGGCGACATGACCAAGTGCCAGGCTTCGGCGGACCAGGCCAAGACCATCTACAACAAGGCGCGCAGCAAGTGAGTGAGGGGTAGGGTTTGAGCGCTTGTCTTGATTATTGAAGTTTGGCGTAGATCGAGCGCTTGCCTTGGGATTTTTAGCGCCCTTGAGATCGAGCGCCGCCCGCGCGGCGCATCGCGGGCAAGCCCGCTCCTACATTTGTTGCAACGTGCCATGGCCTGATAGGCCATAGTTGTTAGCCTTGGTGGC